>DASQKG010000521.1:0-6900 GCA_035630655.1 Pyrinomonadaceae bacterium
GCCAGGTCGCGCCGCTGCACAGTGCCGGGTGCGAATGTCAAGACCCGCACATCTTCCAAACCGGACTTAGCCTGGTTGGTCTTGGTGTCGATGAGTTTGAAACGAAGCGGGAAATCCTGATTCGCCGTGAACTTCGTGTCCTTGATTAGGTGCTCGATGCGCAGCGCGACTTTTTGCTCTTCTTTCAGCAGCGGGTTGGTCCCTGCCACCGCTTCGAAGCAGTGTGTGACACGCGGCGAATCAGCCAACATTGCCACATCGTAGTTGCCGGTCGCCGGCAGCTTGATCGTGGTGGTGTAAATTCCGGCCTGCGTTTCGCGCAAGCTGCGATCGACAACCATCACGCCCTTCGGCTCACGCCGGTAGTTCTGGAAATCACCCATCGGCGCGGCCATACCCTCGGTGTAGTAATAGAGGACCTTGTCTCCGGGATTTGCCACGATGACCGCGTTTCCTTCAGGCGCCAGCACCATCGAATCCGCGCGCACCGGCGGCGAGGCCTTGCCGGGGGCGATTTGCCCACCGGGAAATTCCGTAACTTCAACATCCTTAGCCAAAGTCGACAGGCGGATCATGGCTACGCTCTCGGTATTCAAAGATCTGACAAACGCAAAGATGTTGCTGAAAACAACTTGGTCAGGGGCCTTGCCTACTCCTACTTCGTGAAGCATGCGATTCGATGCGGCATCGAAAATGTTCAGCGTGTTCTCTTTGGTATTTATGCCGAAGCCATACCGGCCATCAGGCGTAAAACGAATGGACCGCAGTCCCGGCTTCGCTTTCATCCGCGTCAGGATTTGCTGGCTCTGCGCATCAATCACCGTGATGGTTCCGTCGCTCTCGCCTGCAACATAGACTGCTTTGCTCAATTCCGACAAGGCCATCGAACCAGGTTGCGAGCTGAGCTTGACGTCGCTGGTTTTCGCCAGCTTTCGCACGTCAATGATGGAAACAGTGCTGCTCGCTTTATTGGAAACAAACGCGAAGCGGTTGTCGGTGCTAATAACTATCTCGTGCGGGCCGGCTCCGGTGGAAATCTGAGCCGCCACCTTTAGCGTCGCAGTGTCGATCACCGTTACCCCACCGGTTTCTGGTTTATCGCCGTCGTTTGCCACCCACAGATAATGCTGGTCGGGCTGCAAGGCAATGTCTTTTGGTTTCGCACCAGTGTCGATGTAAGTCAACACCTTCCAGGTACGCGTTTCGATCACAGCGACCTGATTGACGAGCGGCAAAGTCACGAAGAGTCGTTCTCCATCGCGACTCAAGACCCAGTCCTCGCCCGGGCTTGTCAGCATGACCAGGGCCATTAATTTGCTGCCTCCAAAACCAAGTAAAGGATCGATGACGGAGATGTCGGGACTCCCATTAAGTGCGAGGATGTAATAAGAATTCAGATCGACGTCAGGGCGTGCGCGCATGCTGGCCCCCAGGAAGGATTGGACCTTCTCGCGGCATTGCTTGAGGTCGGTTGTGTCTCCCTGTCGCATACTTATCCAGGCGGAAAGATTCAGCCCTTTAACGGGAGTGCCGGTGGTCGTGTCAGTGACTTTGAATTTGACTGTCGCATCTTCGCCGGCAATGACACTCTTGGACTTCTCATCATTCGGATCGATGCTGAACTCGATGGCGATGCCCTGCTCTACAATTTTCTGCGTGGTTACAGAGGCCACTTTCGCCGCTGAGCTTTCGGTAACCGGCTTTTTCGGGGTTGCATGAATCGGTTCCTGAGCTTGCACCGTCACTGCGCCCAGCAGGAAACAAAGGCAAATCGACTGAACACAGCGCACAAATTTCATCAATGGTGCAGACTTACTCTCAAGCTGCGCAGGATTGAATTGCGGAATAATATTTTGGTCCATCATCGTCCTCCGTCGTATCTCTTATCTGGTGATTGCCTTTAGGTCTCTCATCGTGCCGCAAAAAGTGCGCACTGCCACACTTCCGTTGTTGGCGTATTCCAGCACCGCGTTGCGGAGCTGAGTTGAATCTTCAAAAACAAAACTTGTCTTTCCGTCTTGTCGCGTTAGGGCGGAAATGTCGAACCCGCGGCAGCGCAGAAAGCTTGCAAGTATCAAATCACTCGTTTGGAAAGCTGTTGATGATGCGGTTGAAGAATTCATGATTTCCAGGTTGCGTTTCGCATGATGCGAGTCTGCTAACAGCATTTCCGGGTTTAGTTCTGATTCGTGAGTAGCGGTTAACGAATCTCTAGCTCACAGTGAGAGACCGCGGATGCCTGGAATGAAGTCGACGAGCGGAGAAGACTAATTGGTTTCTATAACAACTTCTTCATCTTAATCATTCATCTATCTTCATCTGTTAAGGCATCGCGCCTCGCAATCAGGGACCAGAAGAGTAGCCCCCGGCTGTACTCTCAAAGATCTCCTGATGTGCCGGATATCAGAGCAAACATTGTGCCCACGGGCGCCGCGTACCAAATGGCGAGAATGCAATTGCCGAGGGCTGCTTTCGACCAGAAAGATGGCCACCCTGTCTCAGCGTGAATCACATTCACGGGTGGATTCTCAGGATGAATCAAGCTTGATTCTCGAGCGTTGGAAAAGGACTGCGTGAATTCACGCAAGAGGTGAGGAGATTTCGCAGGATGAAGTAGCTCGGGGCCCAAACTCTTCATCAATCAAACTGATGGAAGAAGATTGGCGGCTGGATTTTCTCGAGGTTGGGAAGGAGGGCTTGCCCCCGCACGAGCGCGAACGGCGCGAGTGGCTGAGCAACGGCCCCAATGCGAAATAAGGATTCTCTAAACCAAAGTACTTTAGTCTAACGATGCGTTAGCGGAAGAAAATCGCGCCGCTGGCGCTCGGGCGGGGGCATGCCCTCCTTCCCGACCTCGAGAAATCAAAGTCGCCCATTCTCATCATGGACCGAGCTAATAGAGGAAGAGCGGGGGCATGCCCTCCTTCCTTACCACGAGGAAATCAAAGTCGGCCGTTTCTCTTTGTGGACCTCATTGATCGAGGAAGGGCGGCGCGGGCCGCCCTTCGTTACCGAATATTTCACTGCAGCTTTTTCTTCAATGATACTTACCTCACCGTCACCGGTTTCGAAGCCGAACCGCCGAAATTACTTCGCACAGTGATGCTCTTCGGTTTGTTAGGCCACGACAAGTAACCACTGAAGCTGCCGCCCCCATTATTACTCAACGCGCCCATCAACGCGCCGCTTCCAGTTACATAGACGCGCAGCAGCGCGGTTGGCTCTGTGCTCGTGGCCTCGACCCGCAAGAAGTTGGTGGACCTGGAGTAGTCCGCGCGTTGAATCGCAATCGAGTCAATTGCGTTGACCGTGAGAAGTGCCGTCTTTGCCACCCCCATGTAAGCCGCTGAAATCGTCACCGATGTTGTTGAGCTCAGTGGATTGGTTTGGACGTCAAAGCTGGCGCTGCGGGAACCGGCCGCAACGGTCACACTCTGTGGAGCAAAGGCAATCGCCCCATTGCTGCTGCTTAGCGTGACAATGGCGCCGCCAGTTGGCGCCGCAGCGCTCAGACTCACCGTTCCCAGTGCGGAGGCGCCACCCATAACGCTGACCGGATTAACGGTCAACAATGAAAGCGCCGGCGCGGGGGTTGGGGTTGGAGTTGGGGTTGGTCCAGGACCAGGTGTTGGGGTGGGCGTTGGTGTCGGCGCCACGGTTAATCCATCCCCGATTTTCACTACAAACGCATCGTCGTGATTATTCAAACCGCCGCCATTGTTAGGTTGCACAGCATTGGCCGTCGGAAAATCGTTTGAACTTGTGTCGCCGGTCGCAAAGGCTGCTCCATTTCCGCCAAGAGCAATGCCTCGTCCTTCGTCTGTTAGACCGCCGCCGAGAAATGTCGAATACACAAGCGCGGAACCCAAGGCATTCAATTTCGTGACGAATGCATCGCTCAATCCGCCACCGTATCTGGCCTGGATCGGGCTAACGGTTGGAAAGTTAGCTGACGTTGTGTCGCCGGTAATGTAAGCGTTGCCGGTGTCGTCCAGGGCGATGGCCCATGCTCGATCAACACCCAGGGTTCCCCCCAAATAAGTCGAATACACCAGCCCAGTACCTTTCGGATTGAGCTTGGTAACAAAAGCGTCGAAGCTGCCGCGAGTTTGGAAAGCTCCGGGCGTGACGGGGAAACCGTCGTAAATGGGGGTGAACGGGTTGTCGAATGACTCAGTTATTCCGGTGACGTATGCGTTGCCGCTCGCGTCAACGGCCACGCCCATTCCGAGCTCACGGCCGGGGCCACCAAGAAATGTCGAATACTCAACCGATGCGCCGCCAGGAGTAAACTTCGTAATAAAGGCGTCGAGCCCGGCTCGGGTGGAATCGAACGCGCCGATGGTGATAGGAAAGTCGGGGGAAAACGTATAGCCGGTTACGTAGGCGCTGCCCGCGTTGTCGACAGCGATCGCTTCGCCCCAATCCTCGGTGGCGTTAATAATGTCTCCGCCTCCCAGGTAGGTGGAATAAACCAGAGCCGAGCCGTTGCTATCGATCTTCGTCACGAATGCGTCGTTGGTTCCTCCCGCATACTCCGGTTGAAAGGCGTTGACGGTGGGGAAGGTGCACGGCGTGGATCGACAGCCAGTCCAACCCGTGATGTATGCATTACCGGCTGCATCAACAGCGATGCCCCGGCCAAAATCATCGAGGTTACCGCCAAAGCGCGCTGAGTATGTGAGCGCGGAGCCCGCCGGATTTAATTTAGTGATGAAGACGTCGTAACCCGTAGGCACAGTCTGGAAAGCACCAGCCGTGGTGGGAAAATTCATTGTGTATGCGTCTCCGGTAACGTAAGCGCTGCCGTCCGGGTCGACCGCAATACCATTACCACTTGCGCCGTTGAGATACGTTGAATAGACAAGCGCCGTACCCGCCGGATTGAGCTTTGCAACAAACGCGTCGCCGCCGCCATAGTTGGTTTGAAATGCTCCCGGCGTAGTTGGAAAATCAATGGCCGCGGTCCGCCCGGTCACGTATGCGTTACCCAGATTGTCAGCCGCAATCGCATAGCCCTGATCGAAGCCGCTGCCACCCAGGTAACTGGAATAGACCAGGACCGGATCGATGATCAGTGGGCGTGTCGAATCATAATCGCCGAGCTGAAAACCTACGCGGCCCAGGCCTTTGGGAACGTAGCCGGCAGAAACTTCCTGTTTGACGCCATTTACTTCTTGATAAGCGACAGGCTTGCTCTGCCGTATATCGCCCAGCGCAGTACGCAGCACGAGATCGCCTTCATAAGTAACTTCATATCCTTTGATTCCCTCGAAAGCGATCTGGATAACATTCGGCTCAGTTCCGGGCGTGACGACAAAGTCATACTCGAGCCGGCGCTGGTCGCCGTAATAGACCATATCGATACCAGGATACACCTGGCTGTAACGCACGCGATTGAAGGTGGGAATATCGGTCCGCCACCCGGATGGATCCGACCCGGCGAAATAATTAGTGGTCGTAGATAACTGTTCGAGCCCCTCAATTTCAGGCGAGGGGTTCGCGCCTTCCAGTTTCATCCGCACGATCGAACGCGGAGGCCGGGGCTCATTGTCATCGGCGAACACTCGTTCCTCTTGAATCTTCCGTTGCGGCCGAGAAGCGCTCTCATCTGCTGATCTGCGAGATTCCTGATTCTCTTTCCCCTTCTTCTGAGCGGCCGGATTCTCCAGGGCCATAACGACCTCGGTCGGAGTCAGGAACAGGAGATAACCAGCAGTGCGTGCAAGAAACTTAACCTGGCCATCAGTTTGTCCCTGGTTGAGTTCGAAGCTGAGCGGCAGAGCGCCATAAGCGGCGCGCGGCTCTGTCATTTTCAATTGGGATCGGTTGAGAGGTTGGTCTGATACCAGTTGAAGTTGATCCTGAGCCAAGGCGCGGATTGTCGGGAACCTGAAGGGAATAGCAATTAGCGATAATGTAGCGACCAGTACTAATAGCGAATATATGTGGCGATAAGGGCGTTGGAGTCGTAGATACATAACTTCTCCTTTCTCAAGAACCGCTTCCGGCTCTGAGTGTTGCGTGTTAGTCAGTTTGCAAAGATCTTTTAGTAGGAGAGGAGTGCAGCCTGCTTGCGGCAAGCTGCACTCCTTGAAGATCCCTTTTGCGAATTAACGCAAGAGGGGTTAAGCGTCAGGGAGTGACGCGGAAGATGCCCCAAAGTCCGCTGTCGAATTTGAAGGACATTTGGTCTCTGTACAGGTAGTCGCCCGTCACACGACGAGCACCACCGGCGCCATTAACCGGATTTATTTCATAGTGAGAGGAAGGTCCGATCCCGTACTGGGATCCCTTGTGCTCTGACAGAGGATTGTTGCCAATCTCCTTGGAGTTGTTGGTGTAGGGCTCTTCCTGCCAGAAGTGTCCGTGCAGGTTGAACACCGTATTACGCATGTGTCCATTGGCACTCAGGACGCGGAAGCGAACGTTCTCGCCTGCCTTGGCCTTGAATACCGGTGTTTGCGGATCTCCACCCACCTGCGCGTTTGTCAACACGTTGGTGAAGTCAAAGTCGCGCGTTTGCTCGACCGGAGTCTGCGGCGCGTAGTTCATGCGTTTCCAGAGCGGCTCAGTGCGATAGTTAATCGCCTTCTGTCCTGAGTCTTCGGGGTCCTCTTCGTCGGCGACGTTCGGCACCGGGGTTCCATCGGCAAACCTCATGTTGATGTCGGTCTGGAATTGGACCACGAATTCACGGAACGTCGTGCCGTCAGTCTTGGTCACAGTTGCCTGTGCCCGCGACCCGGCGTCTTCGATCCATGTGGAACCTTGCGGCTCGATGATCAGCGATCCAATCGCACCCTTATTGCTGTGCTTCATGGGATCGGATGAAATCAAGTTAGTCGCGCCGAATTCGATCGGCGTGGCTATCCGCTGGTTGCCATTGATAATGACGTC
>DASQKG010000522.1:0-3019 GCA_035630655.1 Pyrinomonadaceae bacterium
CGGCCTTCTCAAACAACTGTCAACCAGACCGCAACACCCACGCCGACCCCCACACCAGCGCAACGCCCTGCCGGGCCAATTGACCGTATCGCGCCACAGCTGGGTGAGCCTCCGCCGCCCCCCGTGCTGAAACCAAAACCGACACCAACGCCGTCGGATGAGGAGTTCGATAAAGACAGTATCATCCGGGTCAACACCGAGCTGGTAACTCTGAATGTCCGCGTCATTGATAGAAACAATCGGCCTATCAACAACGTGAGCCAGAGCGCTTTCCACGTTTTTGAAGACGGCGTGCCGCAGCCCATTGAGTCGTTCAGTCGCGAGGAAGTACCGATCAGTTATGGACTGGCAGTGGACACGTCCGGTTCTCTGCGCTCTCAGTTGCAAGCTGTAATCGACGCTGGAAAGACAATTATCAACAGCAACCGTCCGGGGGATGAGACTTTTCTGGTCCGGTTCATCAGCAGCGATAAGATTGAAACGGTCCAGGACTTCACCGCAAAACAGGACTTGCTGATCGATGGTTTAGACAGTCTTTACGTTGAAGGTGGCCAAACAGCAATAATCGATGCCGTATATCTGACTGCCGATCATGTGGCCGAGTACAAAAAAGGCGACGACAGCGACCGGCGCCGGCGAGCGTTGATTGTTATTACGGATGGTGAAGATCGCTCCAGCTTTTATTCCACTGAGAAACTATTTGCCAGGCTGCGTGAGGCTGACGTGCAAATCTATGTGATTGGGTTTGTAAATGAGCTCGACAAAGATGGTGGCTTAATTCGTAAAAGTCCTCGAGACAAGGCCGTCAACCTGATCAATAAATTGGCAACCGAAACCGGCGGGCGTGCTTTCATGCCACAGTCACTTTCTGAGTTGCCGCAGATCGCCAATGAGATCATTCGCGACCTGCGTACGCAGTACGTGCTTTCCTACAATCCCACCAACAAAAACCGGGATGGCTCGTTCCGGTCGATCAAAGTAACCGTGGAGCAGGACTCCAGCCGCGACAAGCGCATCGCGCTTACCCGCAATGGCCGGATCGCACCGAAAGGTGAACCTGCGCCGGCGAAAGTCCCAGCTACGCGAACAACAACCAAACCTGTCGCAGGAACAAAGACGCCGTAGTAAGCCTAAGACACGTCTAAGGCTACTCCTTGGAGTGCGACGGCCCGGCGCCGCTTTGGTCCCACCTGACGAATCGGGCCGCCCGATGCCAGGTTGGGCTTTTTGAGGCAGCGCCTGACCAAAGCGCCGCCAGGCCAGCGCACTCCAAAGAGTTGCCCCTACCGAATCAGTTCTGTTGCCTTATAATGCCGCCGCTCTTCTATGCGTAACGCAAACTCTTAGGTTGCGAACTACGCGTGCCAGACTACTACGGAGAACAAGCCCAATGCCCTGCGACCCCACTCTTCTAAACAACATCAATATGTTCGAGCACCTCAACGAGGACGATCGACTCGCGCTTGCCGAAGTGGTCGACGAATTGGACGTGCGCGCGGGCCACACACTCTTTCAGGCCGGCGACCCAGGCGATTCCCTCTTCATTATTAAATCAGGCCAGATAGAGTTATTTATCAAAGATACGGTCGGCCAAAAAATTGTGCTCACGACAGCCGAATCAGGTGACATGTTTGGCGAGTTGGCGATGCTGGATTCAGGACCGCGAACGGCGACCGCGTTGGCGTTAATGGACAGCGAGGTGCTAATCCTCGACCGCGGCGATCTAATTCTGCTTTTTCAACGAAAGCCGGAGGCAGCGCTTCACATGCTCGCGGCCCTCAGCGGACTCACCCGTAAGGCCGACGAATTGTTGCGCACTCGCGTGTCGCGCAACGTAAACGAGGAAATAGAGGTCCATTCCACGACGCTGCAAAAAGTTGCCGACTGGATCGCCTGGTTTAGCGGTAGCATGCTGTTTCTCATGCTCAACGGCGGTTGGTTTGTTATCTGGATCGTGCTCAATACTTTTCTGCTTGGTACCGCCGCCTTCGATCCTTATCCCTTCGGTCTACTCACGATGATCGTTTCTCTGGAGGCAATCTTTCTTTCATGCTTCGTCCTTGTGAGCCAAAATCGCCAGGCTGAAAAGGACCGGGTGCGTTCCGATATCGAGTATGAGGTGAACATCAAGGCGGAACTCGAAATCACGCATCTGCATGAAAAAACGGATCGCATTTATGAAAACATGATGGCGCGGTTTGCGAAGCTGGAGAAGAGTCTCGCCACCAAGACTTAATTGTAGGGGTGCCACTCCGTGGGCACCCCTACAATCAGCCGCAGTTTGACTGTGTATTCGTCAGAACTTAGCATAGCTCCCTGACCGCTTTGAAAGGAACGGCCTACGTTGCAGCTAATCAAAAACCTCTTTTCCGCCAGTTATTCAGCAATTATTGTCCTGTTCTTCTGCTGCGCTCTCGCCTTGATCTTCTTCGCCACACTGGAGCTTTGGCATGGAATCAATCCCAGCGATGTGTTGCCGCTAAGAAGCCGCTTTAATGCCGTTCTGGAGGGTATTGGTTTATTGACTATCGCCGTGGTTGCTCTGGAACTCGGGCAAACGATCCTCGAAGAGGAAGTACTGCGGAAGGTGCAAATAAGCGCGCCCACGCGCGTGAGGCGATTTTTGTCTCGGTTCATGGTAGTTGTCGTGGTCGCACTTTCAATTGAATGTTTGGTGACGGTCTTCGAAGTCGCTCATGACGATCCATCCCGACTGCCCCATGCGGCGGCTATCGGCGTGGCCGCAGGGGTGTTACTGGCTGCCTGGGGTGTATTCATAAGATTGAACAAGAGTGCGGAGGAATTAGAACCTGAGGCGATGGCAGAGGCTAAGAGTGAGGATCGCAAGGTGTAAGTAGGGGAGTCCATTACAGAACCCAGTAGCTTTGCTCGTCTGCGACCGCAGATAGCGAAATGAAACATGTCAAAAATAAGGACTTTTATGACATGTTTCTAAGAAGCGCGGTAGCGCCGGATGCTATAGGCCACGTACGTTACGCATAAATATTTAGCAAGTGGG
>DASQKG010000523.1:0-7537 GCA_035630655.1 Pyrinomonadaceae bacterium
AGCCTGCAGTAATTTTGGTGGGAGCTGACAAGGGCGGCGTTGGCAAAACCACTATCTCGCGCGCCCTCCTCGACTATTTCGTTGTGCATAACATTCCGACGCGCGCTTTCGACACGGAGGCGCCGAAGGGCACGCTGCGGCGGTTTCATCCGGACATTACCAAGGTGGTCGACATCAGCTCGACCGCCGACCAAATGAAAAGTTTTTGACACCATCAATAGTTCCGGTGCCCAAATTACAGTGATCGACGTACGCGCCGGCCTGTTGTCGACAACGTTGCGCGCACTCCGCGATGTGGGATTTCTTGAGGCAGCAAAGAAGAACGAATTGACCTTTGTCGTCTTTCATATCCTCGGACCTTCTGTCGCCTCGCTCGATGAGATCGCCGACATTTCAGCATTCACCGCCGATGCTAGCTATTTTTTAGTCAAAAATTTTATCAACAACACGACGTTCTTCGATTGGGATCCGGCGACCTACAATTCCTATTTTAAAAAAATCAAGGGCGCGCACGAAATTACAGTTCCAAAGCTTAATGAGATGGCATGCGAGCAAGTCGAGCTGGCATCAGTTCCTTACGTGTCCTTCGGGGCGAACAAGGGACCGAACAGCGAGGCCGCTTCCTACTCGTTTGTACTCCGGGGCTACGTCAAGCACTGGCTCGGCAAAGTGTGGGCTGAGTTCGACCGCGTAAAGCTGCTCGACAGTGTGGTCACTGAGCCGCAGCGCAAAACCGCGCGGCAGGCCTGACGATAGCGGTGAAAATTCAAGGCGCGCGATGCAATGGAACGCTGCACCCCCATCTTCATCGTCGCCTCGCTGCGCCCTCGAGTCGGCAAAACACTACTTGCGCGCGTTCTCGCCGATTTCTTCCGCGCCGACGATCGCGCGAGCGCGGCCTTCGACGTCAATCCTGATTCCTTTGCCTTAGTAGAGCATCAACCAGATACTACGGCCATCGGCACCATTACCGATACCAAGGGTCAGATCGCGCTCATCGATAAGCTTATCCTCTGCGACCATGTGCCAAAGATTGTCGATCTCGCTCATAGCTTATTCAACAAATTCTTTGCGGTGCTCCACGATATAAGTTTTGCCGAAGAGGCACGGCGAACATCAATAATTCCGGTCGTACTATTCCTCGCCGATACGGACCTGCGCTCGCGGCACGGTTACGATATGTTGCGAGACTGCTTTCCCCGGTTTGTGCTAGTGCCAGTGTTCAATCACGCGCTGCCGTCAATAATGAGCCACCGCGAGCATTTTCCAGCCGCCGCCGCATTGACCTTTTCTGCACTTTCGCCCGTGCTCAGGGGCGTGATTGACCGCCCGAATTTCTCGTTCGCCGCGCTGGCCGGCACCCCTGCCGATATGTCCAGCGAGCTTTATCTTTGGACCAGGCGATTGTTTCTGGAGTTTCGCGAGCTAGAACTCCGATTACTGCTGGAGCAACTCAAGCCCCAATTGCCAATGCAGAACTGAGCAGTGTGCGCACACCGCACTTTTTGTTCCGCTTTCGCGATACCGTACAATATGGGGCGAGCATTATTTTTCAAACAGGCATTGATCGCTTGTGTCTGGCCGGAGGCGTGCCCAGCATTGATTTCCGACCGCAATCACACCAAACACGAGACGTTGATGAGGGCAAGCGGCTCAATGAGAGCGGCACATTGCCGCTTTAACCGCTGCTCCCGTGTTCAAATACTTCGCGATCCCCAATGTTGCAATGGTGCACACATGCAGCATGGTAGCGGCTGGTTCAAGGGAATCGTGGCTCGAAGTCTATGATCAGGGTTGCTCTGTTCGGCGTTGTGATTGTGATCGTGGTGGGTGCGACCATTATGGTGGCGGGTCGGCTGACAAATCCCGCCGAAACGCCAAGCGAGACCATCACCAGCCGATTCCCCGGAGGATGGGAGGCCGCTCCGGTCGTCGAATACAAGAGGCCGCAGCACAGGCCCTCCGCAATGCCGCGGATGTCTGCCGATGAGTTCATTGCGGCGGTAACTGCGGTACAGCGGCGTCCGCCGCAAGGCCCGCCGCCACGTCCGCCGCAGCCTGTCGCCGCGGTGTTCAACGGCGCGCAGATCGCAAGCATAAAGGATCGGCTCAAGTTAACCGAGGACCAGGAGTCGTACTGGCAGGAGGTGGAAGCGTCGTTGCGTGAAGTCGTATGGGATCGCAGCAGAGGCGATCGCCCAAGGCTGGAGCCGAGCAGCCTAGAGCGATTCATGAAGGCGGCGGCGCCTTTCGTGGCGACGCTCAGCGTCAAACAGCGCTCCGAGATCCAGGCGCTGGCCAATATCGTCGGAATGCGGCTCGACCGCTAGGCTTTTGCACGTGGCACGCCTCGCGTCCTGTGTGTACCAAAAACTTAAACCCGGACGTTGTGGTGATGAAGTCCGCCAAGGATCGCGTGTGAACTTTTGGTTCCGGTCCGCTGAACCGGGCGAGAGACCGGAGCATCTTTGTGCAATGACCGGTGCGTTCTGATGTCGTTGCAAAGCGAGCATAGGTCGCAGGATACGGCGGTCGGTAAGCTGGCACGCAATCCATTCAGCCGTCGGATTTGTTGTGACGTTGATACAGCCCAAGTCTCTGCGCGGCGCCGCATCTTACGCCGCAAAACGATCAACTGATGTCGGAGCACCGCATTCTCAGCTTCAAGCCAGCTATTCGACTTGAATGGCAAAGCCAAGACGGCCAGCCACCAAGTCCTGTCTCCCACGACACGTCGATACGATCGCCAAGAAGCCCGCATTGACGCGGGCTTTGCCGTTTCTGGTCTGTCTCCATTCACGCGATTTGAGGGTTTCAGGTCAGACTGAGGCGCCTGTCTCCACGGCCTCAGTTTGACTGACGGTTTGTGCTCGCGCCGGAGGAAACGAATAACTAACTAAAGGAATTCAAATTGTTCACGGACAGGCACCTAGAAGCGTACAGCAAGTCCGCCTTGAACGACGGTCGGATTGAGTTTCACATCCGCGGTCACGGGCAATCCCACAAACGTGGCAGTACCATGGGTATTCATAAAAGCGTGGGACACGCTCGCGAACATCCCTATTTGTCGCGTGAACATGTAGTCGAAGCCGATTTGAAATGCCGGACCTATGCTATCTTCGACATCAAGATTGTTTAGTCCGACACCAGAAGTATTGAATACTTTGAAGTAGCCTAGGCCGCCACCAGCAAATGGCTGAAATCTACCCCATTCGGTAAAGTGATATTTGATGAGAAACGCCGCGAGGCCATAGCGGATATCGCCAAGACGACCAATAGGCGCAAGCACTCCTGTTCCATCCACATGTGTTACAGGTGGAATGCCGACGGTTAACGAGGCGGAAACATTAGGTAAAAAATAATAATCCAATTCAACCGTGGCTGTAACATTGTTTGATGTGCGGATACCTGCACCGGAGAGTGGAGCGCCGGCCAACGTCAGCGATGATGACGAGTCGAAATGCAGTCCTGCGACTCCAACCCGAACCACGACGTCTTTTGTCTTAGGCTGGAATTCCTGCGCCGTCGCCCCATTGAATAGGCATGGCAGAACGAGAATGGTCGCACTGATCCATCTTAAGAGCAGGGCTCCTAAAGAAGATCTGATAGATTTAAGCAACTGCATCATTTCTTGACCCTCGAATTTTAGAGAATTTGAAGGTGTCAGTAAATCTTTTGTCAATCCATGTTTCGATTGCCGTAATGGTCCCAGGATCAACAAGGAGGTCCCAGTGTCCTGCGGGTCCAACATTGCGTATGACTGCATGTGGCGCAATGAGCTTAAAGGCGTATCGATAGAGTGGGGTAACAAAGCATTGATCCGCCTCGCCCGCCAAAACGAGTACCGGTTTCTCCGCAGGGATGGCAACGCCGGCGACCCAAGGACCAGGACCGAATGCCAAGACAGTATTAAAAGACCAGGATCTCACAAACCGTGGATCATACAAGCAAGCATCCATATTAAATTCCACAACGGTGTTGTCGTTGAAACATTTAATGCCGAAAAGATTGCATAAAACTATTGCGCGAAATCTCCAACTTCGGACCGTAATCCACCCTCCGAAACGTGGCCTAACGGTTGCCGAGCCCAATCCCAGATAAGGTGCAAGGAAGATATAACCTGAGACCAATTTGCAAGCGTCAGTCCTCGAGACACCGAGGACGACGCCGCCACCCGCCGAATGTCCGACGAGGATGATTGGATCATTTGGCCTTTCCGCCTTAAGCCACGCCAAAAATTGCGACACGTCGGCGACGATCTCTCTAGCGTTACTTACAGCATGACCGCGCTCACCCTCGGATAGTCCATGACCGCGCATGTTCAGTGTGTATGCCTTGGCTCGCCCCGTCTTCGAGACAGCGTATGCAATTTGATGCAATTGATCACCAAAGCAACCGGCGCCGTGAATAAGGACGAGGCGAATTTTAGAGTCAGCGTCATAACAGCGAAAGCCAAGCTGACATCCATCGCTGGCCGAATAGAAGCGTTTTGTAGGAAGGGCAGCAGTATCTACTGCGGAAAGGCCCGAGAAGGCGGAATAGGACAAGTTGAGCGCCGGATCGGCGGCGAATTCACGGAGCGCCCGGTTATAAGTGAGCAACGTCCTCCAGCCGATCTCCGGATGATAGTGTGTGGGTTTGATAGTGCCACGCATCAAACCCAAGCATATCTTTACTTTGCTTAAGGCTTGGTTGCGGCAACCACCATCATATTTAGACCGGCAACAAAGCGGCCTGTGCGCCCTCGTGTCTGTTGGTCGTTAGACCACTCCATTGCTCGTGGTTCGTCCAGCAACCGATTGTGAACCATAAGTTTCAACACAGCGCTGAAATCCAGGACCTTGGATACAACAGACAGATCAAAGGATGTGATGGCACGAACTGTATAGCTGATATCGGCAAGCCCACGGTCGCGAAATAACGTCCATAAATCTCGTGGAAGAAAAGGAGTTACGCAGGAACTAGCAACTGTCCTGACTACCAACGCCGTCGTAGCATAGTCGTTGCTCGCAACCCAGAAGCCAGGCATGTCCGGCTCGCTAAGTACTATTCGTCCGCCGCGTCTTGTCACGCGAATCATTTCGTCCAACGTTGCGGAAGGATCAGGGACGTGAATGAGAACTCGGTCGGCACGAATGCCATCCAAGTAATCATTGGGAAGCTTTAGTGCATCGGAAGAAGCATATGCAAAACGGAGGCCCGGTACATTCGAATGCCGTGCGCACGATTCTGCAATCATTGCTTCGCTTAAATCGAAACCGATGACTTCACCTTCGGCGCCTGTCATATCCGCCAAAGCTCTTGCGTCTTCCCCAGTTCCACAACCAACGTCCGCGGCCTTCGTACCAGGGGAAAGCCGCAGAAGCTCGAAGGTTGCCCCTTTATATGCCCGAAAAGCATCAAGCGCCTGCATTTGATCGAGGCGCGAAATAAAGTCTTCTGAATTAGCTTTGTCTACATTAGCGAAGGCGCCCAGTTGACGATCATGTGCCTCATTTAAGTCTTCACTGGTCATATCGTTCGCCCGGTTCAATAAGCGACATCTCGGCGCAAATTAAGTCGTCACTCTTCCTGCGGTCAAGGCTTGGATGGCAAACGCGGCAACTATAATAAGCAGCTACGTCGCCACTTATGAGGATTTGATGACCGCGTAACGTATGGACACGGCGGTGTACTAGAAGGCGATCGCGCATCCGACCAACGCCTGGCTCACATGCGCAAAGAGAGCTATCTACCGCAAAGAGAGAGTTATCTACGGGTGTCCGGAGGCACTCTCTTTCCGGCATCTCGCCACCGTCATCAGCCCCCGGGCTGTATGCGACGGGGCCGTCGTCGCCCCGTCGAACCATCCTCCGAAACTTCAGCGTGTCGCAAAAGTACTATCCAAGCGCAGGCGTCTCGGCATTAACCTTATTTTGCAAAGACCAAACGTTAGACTTAATATTTGGTAAACTTTGGTTTCTAAACCTTGGCTAATCGGTAGTTTTCAAGTGAGTAAGTTTCACAACCTCGAACAGGCAAGGTATCCTTTGGGTTCGGCAACTTCGCCGCCCGTTGCTCCCCCGGGCGACAGCCAAACGTTGAAAAAGCTGGCCACCCTAGCCGTAAGTACGGCGGGGTCGAGCCCGCATTTGGCAGAACAGATTCTTTTTCTGTCCCGCACTTACAAGGAATTGAAGGTTGAGTACGACCAAAATGCGCGCTCAATCTGGTGCTATTTGCGACCAAATCGGAGTACGTGCTTCACGCCCAGCATGATTCGCGAGTTGGTTACCTTGCACCGTGCGATCCAAGGCCTCGTCGCCGCCCAGCCGCCGGGAGAAGACACACTTATTCAGTATTACATTCAACGTTCCTCCGTTCCGGGTATCTACAATTCGGGCGGCGATCTTGGTTTTCTGATCGATCGCATTAGCCACGGCGACCGTGAGGCAATCCGCCACTACGCGTACGGCTGTATCGATGCTGTATTCCAAATTGCTACGGGTTTTAACTCAAATATTATATCTGCTTGCCTTCTAGAAGGTGACGCGCTTGGCGGAGGGCTCGAAGGCGCAATCTGTTGCAATTACATTATCGCTGAACGCGATGTCCAACTCGGCTTGCCGGAAATCCTATTTAACTGTTTTCCGGGCATGGGCGCTTACAGTATGTTGAGTCGGCGGATTGGCGTTGCCAAAACCGAGCGTATGATTCTCAATGGCAAGCTATATACCGCTGAAGAGATGCACGAGATTGGCGTGGTTGACCTAGTTGTCGAAAGGGGCGCGGGCGAACAAGAGTTGCGTAATTATATCGGTGATCAACGAAAATATAAGGCTCGTTGTGGTATTTATCGTGCGCGACAACGGATCAATCCACTCACGCTCGAAGAGCTAAGAGACGTGACCGATATATGGGTTGAAACAGCGATGAGTCTTACGCACGCCGATTTGCGCAGGATGAATCATTTAAAGATAGCGCAGGCTCGACGACTACGGCGAAACTCGCTGGCCCGCTGACCAGCTAGGAGCCCGCTTCATTTTCATTTCCGGTTCTGTGGCGAAGGTTTCCAAAATTGAAACGGAACGCTTGATCTCGTGTTCAAGTTGACGAAGCCAATTTTCGCCTTCGGCAGCGAGCCGGTCCGGCGTAATAGCGCGTACATCGAGGCAAGATTCAAACACGATCATTGCTCCGACGTTTCCGGCTGAACTTCCTAGTGCATGGACCGTCTCACGAAATACTTGCACATCTTCGCTGTGTACGGCCGAAGAAAGGCGAGAAACCATCTCGCTCGAATCTCTAGAAAATTGCGATACCAACTCAGCTATAAACTTAGAGCCTCCTAAAGTTCTCAAATCGTCCAATTTGGTTGTGTCGATTGGTCTGACTGGCCCAGGTCGCTTTGCAAGAGCGATACGCGCTTCGGGTTTCTGAGCTCTTGAAGCAACACGCCCGATGACTCCAAGGAGATGCGCAGGCTCAATTGGCTTAGTAGCATAAGCGTCCATACCTGCTTCTTTGCAACGTTGCCAGGTGCCTACACTTGCATCTG
>DASQKG010000524.1:0-16510 GCA_035630655.1 Pyrinomonadaceae bacterium
TGAAGAGGCTTCGAGTAGCCACTGGCAATCGACTTCGCTTCGGCTTCCGCGCTCTGCAAGTCCGTCAGATTCGGATTATCGTCATGGTCAAATTCGGGATTGCCGACACTTAGTAGGCTTTCGCTCGTGTCGCTGGTTTTCCCCCGCGCATTCTCCGTAGCCATGACCAGCACCGAAGCACTGGGAGCATACATCAATGGGTGGTGCTCCAGCAGGTATTTGCCGTCGTGCGAAACGAGTGTTGCAAACGCAAGCTGATGAAGTGACTTATCCGGGACCAGGCAAAGATGTTTGTTGGGAGTCAGACCGGAGGGTATCAAAAGCTCGTAAAGCTCCCGTCCCGACTCCTTGATCTCCTCGGACGGGGCTTTCGCGATGATTGCAGCCCTGTGAGCTTCTACTTTCTTTTCCAGCTCGCCGACTGTAATTCGTTTCTCAACCAGATCAAATCGCGTCTTTGACACTATCCAGATCGCCAGCGTGTCAGGAAGGACAGCGTATTGCAAAAGTTCCACTTGTTCCGGAAGGCGTGCCTGGACCTCAGCCAACGAAAGCGGCCTTGCTACTGGGCCAAAGGTCTTTTCGACTTCAGCGATTGCTTTCTCAGACTCGACAAAATCCAATAATGAACGGGCTCGCGACTCTTCAATGAAATCGAATGCGCGGCGGCTGTCGTGCGCTTGTATCGCGTTTTCAACTGCTGCATCGAAGACTGATTGCTCGTTAGCGAAAAAAGCCTGACGTGAATCGTCTTCGCGAATTGTAGTGCGATACTTTTCAGACAACTTCAAGACAGCCTCCAGCTCGCGGGAAAAATTGTCCTGCTCGTTTAGTTTCTGAAAACAAAACAGTTTGCCCTTATGAATTTGGTAGGAATTCACGGTGAACTCTGAAAGACGCCCATATAATTCGAGTGCCTTGTCATAATCCGGCAATGCCTCCCGGCAATTGGCACGACTTTTCAAGTCGGCACGCAATAGATAAATTGCGGCGGTAGGCCCTGTATTTCCTTCCTTGTCGCTGAGGTTAAGTAAGATCTGTAAAGAGTCGTTGGCATGTTTTAGCGCGTCGGTCAGATCACCTTTTCCTGCCGCCGCCTCACTCATGTGGCGCAGGGAATCGTGAACGCCGCTGGTGGCGGGGTATCGCTCCTGCTTATGACCCAGAGCTTCCCTGGAGAGACTCAGTGAGGTCGCATAGAATTTCAGCTTGAGTGCTATTTCCGCCATTGTTCCCAGGTTGCGTAACCATTGTCTATCGTTCTGATAATGCACCCCACTGACGGTCAGCATCTTGCCGGCATATGCCAGGGCCGGTTCGAGTTCCCCGAGTTCGGAGTAGTGCAGTGCGAGGGCGTCTTGCGCGTGTTGAATTTCGAAAACGTTGTGCGTCGATTCGGCGAGGCGCAAGGCGGTTTTGAGGTTCTCTTTACTTTGCGAGAGGCCGATTTGACGATAATCGCTCATCGCGAGCCAGTAATACGACGGAGGCAGCAGCACTTTGAATTGCCGGCTTTCTGCATTGGACATCAACGCCGCTGCGCGTTTGCGGCCCTCGGCCACCTTACCCACGCCGGACAGTAATTGAACCGCCCAACTTTCTGCGACTGCAGCCTCGCATTGATTACCAAGGCGGGCGAATAAGTCTCTGCTCCTTTCAAGCTGGGAAATGGCTTTGAGGTATTCGGCCTTTCCGATCAAAAGCTCTCCGGCGACAAAGACCTCTTTAGCCTCGAGCAGCGGTGCGAACTTCTCAGGCCCCACGCCGGCGTAGAAACTTGCTAATTCAAAAAAAAAAGATTCTCCGTTTTGTTTCTGTTCAGAGGTGCCGAGGAAGGTTAGTGCCTCGATGGCTTCTCCGGCGTCGGCCTCATGGCCACTCTGTCTTGCCAGGAGATATTGCCTCGTCAATTGCAGCGGAATTGTGGGTCCCAGCAATAGACCCTTCGTTTCATTATGAATTTTTTCCGCAAGAGGGTAGTTGCGATCGCGATAGGCAGTCAGGAAATCCGATAAGACCTGCTTGTCGGTTCTGAACAACACCTGCTCGCTTTCGAGTCGTGCCAGGTTTTTCCGCGCTTCCTCGGCCCAAGGTGAAGACGTGTCTTTCTGCAGATAGAGCGTCCATGACTCTTTGGCCTCGCGCGACATGCCCAAATCCTGAAGAGCCAACGATTTGTTGAAGAGCGCCTCCAGTAGATTGCCGTCGAGCTCGGTTGCCTTCGTGAATTCTTCGAGGCTACGCGCCAGCTCTTCAAACTTCTTTTCTCTCGGCCCTGTTTTTGACAACTCGAAGTGGGCGACGCCAAGGTCGTTATGAATCTGCGCCTTGTTGTTCGCAAACTTCAGCGCGTTCTCAAATTCTTTAATCGCGTCTTGATAGTGTTTCTGCGTCAGATAGTAAACGCCGAGCGCGTGATGGGTTTGCGCATTCGGGTTCGCCTCCGTGGCATTGAGTAAATTGTTTTGTATCAGGCGTAGCCGTCTCTGCTCACTCGCCTCGGGTGCTCCGCGCAACTCCGTCAAAGGCGCGTAGCCAAATTCAGAAATACGTGTTTGAGTTGGGCGTCCCTGCTGATAAATCGATCGCAGCTCGGCGAGTTGGTCTGGACTACTTCGCGTGTTGAAATAGACTGCGAAGGCGACCACCAGGATTAGCAACACCGCAAAAGCGCCGACATACTTTGGCTGATGAAACCATGAGGCAAGGGAAGTGAAGAAAGACGGCCCCACTTCAGCCGGCTTTGGCTGATGAGCGAAGGCTCTTTCTCTTAATCCCTCGGTCAACATGAGTTTGAAACGTCTGTCCGGGTTACTCTTAAGCGTTTTGCGAAAATCTTCGGCATCTTCATCGGTTAGCTTACCAAACACATACTCGTTGATTATGCCGTCTTCCTCGAGGGCCACTTGCGAA
Source organism: Pyrinomonadaceae bacterium (assembly GCA_035630655.1). Lineage (GTDB taxonomy): Bacteria > Acidobacteriota > Blastocatellia > Pyrinomonadales > Pyrinomonadaceae > PSRF01. The sequence goes on from DASQKG010000524.1 coordinate 2,914, forward strand.
CAAAAATCCTCATCTGTAAACAGAAGTTCCTCGATTCCTTCGAGCCTGGTCTCATCTGAAACCCGCCCGAGAAGGTAGTCGCGGATCGTCTTGTCGCTCTTCAAAGATTCACCCATTACTTGCTGCCCCAATTTAGAGTGTCATGGCCGGACGTTTTGTAACTGGTCTTATTAGCCCATGCATTCCTGGACGCAAACCTTCAGTTTTTCCTTGGTTCGCATCACGCGCATGCGCAAAGCGGTTTGGGTAGTCTTAAGTCCTTCCGAGATACGCCGGTGAAGCTGAATCTTTGCCATCTTCTCGGTGGAAAAATAGTCGAGCAGCAGAGTCTTGCTTTCGGGGGGAAGCTTCTCCAAACACTTATCTAAACACTCGCTGGAGAAAGCCGGCTCCTCGGGGGCCTTTGCCACGACCGTCACCTCGTCGATATCCAGGTGCGTCCGTTCTTTTCGCAATGACTCACGGTAGACGTTTCGGGCGACGCCGTAACAATAGGCGAGTTTGTTTTCGATCTTTTCTTCAGAACTCTTGAGGATCACGCGGTTGATCGTTTCATCCGCGAGTTCATCCGCGAAGGTGCAGTGCCGGTGAGAGAAAAACGTGCACAGCCGAAAACGCAGCCGCTCATATTCTTCGCCGGCGCTGTCGGGGTCAGGAGCAAGCCACTCGAGAAAACTCGCAAACTTGTCCCGCGTGACCTCCTTTTTTGTCGTTGAATCGGGCAATCGTTGAGGCTCCGATCCGGTAGCTGAGAATTCGCCGATAGGATAACGCAATTGTCATCCTAGACCCTACAAGATTTCGGCAGAGAAGGTGAGGGCCCGAACCGGTGAGGGGTTCGGGCTTCTGGTTGAGGGGTGAGAAGAGCTGGTTAATTCTCGCTGGGACTCTTGACAAGCCTTTTAAGGCGGGAACTGTCGAAAGAGCAGACCTCTTGGCGATTACACTTTGTTTCGTACAGAGCGAGAGATGTTAGACGTAACGTCCCCACTCCGACTTCAGCGCAGCTACCGACGTAGCGGCTTTTACTTCCATTCCACCTTATTGGAAATGTATTCAAAATGATCGACGGTCCGGCTCTTTTCTATTCTCTTGGACCACTTTACAATCCAGGCAACATATCTGCGATTGTTGCTGAACGTGTCCTTCACTTTCCAATAGTGTTCGCCGGTTTGTGGCAAAATTAGCGCTTTAGTCAGGTCGACGGCGGTAGGACCCGACCAACCAAAGGGCTGTCTAGTCTGATAAACCAAGCCAAGCTTCCATTCCCTGAATTGAGATGGGGTGGGAGGATTTTTCCAATAGAAAGTGACAGAGTACCGTTGCGGTGTTTCCTTCTCATACCTCAAGACGGTGGTGGTGGTGGTCGGAGGTGGGCTCGGATCCGTTGTTATGATTCGAGTCGTAATCTCGTACCATCTTACCTTCCTATGCCAATGGGTTTTGACCTTGTAGGGCGTCTCCGGTGATAGTCCATCAATAGTGTATGAACCAGTCGGCTCCTCACTCTGCATAGTGGGCGAGTTGCAAACGTTTCCGGAGTTTGCCGCCTTTTTCCAGCAGATTTCAAACTTCTCCAACTTCTTACACTTGGAGACATCCCATGAGATGGTAATGCTGGTGTCGGTTTTTCCTGCCACGCCATCTACGCCACATGCACGAGCATAGGACGCCCCGAACCAAAACAAAGCGACCATAAGCATCGACATTAAAAACTTCATGCTAATCCTCCTATCAACCTAAACCGGACAGTTTCACCGATATTTCCCAGCCAGACAGGGATTTTTCGATGTCAGAGAGCAACTGATGAAGTCTCATCTGCTTCGTTCGATTCATGCTTCGTTGATAAGTGGCTCTTAGAACCGGAACGTAACGGCGTAAGCGCATTTGTCCTGGCCACGCGCGGCGGCGAGGAGTTCGCCGCCGCGTGTGACTAAGCTAATTCGGGGGCCGCGTTATCGGGATCCCTGAACCGTCGCCGGCTGGATGTCCGCACTCGGGCAGCACGATGCACACGTCGACGGTGCAGCATTCCTTCATGTCTTCCGTGTGCATGCTGACGCGGAAGCAGAGTCTGCCGGGTTTCGCGCCCTTGATTGTTATCAGAGGTGTGGTGAAGCTCTGTCCGGGCGCCAGGGTGACGGCAAAATACGTTTGCGACATCGTCACACCTGCCGGCGGATAGAGGTAAATGTTCTTGATGGTATTTGCGCTCGTGTTAACGATGGTGACAGAGCCCGTGTAGGATCCCTTCGGATCACATGCGAACTTGCCCGTTGCCGTTGCGCAGCAATCCGGTAACACCGGGCACACTTTGATCGTGCAGCATGGTCCATCTTTGCTCATTAAAGTGACGAAGAAACAGGGCGGTGTTCCTGGTTTTACGTTTCCTATGTCAACTGTGATGGTGGTGGATTGGCCGTTAGGCAAGGGAGTCGTAAGGGGAAAGGTCTGATCGCTGAGGACCAGCCCGCTGCCAGGAGGCGGTGTTAAGAGAATCTGGGTTACGTCCTTGCCGGAGTTGTTGGTGACGCTGAAGGTGTAGGTGTATCCGCCGGAACCGTCCATCTTGCAGACAGCTTCTCGGGCAGTGACGGTCGCGCATTCCCTGGTGTCGTCGCTCTTCTTACAGTTGAGGAAGTCCTTTTCAATACTCAGCCCAGGCGCGACGGTTACCGCATAGGTTCCCGGGAGTCCAGGCATCGTTTGCGTCCAACCGGTTTGCAGGCTCTCAGAAATCGTGTAGCTTCCTGCTGCGAGGTTGAAGGAATAGAATCCGTTTGCATCGGTAACGGTGGTTGCAGATGACCCGGACCCGTTGTTTGTCGCAGCGATGACCCATCCAGCCAAGCCGGGCTCGTTTGTGTCAACCTTGCCGTTGCAATTGAGGTCGTTTATTTTTCTCCCCGTTAACTTGCCAACCTCCACATGTTGTTTGCAGTTGGCAAAGTCCTTCCGAATAGTCTCGCCAAAGGTAAGGTTAGGAACCCCTCCCCCCGTGACCGTGACTGTATGGGTCCCGGGGTTGGCGGGCATCGACTGGGCCCATCCGGACTGGGAGGTTTCAGAGATCGCATAGGTGCCGGCAGGAACACTATTGAAGGAATAGAATCCAGTTGCATCCGTAACAGTGGTTAAGGTCGCGCCCGTGCCCGTGTTTTTAAGAGTGATTGTCCATCCGGAAAGGCCGGGCTCGTTGTCATTCTTCCCGTTGCAATTCAGGTCATTTACTTTCTGGCCCATGATCCGCACTACTCCCGGACCCGGTCCGTCAGACCAGGGAGTGGGGGTTGGAGTCGGTGTTGGGGATACTTCGGGTGTCGGTGTGGGTGAAGGCGTCGGTGTTCCAAAAGCGGCGGTGACTGTAAGATGAACCGGTAGTGTTTGGTTGTCCTGACTGCATCCCTTTTCCTCGCCGCAAGTCTCACACTTCACTGCGACTGAACCGCGATAGTCGCCGGGGCGCATTCCAATCGTGTTAAAGACGACACCCAACTCCTGGTCGGAACGACCGGCAACTTGGACGGTAGGCGACGCAGGCAATTGCAGGTAAGGAACGTCACTTGGGTCAAGCGTAAAGGAGTGTGTCTTCTTGCACTGATTACGGATCGTAATTTTGCTGCGGGCCTGGATGTTTGTTGGCAGGTTACCCGGCCAGGCGGGCTTTTCCGCAACGCTCTGTTTCGCTGAAGCAAACTCCATAAACGCAACTACGGCGAAAAGAAGTACTCCGTAAATCAAGAAAGAAAAGGCTACGCGCCGGCTTCGGAATGGCATATGAGTTACCTGTTTAGATAGCGCGGCCGCTTACGCCTAACCAGGAGTGCCTTTCACACCCAGTGAGGGGACTAACTATTTCGTTGAGAACGAACTGCATCGCATCCGCCCTTTGAAATTCAATTCGAAGTGAAGACATCTGAAGGAAACTCAACTGAGTCTTCCCCATAAAGCATTCGTGAGGGGTGGTCCCCGCTTGCACCTGCAAGCGGGGACACCGAGGCAAATGGCTAAGGTCTGGCCGGCAGTGGGCACGCAGGTAGAACAATGCAGTGCTCGCCTTTGCAACAGCTCTCCATATCCGCGGAGTGGAGGCTGATGCCGAAGCAAAGCTTGTCCCCGGGTTTCGCGCCCTTGATGGTTACCTTGGTTGTGAACGTGTCGCCTGGCTTCAATGACACCGGGAAATAATTAGGCGTCATTGTCACGCCCGCAGGCGGATAGAGGTAGACGTGCTCGATCGTGTTTGCACCAGTGTTAACCACGGACAGCGAATAGGTATAAGTTCCGTCGCTGTTACACTCGATGCTTTCGTCCTTCACAATTCCGCAACAGTCAGGCAGGACCGGGCAAACGCGCGTCGTGCAACACTCTCCATCGGTGGTCATAAGCGTCACATAAAAGCACGCCTGCTCATGTGGCTGTCCGCCGGTGATTGTCACCTGGAACGTCAGGGAGGCTCCGATGGCCATCCCACCCGGAGGAAGCTGTGGTTGTTTCGGGTTTAGCGTAATACCGCTTGCCGGTGCGGGCGTGAGAAGCACATCAGTAACAACGAGACCGGTGTTGTTGGTGACGGTGAAGGTATAGAGATAGCCGCCCGTGCCGTCGGCCTTGCAGGAGATTTCGTTGGCTTTCACCGGACATGATTCTGTGCAACCAATCACCTCGAGTTGTTCATTGACACCAGAGACATCGAGATTCGTGACGTTGGAGAAATTCTCTTTGTTGTTTTTGTAAACTCCGCATACTCCGGTAGCCTGTACCTTCACAGCGATCTGGCATGAATGCTTACCCGAGCCATCGGCATTCGGGCCAACGAGTTGACCGCCAGTCAGCGTAATAGTGCGCCCATCAGAGGAAATAGTAGGTGTCCCACTACATCCGTTCGTTAAGACGCTGACTATTTGAAGTCCCGCAGGCAGCGTATCGGAAAAGGAGATGCCGGTCTGTTTCGGATCGCCTGCGCTGTTGGTAATGTTGAAAGTAAGCGTCGATGTTCCGCTGGGTCCGATCTGTACCGGGTCAAACCGCTTTGTGAGAGTTGGTCGCGCCGGCGGCGACTGTACCTGAACACAGGCCGAAGCCGTCGTGAGAGCATTTTGGTCGCCCTCGAAATAGGTTAGCGGGGGGAAGGGGTTGAAGGTAGCATCGACGGTATTGCAGTGAGCACCGGGTGCGGATGGCGCGACTGCGGTTACTGTAACCGTGGTGGTAGCTCCACCCGCGATAGGGTTCAGATTGACGGCAATAGAGTTTCCCGGTCCTCCACTGGAGGGAGTGCAGGCCGCTGCTGGAGTGCAATTCCATCCCGTGACATTAAAGGGGGCCGGCACAGTGTCAATCAACTTAATACCGTTAGGAGTAGGATCGTTACCGGCGTTCTTCACCGTTAACGTGAACGTCATTGGTTGACCCGCAATGACATTCGCCGAAGGCGTTTTCCCGACCACGATCGAAACGCAGTTCGGCAGCGGAAGAATCACCTTCGAGTAGAACACTGGTTGACCTTGATTAGTGTTGTACGGGTAGATGGTGTCCATGAAGGCAGAGTTCACAAAACCGGGGTTCCCGGCACCCTGACATTTCGAGTCGTTCGTAGGGGGTTGTTTCAACGTAACGTTCACGTTGCAGGTGAGCGTTCCTCCCGGGGAGAACAGGGCCCCGCCCGAGCTTGATAGATCAATCAGCCTGATACCTGCCCAAACAGGATTGTTGGATTGCATGATTGGTTGGGGAGAGGGTGGGCTCGTATAACTTAGAGGACCAGTGATGCCGGTAACGCCGTTCGCGGTGCAGCTATACGAATAATCAACCGGCACATTTCCGTAGTTAGCGCTGTCAAGCGAGATTGAGTCTACTATTGTCCGCACAATACGAGTCTGAGTTGGCGACGTGTTTTTGAACACAACCTGATAGCCAAACGTGGCCGGAAAGGAGGCGAATGAGTTTGGCCCACTAGTCTTTGTCTTGGTCACAAGAAATGTGCAAACCGGGAGGGCGGGCATTGAATCTACTACTGAAGCTGTCCCTGATACGGGGCCGCCAACGGAGGCCTTATTAGTAATCGATCCCACCGCAGATATGGCGCCGCACTGCGCTGCGTATTGGACATCGAATTGCACAGTTTGTACGGCATTGGGCGCGAGTGGTTGAAAGTTAGCGTTGAAGAGGTTCATCTGGTCTCCCGGGTTCACCAGGGGCGTATTTAATACCGGCGCGCTGCTACAGGCAGGCGTGCACACAACATTGGACGGCGTGGCCGTGAACGCAGGCGTAGCGGTACTGCTGGAGACGAGATCACTTAGCGTCAGACCACTCAACGTCACGGAATTCGGGTTGGTGATCGTGATCTTGTAAGTGAAGGGCGATGTCCAGGAACCGGGAATCAATACGGATTTGGTCACTTGGATTCCCGGCGGCGGGGGACATACCGTGGGCAATGCAGATACATTTAAGTCTGCCGTAGTTACCACCGAAGTGTTGTTTGCCGGGTTTGAATCACTGACGGTCGTAATCCCATTGGAGTAACTGAAGCTGGCGGCGTTATACAACTTATTGTTCTGCTTTGGCGAACAGACTGAAGTTGTGCTTACGACCACATCAAAAGTGATTTCAAACCAACTGCCAGCTGGTAGGAATCCATTCGAGGTGTTCGGATAACTGATTGTCGGCAGGTTCCAACTACTCCAGGGTCCTATTGCAAGTGAGTACGTGGTTGGGAGCGATGGACAGGCGACCGGGGCAGCTGATTTTGTGCACTGAAAATTCTGTAGCGTGAGATTCAGAAGCACATCCTGAGTTGTGGGCGGAGGAGTGCTCAACATATCCTCGAGCCGCAACAATCTACCAAGATAGACGTCGGTGGAGTGGTAAATCGGGTCGACCGTCGCGTTGTTTGTGAGCTTCAGTTTGTAAGTAAGAACTCCAGACGGCGGAACTATCGTAACCGTCGCCGCAGACCCAAAGGTGCCGCTCGTCTTCGGTTTCACTTCCTTGGTGAGCCCGATATCTGTAGGGAGATTCAGGATGTCCGCGTTCATGTTCAGGGTTTGTGGCTCCGAACCATTCCCTAGCCCTCCACCGCTGGGAACAAAACTGGCACTAAACGCGCCCGCCTGACTGAAGAAGCCGTCAAAGATGACGATCACTTTGTCGTTGGGTTGACTCAGTGGTCCAATCGTGACAGTCGTCGGTGTGCAGTTGGCAGCCGATAATGTGCCACCGGCGATAGGTGGCCCGGTTGGCCCATTAAACTTCAAGCAGCGCATCCCGGTTTGCGTAAAACCGCTAGGTAGAGTTATTGCGACTGACACGGCGTTTGGATTGCCGACAGGGACGCCAATACCGTAGACGATATGTGCGACCGTCCCGAGGGGGATTACGGACGGAGCCGCGGGAATTGGGTCGATGTCATAATCCCACTGGACGATCGTAGATGACGTTCCGCCCTTGAGTCTTTGATTCTGATTGAAGGTCGAAGCCCGTCCTTCTGCGGCGGCGATGCCTATTAAGAAGACAGCAAAAATGAGCAACAGTGACAAAGCTGGGGTTGATCGCGACTGCATCTCAACATGCCTATTGCTGAACAGTTGTGGCAGAGCTAGCTGGACGTCCGTTGGCAGGCCGGGTTGGGCGTTAGTGGAAGATAGATCTAAGAATGAATTCGCATGGCGTAACATGATTCTTCTCCTCGGGATTTCTCATTTGCACCGAACCTTAGGCCGACTTCGTGCTTGCTTTCGTGAGTGACTTTTCTGGTCAGAACGTAACGATGCAATGGATGAGGCGGTTTTCGTTTTCCAGATTGCATTGGTGGATAGGGGAAGAACCCCAAGCCAGTGAGGGGCTTGGGGTGGTGAGGGTATTTTCGGAAGTGTAATTTCCGAAGCTATCTCCACTTGACGATCTTATTTGTGCAGGCGTAGGTCAGCTTTGCATTCACGAACATTCCTGATGTACCGGCGCCATCGTTCTCGATCTTGACTATCAGAGTATGCGTTCCTGGACCAACAGAAGTGCAAAAGGTTGACTTGCAATTGTGAGTGAGATCCCGGGAGGAAACGTAACGCCGGTGGCGGAATATTTGCGTCGTCTTTCACGGGTTCCAGGGAGGAAGGCTCGAGAGCTGTCGTGGTAAGCAGGGAAGCAGGCTTTACTGCAAATTAGAAGCGGTAGGTCGTCAGGATAGCTAAATATTGTCCCGTTCTCATCGCGAGAGTGAGCCTTGTCCACAGAGTGTTTTGGCTTCGGAAGAAGCCTCTATTAGAAGATGGCGATGCGGGAGGACTCTGGGCCATAAGACCCGGCATAAGAGGCAAGTCGCACGCGGAGCGATCTCAAGTTTCTGTGCGCTGTGTCTCGAGCCGCTGGATACTGTTGCGTTCGATTCGCGTAACATGATCGTGATCTCCTCGAATAGTTTGCACGGCGTTTTGTTCCGTTCGTGCGTTCATCTTTGAGTGAACTTTGCGCGAGAAACGTAACCGGATTGAGCATTTCGAAGGCAGGGAAGTAGTACTTTCTCCCGCCGAAAAAATTTTCTCTGAAGGGTATCTTCTGACAAAATGCTGACGCGTAAACCATGCCGATTCTAGGTGCAAGAGGCTGACCTATGGACAAAGACGAAGTGCTGAAGTGGTTAGAGCGGAAGGGAACTCGTAAGTACGTCGAGGGAATGAGCCGCTATGGCATCCAAACGGACAAGCGTGTGTTCGGTGTGTCAGTGGGAACTTTGCGGTCGTTTGCCAAGCAACTGGGGAAAGACCACGCGCTCGCGGCAGAGTTGTGGAAGAGTGGATGTTATGAAGGCCAGATGTTGGCGACGCTGATCGACGACCGAAAGCTTGTAACGCGCAGCCAAATGAATGCATGGGCTGCCGACTTCGACAATTGGGCCATCTGCGACACGGCCTGCTTTCATTTGTTTGACCGCACGCCGTTCGCGTGGCAGAAGGCGCATCAGTGGTCGACCTCACGACACGAATTTGTTAAGCGTGCCGCTTTCGCGATGATGGCTGGTCTGACCATCCACGACAAGGCTGCACCCGACAAGCAATTTCTGGAGCTGTTGCCGCTGATCGAGACGGGCGCGCACGACGACCGCAACTTCGTGAAGAAAGCTGTGAACTGGGCGCTTCGCAGTATTGGGAAACGGAGTCAAGCACTCAACACGGCCGCTATAGCATCTGCAAAAGGCCTGGCGCAATCTGAAGAGGCCGTCTGCCGGTGGGTTGGCAAGGACGCATTGCGCGAGCTATCGAGTCAGAAAGTGAAATCGCGTTTGGCGCGCCGGCCCACGGAGTAGCATCAATTCTCCCCGAACTTTGGCCAACCCAATCCCGCTATTTTACGATCGTGATTTTCGCCTTATTGCTCGGGGCGCCGCCAAAGGTAACGCTCAGATCCAGAGTGCCTGCCGGTAATTCGTCAGTTAATCTCACAACCAGCGATGTGCCCCATTGCCCGGACTGAAGGTCTTCTACAGGGAGGCTGTACGTCTGGAGGGTCGCATCCTGCACCTGTACTGAAAAAGCCCCAGGCGGAAAACCATTATAATGAGTCTTAAGAAACACAAGTACGCGCGTCCGGTGATCCGGGCTCAAGTTGTGCTGGGAAAGAAGGGAAAAGGGTCCGCGAACGCGCGTTACAGAATCCATCACTAATGCGTTGTTTGTACCCTCGTCAGTAAGCAACGTCGGACCTGTCACTGAGCAATTGCTTAGGCCGATGGTCAGTGAGATATTGCCTGTATCCCCACCTGAGGCGAAATTGTTAAAGCCGTCTACCGCGATTCGATAATCGACGCCTGCCGTTACATCGAAGCTTACGTGGCTGCTCGTGTGCGACGCTGAAACATCATCGTTGCTCGCGACCAAACTTAGTGTGTCCAAAGTGTTTCCCGTGTAGACAGCAAGAATCGTATCAAAAGTGCTGTCGTGAGTATTTATGTTCAGGTTAGCGGTAACGGTCGGTCGAAACTTATACCAAACAGATCTCCCACTTCCGGGGCTGCCGGCAAAATGTAATGGCTCGCCACTCTCTTTAGTCGCACCATTGTTCGTGCCGTAAACGGTGAACCAACAACCCGTTATCACCTGCGCGTCCGCGAAGTTGTCGTTGGTCGGGGGCGCGGGGGTCGGCGTGGGTGATGGCGGCGGGGGTGGCGGTGGACAATTCAATCCGCACCAACCAATATCCCGAAGTAGAGACCAGGTTAAGTCCTCGGGCGTAGTCACACTGTGAGGTTGGCTGATGGAGATATTCGGCTCCATCAGTTGGTTTGGCGAAGCAACTATGTCCCAGTGCGAAACAGAAGAGCCGACCCTGACGGGGTTGGGTGCATATAAGCGTGGGCGCCCCTGCGGATCCTTGCCTTGTGTTAATAGCGTTGCGTCACTATGGGCTTGTGGTCCGGTCCAAACCAGATTGCCTGTATTGATGGCTGACGCCATGCGCTCAGCGTCCGTCATCCCCGTCCAATTCTTGTTGGCTGTGTTGTCGAACAAGAAGCGATCGTAAGTGCTGGGGAATCCGCCTGGCTGTGTGCCGTCGCTGGAGCTGGTGAACGTCTGAAAACCCAATCCGTGAGCGAACTCGTGAAGCAGCACTGTTACCAGGTTGATCCTGCCGGCGCCTGCGACACTGGTAAAACCGTAATACCACTGCGAATTCTCTAAACAGCCTGCAGTGCCAATCTTCTTGTTAAAGCGCGCTCTGATTTCCGGATTCGCAGGATCGAGATCAACTCCTGCGAGAGTGTTAGCCAGCGCTGAGCCAAACCAAGTGTTGGCGACGGGCGCATTCGGAAAGTTACGGACGAGACCCATCGACCCGGCGGACCCTAACGTTCCGGCATTCGCCTCACAAGGCTGGTCTTCCCAACTTGCCCGCACGGTAATAGTTGGGCCACCCGGCAAGGTCGCACCCCAGATATTGGCCGCATGTTGGAAAGCATTTAACCGCTGCTGTCCAACGGTAGTACCAGAATTCCCGCCACCGGGAGTTGCCGGAGTGTTGTCATTGAAGCCTGTGCCGGCCGGATCAACGTTCTCAATAACGATTGTGGCTTGACCAAACGCGGTTGACGAAGCCATAACGCCCACCACTAAAGTGAGCAAAACTGCAGGTAGTTTGGAGATAATCTTATTCATGCCTGGTTCTTAATTACGGACGGTTGAAGTTTGTACTTGTTTTTTTGCACTGCGATCTACTGTCGGGTCGATCAGCTTGGGATCGATGCCGAAAAACGCGCCGGCAGCTTTGGGATTGTCCACGCAAGACTGCGAGATGCTGCCGTCCTTATTCACGCGGGCGACAGTGACACTCTGGAAACGATCCTCGAGATTGACCGAAACACTTCCGTCGGCATGCTGCGTTTCAACCAATCCATCAGTCGATTGATTGACCAGCCCTTTAAGTCCACCCGCCAACTTCTGGGCTTCTTCATCAGTGAGCGGCTGCGCCTCTGCGGCTGGACCGTCCTGATGTAAATCCTGCGACGCCAGCTTGGTGTTCATCGTAGTCGCGGCAGCCTTTTGAGACTTCCTATCTGCTTCGCTTCTTTGTCTTGAAAGGACGCTGATGGCTCCAATCGCCAAAATCACAACCGCCATGACGCCGACAACCGTAAGGCGGCGAAATCTCTGTGCACAGTGCTTCACTCTACTATTGTGTTTTCTCACAACGTTCTCCTCAGCAGAATTTGTTACTGATTTTTGACCGCTTGTGTGGTGGGCAGTTGAGGCCTACCCAATTGATAATTTCACTCGGCCGGGGGATCCGGTGAGCGCCCGAAAGCGCGCCTAAATCTGTTCCGCACGTTGGATGCGCAATTGTGAGGACCTGGTGCCTGGTGGTCAGGCAATATGACTGGGAAAGTGACTAAAGTTAACGCATGTGCTCTGAGTGAGGTGTTGAATTGATACGTTCGATCGATGACAGATGAAACGCGACAGTACTACGGCCGACGAAGCGCAGAATGAGTTGATTATTTCTTATTCTTTTCGTCCCAGATCATCGGTTCCCAAAGCTCGACCTTATTGCTGTCCGGGTCCATGATCCATGCAAATTTTCCGTTTTCGTGCGATTCAGGCCCCGATACGATCTCGACGCCGTTCTGCTTTAGCTGCTCAAGCAATTCGTCCAAATTATCAACTCGATAGTTGATCATAAAGGAAGACTCGCTCGGGCTGAACCATTTGGTGTCGCTGTCCGCCGGGTTCCATACCGTGAGGCCGCCGTCTTCGGCCTTATCGTCAGGCCATCTCAATATCGCACCGCCCCAATTCTCAAGATTGAGGCCGAGATTCTTCTGATACCACGACGCCAGTTCGCCGCCCTTGTTCCGACTCTTAAAAAATACTCCGCCAATCCCTGTTACCTTAGCCATATACTTTTCTCCTGGTCTGTATTTAGCCGATTTGTTTCACCTATGCACTCATTTTTGTCGGCTCATAGTAAAGAGTTACTGCACCACACCCAAATGTCTTTGTCTTTAAAAGTTTAAGATTAATTCTATCCTTGACGTTTTTAAATAATGGTAAGCCGCTTCCTAAAACAGTAGGCTGAACGGCAAGCTGGTATTCATCAATTAAGTTAAGATTCGTTAAGGCTACTATTAAACTTGGGCTGCCAACTAAAATGTTTCCACTCCCGCCATTGCGGGATTGCTTGAGTTCTAAAACTTCTTCTTTGATGACTTCCTTTTTCAATTGTGTATTCTTCCAGTCAACACTTTTCAGCGTGCGGGAAAAAGCAATCTTTGAAATATTGTCTATTAGTACGGCAAATTCATCCATTGGTTTGTTACCAGTAGGATTTTTTACGACGGATGGCCAATAACTTTCCATAAGTTGGTAAGTTATCCTTCCGTATATAAGGGTGTCCGCATTACTTAATAGCTCATTGTAATGTTTATGTATTTCATCATCTGCAATCATCGCCGTGTGGTCGCAAAACCCGTCAAGCGTCATGTTGAGTGCCGCAATTAGTTTTCTCATAGTTTGGTTCTTAATTTTTCCTCCTGTCGCTGTACTTTTTTTTTCCTAAGTCGCGGTTTTCAATTTACCGCCAATAATCGTCATTGGAATTAGAAGCGCCGTAAAGATAACGTGATACCAAATGGGAACATACGGCCAGGACATAACCACCTTCAGTAAACCAACGGCCAACAGCAGAAAGCCGAGCACTAGCGGCGCACGTTTGTTTTCACCGGCGATTAGCGCGGCCAGAAATCCGGACATCACCGAGACTATTGAACCGAGGACAATATGCGTGAGAAGCATGTTCGTGTCCGCTGTGAACTGACCGCCATTCTTAACGGCCTCTTCGAACGCGTGTTGATGAACGCCAAACGCCGGCCAAAGGGCCGAAAGAACCTTCTCGCTTACGACCCACATTATCAACCAGGCAAAAAATCCGACAATAACCCCCAAAACGATTCGTACCATCGATTTCTCCTTACGCTGACAGTTCGGTTTCGTGTTAGTTCGTGTTAATTCGTGGATCGTCTTTGAGTATCACGAAACGACCGCATCTAGCCTTGAGGAGAATGCTTACGACGAACGCAGCGCCACCTGATCTTCTGAATTAATGTTCA
>DASQKG010000525.1:0-14302 GCA_035630655.1 Pyrinomonadaceae bacterium
CAAGCAGCGCAACTCCTTCAGAGTTGCGAAGAATCTCTTGGAACGTCTTGAACCCAGGGTTTCAAAGCCAACCCTGGGCTGGAATTCGCGAACGCTTTCAGCGTTATTGGTCGTACCTGAGTTTTCACACACTCTCTACCGGTTCCGGTTCTGATTTGGTCGGCGTCGCCGACTCTTTGTGGAAGCCGCGAAGCACACTGCTTCTAATTGGCTTGGATGGACCTCACCGCATGGATATGACGAATCGGGACGTTCGAGTGTTAACAAGACTATGCGAGAATTCTTGCACGCCTTTCAGCGTGCGGAATCTTTTGAACCATGATCCGGTGGTCTGCGGACCACCGGCTACTGTCTGAAACGCCTCCGGCGTCAAGGCCACCCGCTGACGCAGGTGGTACTGACAATGTCACCACATGCCAACGGGACGTCAAATCCATATAATCACGGACCCTATGGCGACCCAAACATCATCGCACCAAAATTCAACAGCGCGATCAGCTGCACCCGCAACGCCGCGAGTCGCTTTGCGGTGTGCGGGTCTGGTGAAGCGCTTTGCCGATGTGACTGCAGTCAAAGGTTTGGATCTGGAAATTTTTGCGGGCGAGTGTTTTGGTTTGCTTGGTCCAAACGGCGCCGGCAAAACGACGACAGTGGAAATACTCGAAGGCTTAACATCGGCGGACGAAGGCACGGTAGAGGTGCTGGGCCAGCAATGGAAATCGGGGGCTGACCGCGCACTTCGTGAACGTATCGGCGTACAGTTGCAGGAAACCCAGCTCGCTGAGAAGGTTACCGTAGTTGAAACTTTGCGACTCTTTCGCAGCTTCTATAAGCGTGGTCACTCCGTGGACCAGGTCATTCAGACAGTCGCACTTGAAGAGAAACGAAACGCACGTGTCGGTAAACTCTCAGGTGGTCAAAAGCAGAGACTTGCAGTTGCCTGCGCACTAGTTAGTGATCCTGAACTCCTCTTTCTCGACGAGCCGACCACTGGCCTTGATCCGCAAGGCCGCCTGTCGCTGTGGGACGTGGTCGACAGGTTCCGGGCCGGAGGCGGTACCGTGCTCCTGACTACTCACTACATGGAAGAGGCGAGTCGTTTGTGCGACCGCGTGGCGATCATGGACCACGGGAAAATCATAGCGCTGGGAACGCCGCTCGGACTGATTCAATCGCTGGGCGCGGATCAGATCATAGAATTCCGGGTTACAAAAGAGATTGCTGACGATGCGTTAATGAGGCTTCCGGCCGTGAGCCGTTTGCAGAAACGAGATGGGGATTATTCGCTGACTGTTACGGAGATGGGCATCGCGTTGCCGGCACTGCTTGCAGAAATCAAACAACAAAGGTCAGAACTTGTCTCGCTAACAACGCATCAGGCGACACTAGAAGATGTTTTTGTGAGTTTGACCGGGAGAATGCTGCGCGAGGGGTGAAGAACAGCAGGAAGCAGGAGGCAGGAAGCAGGAGGCAGTGAGGTATCAGCCCCGAAGGGGCGGCATTCAGTAGCCACGTGGCGAGCGCGTGGGTGAGTAACGCATTCAACGATTGAGCGCCGAAGGTGCGACAGGGGATGTGGACCACCAGGTGCCGGCCTTTCGGGCCTCGCTGATTTTTCTATTACCATCCACGCCCTTTCGGGCGTGGGTACTGGATTCCGGCCCTTCGGGCCTTTTGATCGCAGGCTGCCGCGCTAACTGTGGAGGGGTTTTTAGATCGAATCAATGGACAAAGACACCACTCAACCGAGCAGCCAGTCGTCGCAACCCCTGATCGAGCTGACCACGATGCGCGTGCGCGAGTTTCTGCGCGAGCGAGAAGCTGTGTTCTGGGTTTTCATCTTTCCGGTGTTGATGACCTTTGCACTCGGCATAGCTTTTCGTAACACAGCACCCGAGAAAACATTTGTGGCTATTGAGGCCGCCGATAGGCAAAGTGCGACTGTCATCGAGCTTGCAAATGTTCTTGCCCGCTCTCCTGAAATCAGCTCGTCCGTCTTGGATCCAGACGAAGCAGCACGGGCATTGCGAAGCGGGAAAGTCGCAATAGTTGTAAAGCCGACCGAGGGCTCTTACTCGTTACGTTATGATCCGACGAGACCGGAGAGCCGTACTGCCAGACTAATCGTTGACGATGTTTTGCAGCGTGCTCGAGGAAGAGCCGATGTCATCACGGTCGGAGAAGAAAGAATCACTGAAACCGGTGCCCGATATGTAGACTTCCTGGTTCCCGGTTTGATTGGTATGAATCTGATGGGAAGCGGCTTGTGGGGGCTGGGATTTGCCATTGTCATCGCCCGCTCGCGCAAGCTCCTTAAGCGTTTTGCGGCGACACCGATGCGACGTTCGCAGTATCTGCTTTCGTTCATGCTTTCGCGCCTGGTGTTTTTGATCCTTGAGGTCGCGGCGGTTGTCGTGTTTGCCTGGCTCGCTTTTGGTTTCACTGTGCGGGGTTCATGGCTAAGCCTTTCACTAATCACCTTGCTGGGAGGCTTTACTTTTTCCGGTATCGGCCTGCTTGTAGCTGCCCGACCGACGACGATTGAGGGAGTGTCGGGGTTGATGAACTTCATCATGCTGCCGATGTGGTTGCTTTCCGGGACATTCTTTTCATCTGAGAGGTTTCCGCAAGTCTTTCAACCGTTTATCAAGGCGTTGCCGCTCACGGCACTAAACACCCTACTGCGATCCGTGATGAACGAAGGGACACCGCTCTGGGCTAACTGGAGCCAGGTAGCAATATTGCTGGCGTGGCTGCTTATCAGCTTTGTTGTTGCCTTGAAGATTTTTAGATGGCAGTAGCCGCGAAGCGGCGGCATTCAGGAGCTACGCACGTGGCTACTGAATGCCGCCGCATCGCGGCTGGTTGAATGCGAATACTGAGAAAAACTTTAGCTCTTGGGCTGTCGATTTGAGGGGTTGCCATTCGACTTATGAGTAGGGATACGTTTGTTGGTAGATTTATGAAAACTGGTGAGTGTGTTCAGCGGCTACGACAAGCTGAAGCATATCGAACAATAAGAAGGAGCAAAAAATGAGCAATGTCCGAGTACTGGTGGGCACCCGCAAGGGCGCCTTCATTCTTACTTCAGATGGAAAGCGTCAAAAGTGGGACGTGAGCGGTCCTCATTTTGCCGGTTGGGAGCTCTACCACCTGAAAGGATCGCCCGTGGATCCGAATCGTCTTTACGCCTCGCAAACTAGCGGCTGGTTCGGCCAGATTATTCAACGCTCAGATGATGGCGGCAAGACGTGGTTCCAACCCGGTACTGCGGCTGGCGAACCGACGACAACACCCGAGGGTATGCCCAAGGGGGAAAGTAATAAGTTTGTCTATGACACTTCACCTGATACCGGCAAACCTCTGACCACGCATCAGTGGTACGACGGCACGCCGAAACCTTGGGCGTTCAAAAGAGTTTGGCATCTTGAACCTTCACTCGACGATCCAGACACTGTTTATGCCGGCGTCGAGGATGCCGCGTTGTTCAAGACAACCAACGGCGGTCAGACGTGGCAGGAACTTGCAGGATTGCGCGGGCACGGCACAGGATCTCAGTGGCAACCGGGCGCCGGCGGCATGTGCCTGCACACAATCATTTTGGATCCAAAGAATCGGGAACGGATCATTGTGGCCATCTCCGCAGCAGGTGCATTTCGCAGTGACGACAGCGGTGCAACGTGGAAACCAATCAATAAGGGATTGCACTCACAATACATCCCCGATCCCACCGCGGAGGTGGGCCACTGCGTTCATCACGTGGCAATGCATCCCTCAAATCCGAATCTGCTGTTTATGCAGAAGCACTGGGACGTTTTGCGCAGCGACGATGCCGGTGACTCCTGGCAAGAGGTCAGCGGTAACTTGCCGACCGATTTCGGATTTGTGATTGACGTCCATGCGCATGAGCCCGAAACGATCTACGTCGTGCCGATTAAGAGCGATAGTGAACACTATCCGCTCGATGGCAAACTCCGCGTCTATCGCAGCCGAACCGGTGGCAACGAATGGGAGGCATTGACTAAGGGCCTGCCGCAAGAGAATTGTTACGTCAATGTGCTGCGCGATGCGATGGCTGTCGACTCGCTTGATTCTTGTGGCGTTTACTTCGGCACAACTGGAGGACAGGTCTATGCATCGCCCGACGGCGGCGACACCTGGACTCCGATTGTTAGAGATCTTCCCCCAGTGCTTTCAGTGGAGGTCCAAGCATTCTCATGACAAGGGGAACGATTCGAGTCGTAATGCCGGCGCATTTGCGAACGCTCGCAGGCGTTAAAGGCGACGTGACTGTAGAGTTCGATGGCGAAGTGACTCGTCGATCGATTCTGGATGCATTGGAGAAACAGTATCCGATGTTGCGTGGGACGATTCGCGAGCACGTCTCAGGAGAGCGCCGGCCGTTCTTGAGATTCTTTGCCTGCAACGAGGATGTAACGCATGAGTCGCCGGATGCTCCTCTGCCGCAGGAAATCGCGTCGGGAGCGGAGCCCTTTTATATCATCGGGGCCATCGCCGGCGGTTAAGTGTCCGATAAACTTTAGTTTGTCGTGATCTCACGAAAGAGGTTTTCAGCCTGCGCAGGATGTCATTAGCTTGTCGTCTGGATAGGGAACTCTCAAAGTGCGACGTTGGGTAGCAACAATGCTGAGTGTTGCGAATCTCGACGACAAGCTGATGAAGCATGTCGGATTGATGAACCGCTCACGGCAGCCCCTTTGCCGCTTCGAGGATGTTTTCCGCCCGAGCGCGTACAGAAAAATTCTCAGTCACCATTCGCCAGCGGATCGTACCGGCCGGATCGATCAGAAATTCAGCCGGACGCGCAATGTCTTTGCCGCTTGCTAACTCTTCGGCGTGAACCAGATCATAGCGGCGGATTACCTCAAGTTCCGGATCGGACAGAAAAGTAAAAGTGTATCCAGCTTCCTGGACCATTTTAACGCGAGTTTTCTCGGGCTTATCAACGCTGATCGCAACCGGGCGAATTCCCGCATCAGTAAGCGCCTTCATATTCTTTTCGATACTCCGAAACTCGGAGTTACATGACGCTCACCAATAGCCTCGGTAAAAAATTAGCAGCACGGCCCCTGGCGGCTTGTTGTTAATTGGCTCAGACAATAATTGAACCAGCGTCACCGGCTTATTGTTCACATCAGTCAGCGTAAAGTCGGGAGCCTTCTGTCCGACCTGGGGCGCTCCAGCCGATTCAGGCAGCCACCGGAAGGCGACGAAGACGAGAAAAAGAAGTCCTGCCAGTAGTGATACTCCAAACGCTGCCGCCAAAGAGCCGAAGATTTTTGAGACAAGTCTCTTGTCAGGTTTGAAGGCGCGTCGCAGGCCAAGAATCAAAAGCACCATGGCGGGTGCGAACATCGCCAGATTGGCCCATGCATAATCCCGCGTTAGCTCCCAGTCGGAAAGTAATAACGGATAGCTCAATCCCGCAAACAGGCTGAGGACAAATCCCGCCCAGAGCTGCCAGTTTATTCTCTTCATAAAACCAGACATTCACAGAGGCTCGGGTTGGAAATCAGAGTGTCCGGTAAACCTCTGGAAGCTCTGAACAAGTCCGACCGAGGCTGATTTGTACCGCGAAGCGGTTTTGTAATTTAGCCCAGGGTTGCCGCGTTGCGCGGCTACCCTGGGATCCAATAGTGGAAGAGGCTCAACCCCGACGGGGTTGCGTCTCTACCGTGCAAATCGAAGGTATCAGTCAATCAATAATCATGGACCACCTGACCCATCCTTCTCCAAACCGACACAACCCCGTTGGAGTTGGGTTTCGTTAGACCCTTTTACCCAGGGTAGCCGCGCAACGCGGCAACCCTGGGATCCGAATTTCATTTCGGTAGACGCAACTCTGAAGGAGTTGCGTCGCGTTTCAACCGCAAAACCGCGCAACCCCTTCAGGGTTGCGAACAATCGCCTCGAACGTTTTTGAAGCCAGGGTTTCAAAGCAAACCCTGGGCTGACATTAGCCAACGCTTTCAGCGTTACTCTTGGATGGCAATCACCATCAGACTGTTCCTTCCACGCCTTTGCGCATGAGCGCGCCTTCCGCGAACACGCGAGCCAGGACGAACGTGAGTAGTACGGCGAGCCAGCCGTTGATTGAAAAGCCGGCATTTATATGAAGCGGATGCGCCGGAGTCGAAACGGTACTGGCGATTGCGCCGATCACTATGCTGAGAAGGTTTAGTGCGAGCAGCACCCAGGCGATCGCCTGCAGACGTGACGCGTTCGCGGCGACGAATGGCTCGCTCCCGCGAATCGTCTTAATGATCGCGAGCAGCCGCTTCAGGACGACATGATTCAGTGGAGTCGCTGCGAGACCAAGCACGGCGATCGCGCGCAGGCCCATCACCAGCCGATCCGCCTCAGGTGAAGGAGAGAGTTTGAAAGCGGTCATAATCCATTGCTCGTTCGGCATCACAACCAGTAGAGCGAGGATCGCGGCGCCGCCCAGCCAGTTCACGACGACGAGGATCCGCAGCATAACGTCCGCGATCGACACTACGGCGGATGACGAGATTTCCTTTGACATGTTCAGCACCTTCCCTATATGAAAAATGTTCAGTATCCGCTTGACGGGCCAGCGATTGAAAGTGTTCAGTCACTTTGTCCGTTGAAATTCGCCGCGCACATCAACCGGCTTGCCGTCTGGCGTAATGAAATTCAACACGATGGCGTGCTTGTCCGCGTCAATCATGGTAAACACCATATCCTTCGCCAATCCTCCCCGCGTGCCTCCGGCGACATCGAGGAAACTGAACTCGATCGTCTTTCCATCGGGCGACATCTTTCCCTCCCAGCGAACCCGATTTCCGCCGTCACAAAAATGGGTCGCGAGCAAACGATCCCCGTCAACGTAGAACATGGTGATCTCGTGGTTGGGAGGCCGCTTTCCGTCTCCAGTCGCCTCATGCAGAATTGCGGTACCACTGGATGCGACACGAATTGTGACGTTGACCGACATGCCCATCACCGCACCTTGCCAGGAACCTGTCAGGGCCTTGAGTTTCTCGAAAGCCTTTTTCGCGTCAGACTGCGGGATGCCGGTTTTCGGCGGATTATCCTGGGCAAAGACAACGGTGGAAGTCGCAACAAGGATGATTAGAATTACTAGTTTTCGCATGGTTCTCCTTTTCCGTTAGTACGGATAATCTATGGGTTCGCAGCGCGTAGAGAAAAGTTCCGGTGCCGTGTCCATAAAGTTCGATGAATAGTCCAGAGGCCGAGGTGGCTCGGACCTAAAGCACAAGCAGATCATTTCTTCAGCAGTTGTTGGCCCTGTTTAGAAACTCGCGTCGGAGCAAACTTCTCCAAGTCCATACATGCAGAGCCTATGGTCTTGGAACTTCCAAGTCTCCACAGACTGTAATTAGATTGTAAAAAGTTGTACCGAAGGGAAGGGGGCGTCTTTTCGTTTTGAGTGGTGGACCAGTTTGGTGGCGGATAAGCTTTAGGAAGGTCTGATCAAGTTGAGTATCAGTGGGCTTTACGCTATCGCCGCGCTTCGCGGGCTAAGGCAACTACCCATAAGGAACCTGATCAGAGCTTCCTTTAGGTTGTCGTGTGTCCGACACACTTCAGTTTGTCGTCGTCACGGATTACTGAACTTGAGCCCGCCTCTCTCGACACAACGACAAACCAAAGTGTGTCGGACAGTCTGGTTTATTCGATGAAGCGGTAGCCGAGTCGGTGAACAGTGATGATGTGCTGCGGCTCGGATGGATTAGGTTCGATTTTCTGACGAAGCTTGGCGATATGGTTGTCAACCGTACGCGTAACCGGCGTGCTGTCATACCCCCAAACCTCGTCGAGCAGTTGATCGCGTGTGACGATTTCACCTCGACGCCGGATCAGGTAGTACAAGATCTCAAATTCGCGAGCTGAAAGATCTAAGGGTTGCCCGCCTTTTCGGGCCGCGTATTTTTTAAAATCCAACTCGACATTGCCAAACGTAAAACTTTCGATTTTCACGACTTGTTTTGCGGCCCTTCGCAAATGTGCCCTGATTCGCGCGAGCAGCTCTTTAATGCTGAATGGTTTCGTCACGTAATCATCTGCGCCGACTTCCAGGCCGACCACCTTGTCAGTTTCCTCACTCCGAGCAGTCAGCATAAGAATTGGAGTTTCGATCCCGCGGGTGCGCAAGGTGCGGCACACATCTATTCCGCTCATCAAAGGCAGCATCACATCGAGCAGAATAATGTCAGGTTTCTCAGTCGATGCCTTTTCCAACCCTTCCCTTCCATCGCGGGCCACAGAGACCTCATAGCCTTCATACTCGCAGCTATCCTTAAGCCCGAGGACCATGTTGGGTTCATCTTCGATTATCAGGACTTTGGCCAAGTTTTTCTCCTATGACCAGGTTGCTTCGGGTCCAAATTTGTAGGGGCGGCGGTCCGTGGCCGCCCCCCTTCTTTGCGAGTGCGACGTTGTGATATCCAGAGAGGGGCGGCCACGGAGTGCCGCCCCGACAATTTAGGCATCAGCGGCTTTGCGCGCCAGCGGAAGGAGAATCGTAAACCGGCTCCCCTTACCGACGTCGCTTTCGACCGAGATAGTTCCTTTATGAGCTTCAATAATGTGCTTGACCAGAGATAAGCCGAGGCCACTGCCCTTTACGTCATGGACCAGGCCGTTGCCCACACGGTAAAACTTGTCGAAAATCTTTGCCTGTTCAGCGCGGGGGATTCCGATGCCGTGATCTGCGATTTCAACAGACAGATCAGACCGAATGGTTTCCGTCGTGATCGAAAGCTGCTTCACATCGCCTGAATATTTAATGGCATTATCAAGCAGATTTGAGATGGCCTGCGCTATCGCATCACGGTCAATCAAGACTGGCGGCAGACTGGCCTGTATGTTTGTTTGAACGTCAAAGCCGGAATTGATGATCTGATAGCGATAGCTGGAAAGCACGTTTTGAATCACTTCTGCGATATCACCATTGGCGAGATTATACGTTTTCCGACCCGCCTCGATTTTTGAGAAATCCAGGATGTTATCGATCATCTTGTTCAAACGCCGGCTTTCATGGCGAATGATCCGGTAGTACTCGAGCTTCTTCTCTTCATTCTTGACGCGACCTAGTTCGAGGATCTCAGAAAACAGGCTGAGCAGCGATAGAGGTGTCTTTAGTTCATGCGAGACATTTGCGACGAAATTTGATTTCGCTTGCGCCAGCCGTGCTTCGCGGTCGGTGGCCCGTATAGTAAGGGCTATACCAAAAAGTAAGACCAGCAGTACCAGGACAGTTGCTCCGGCACTATGCAAGAAACTGTCGCGCGCGAAGTCTTCGAGATTTGTATTCTTCAGGCCGATTCCTGCTTTCCAACTGGAGAACGGACGATCAAAGTTGCTTTCGAGCAGGTATCCGTTTTGAGTCGCGGCGTTTGAATAAAGTACCTGGCCGTTGTCGTCGCTAATCGTCATAGCTATGGCTGATGAGGCGGTGGGATCTGATATATGGGAGGGTGCAATCTCACCTATGCTGCGAACTATCAAGTCATCTCTGACGAAACCTTCATTTAATAAGATACCCGCAAAACCGCTTTGTTCTCCTTTTGCCATATCGTTGGTTAGTTCCTTCAACGGATAAAACAGATATGTTTCCGTACGCATGCTCGGCGGACATGTGGGGCAGGAATGATATGCGAATAAATAGTTGCGATTGTTGTCGAGAAAACTTTGGGCCATCCTCGATTTTTCAAAAAGAGAGAGAATGTGAGACTGCGTGGGGGTGAAGTCTGCCTGGGCGAGTTTCACAAATTTGTCTGAATAAATATACGCATAACTGTTTGTTTCCTCTTTGCCATCCGAGTAGGCGAAAGCAAAGATCTCTTCAATCTCAGGATGCGAACGCTTTAGTTTTGCAAAATATTTTTCAATCTCTTCCGCGCGCCCTGGAGAAGGAAGCGACGAAAGGTGCAGACTGCCAACCGGTTCCAGGGTTTGAGCCGCGACGTCCTCCAGGCGTCGTTTCATTTGGCGCTGTAGGATGGTAAATCCCTGTCGCAGGTTATCCTTGAATGCGCCTTTGGTTTTGTTCTCGAGTTCTGTTAGCGATTGATACTGCATGTAAGTCAACACAACGATGGGAAGGAACACCCCGACTGACGCCAGTATCGTCAACTTTTTTCGCAGCGACAGTTTGCTGATTGCATCCCGGAACATACTGGGCGATAGCATACATCGAGATGCTACGGAAAGTTGGCACTCGTACGCACTGGAATGTAAAAAGTTGTCACGCTGGCCGACTGGCAAGACGGAGGGGTTTGCGAGAAAGTAGCCGGTGGGCTCGCAGCGGTCGGCGATAGAATACAAGGTGGATTCGCTTAGGCTGTTTGCCGGGACATCTCTTCCGAAGCAGTACCGGGTCGTAGCTCCCACCCAAACGGAACTGCGCGGGTTGGGGGCCCCGGTCTGCTCCCAATCTAACTTAACGCGCTACGCCGTTTGATTCGACTTTTTGTGCAACGACACAGGAGTGATTATGAGAACGAATAGAATCCGCGTGATGTTAACGTTGGCGGCCATCGCTATCGCGTGCGGAGATTTGAAGTTTGCAGCTGCTCAGAGGGGAAGCGCCGCGAATGAGCTAGCCGGTACGTCCGGGAAACTGGTCAAGCTCAATAAACTGCAGAGTTGGGCCACTGCTCAAAAATGGTCTCGCCAACACATTAGAGGCTGGCACCTTTCGCGAAGCGATGTCATTAGCACCGTGGCTTCAGCCCGGTGAACCAAACGCCATCAAACTGCCTTAACCGTTTTAACGGTTTTACGGTGCACGAAAACCGTTGAAACGGTTCGAGGTCGCGAATAATCTGTATGGAACACCGGGCTGAAGTCACGGTGCTAATGAAATCGCTTCGCGTAACCAGCAATCAAAACCAGCGTTCGTGGTATATACAAACAACTCAACTCAGCGAAACACAGGAGAAGAATGAAGACACTTCGCATCGAACTAAAAATCATTCGCGAACTAAAAAGTTGCCTCTTTTTCTGCATGGCCAGCATGGCGTGTGCACTGCTGTTAGCGTCACTGCCCGTTCACGGCCAGAAGAAAAACTCCGGCATAAAGGACATGGCTTGGCCACAATTTCGCGGGCCCGAATCAAACCCCGTGGGAACGCACGCGCGGCTGGCCGACCGTTGGTCCCGGACTGAGAACGTGGAGTGGTCGCATTCGATCCCAGGGCGAGGATGGTCATCGCCAATCGTGACGGGCGGCAGGGTGTACGTAACCACCGTAACCACGGACGGCAAATCCAAGCCACCGCAAATCGGCACGGAATACTCGAACGAGTATGTAGCGGAGTTAATGAAACAAGGATTGCCGATGAGCGAAGTGATCAAGCGCGTTACAGAACGCGATTCGGAGTTACCGCATGAGGTGACACTGCATTACTTCGTCTATTGCCTGAACCTGACAAACGGCAAGCTGGAATGGAGGAAGGAGTTCTTCACAGGCCGTCCACCCGGCGGGCGTCACCGCAAGAACAGTTTTGTCTCAGAGAGCCCCGTGACTGACGGCCGGCAAGTTTATGTGTATGTGGCGAATCTTGGGTTATGGGCATTTGACTTGAAAGGCAAGCAGGTCTGGCATACTCCACTGGAAGCGAATCCGATTTACCTCGACTTCGGAACGGGGAGTTCGCCGGCGCTGGCTGGGAAGCTGCTGGTTATCGTGAACGATAATCAAAAACAGCAATACATCGCCGCATTCGATAAGCAAACGGGCAAGCAGGTTTGGCGCACGAATCGCGATATCGGCGGCAAGGAACAGCCGGTGCAGCATTCAGGTTGGTCTACGCCATTTGTTTGGCGGCACGCGCTGCGCACCGAAATTGTCGCTGTTGGACCACGCGAGGTAATCAGTTACGACCTGACCGGGAAGGAATTGTGGCGGATGTCGGGAATGTCGCCAGTGCCCGTGCCAACGCCTTTTGCATACAACGGACTGCTGTATATCAACGGCGGTCGAGGACGTCCGTTATATGCGATTCGGCCCGGCGCCACGGGCAATATCTCTCTGGAAAAAGATCAGGCGATGAACAACGGAGCAAACGAGTATGTGGTTTGGTCGCAGGCGCGCGGAGGGACTTATCTCCCGTCATCCGTAGCTTATCAGGGAGCTATATATACGCTGACTGAAACCGGAATCCTGACTCGCTTTGACGCCAAAACTGGAAAACAGACTTACAAGACTCGTATCGACCCGTCGGCAACTGCCTTCACGACGTCGCCCTGGGTCTACAACGGCAAGCTGTTCTGCCTGAGCGAGGAAGGCCAGACGTTTGTGGTCGCCACGGGCGAGGAGTTCAGGCTGCTGCATGTGAACGAACTGGATGACTTCGCGCAGGCATCGCCGGCACTCGTGGGAGATCGTTTGTTGATACGAACGGAACAGCGACTCTATTCGATCCGGCGCAAAACGTAGGGCTGCACTGGTTGGAACCAGGGCCGCATTTATGATCAGCTTTGCACAAAAGTCGAAGGAAGGGGTCCGCTTCCGGTTCTGATTTACTCGGCTTCGCCGACTTTTTGCGCAAAGCCTTTATGATCCACGCCCTCACGGACGTGGCTACTGATTCCCCGCCCCGGGCCTTCTGCCAAATGTGCGGAGACTTTTTAGTGCAAGCATGAATAAGAGTGAAAAGCAGGGCAGGGCTGCAGTGCTTAAATTCAGCGAGCACAAGCGCAAGCGCGTCGATGAGCTCGAAACAGATATTGATGGTCTGTTCCGGCTGCCGTTGACTGAGTTCACTGGCGAACGCAATGCGCTGGCTGCTCGGCTTAAGAAGAGCGGGCGTGCCGATGAGGCGGCTATCGTGAAGGCGCTAGCCAAGCCGCCCGTCTCGGCGTGGGCCGTGAATCAACTTTACTGGAATCATCGCGAGACATTCGACCAACTGCTCGCATCAGGTGAGCGCGTTCACAAAATCCAAGCATCGGGGAAGGCTGCGGATATGCGCGCAGCCCTCGACGCACGCCGCGAAGCGCTTGCTGACCTTTCTGATCTAGCAAACTCGTTGCTGCGAGAGGCAGATCACAATCCTTCGCTCGATATCATCCGCCGCATCACAAGTACGCTCGAGGCAATGTCAGTTTATGCATCGCGTGCTGATGCCCCGCGTCCCGGGCGTTTGACCCAGGACGTCGATCCTCCGGGCTTCGAGTCACTCGCCTCATGGACACCAAGCGTGAGGCAACGGACCGAGGAAGGGAAGGAGGCAGGTGGCAGGAGGGAGACGGCAGGAACGGCGGGGCTTGAACCTCCTAAACCGATTCGCTTCAGCCAGAAGTCGAGCGGCGCTCGTACGAACACGCGGCAAAAGTCGGAGTCGGATGACGACGTACGTCAGGTTGAAGAGGCGCGTAAGGCGCAGGTAGCTGAAGCGAAAGCTTCACTGCAGCATGAAAAGAGATCGCTGGCCCAAGCCCGAGCCAGGTCAGAGCGTTTGGAGGCAGCGCAAAAAAAAGCTGACGCAGAGGAGAAGAAGGCTGAGAAGCACAGGCGCGCTGCCGAGCAAAGCCTGGAGAAAGCAAAGGCCGCTTTGGACGATGCGTCTCGACGCGCGCGAAAGGTTGCAGTAGAGGTAGAAGAGGCCGCGAGTGCGGTTGAGGACGCCGAACGCGCGGTCGAAAAGGCATCCAAAGATCTCAAGACATTGGCTGGCTAACCGTCAGGAAGTTGATTCGTGGAGAGTCTAGACTCACCTCTCCGTTTAGAGAGCGGACTCGTCCGCCAGCGCGGGCACAAGTGCCCTATCTAAACGGGAGGCTACAAGGGATGCGTGACAGATTAAAACGGGAGTCATCACGCAAAACTCATCGCGGTCACTGCCGGCGTGTCGGCGTCGGAACTCGTGAAGGGGGAGACGCCACCGGCGAGGCAGTTTCATTTTGTCTCAGTGAAGGCAGCGAAAGCGCGAGGCCGACGATCAGCCCGACGAAGCCCAGGATGATTACTACGGAAATGACGCGCATCACTTTCGGAACTTGCGGGTCGAGTTGTTTGGTTTCACCATGAAAGCGCGCGCCGCATGCACGGCACTTGATGAAGTTCAGGAAAGGCGTCCAGATGAAGCCGCCCTGCGAGCTATAGATGAGTTTCTTAACATCGGTGCTCCCGCATGTCGGACAAGATAGCTGGTTATTCATTCTCCTCCTGGCTCATTGAACCTGGGCGTTTACTTTTATTAGGCATTCAGGATACCCATCCGTCTTCGCAGATTCTTAAAGCGCCCTTCTAGTTTTCCTATGAAGATGGAAAACTTTGTTCATAATC
>DASQKG010000526.1:0-31099 GCA_035630655.1 Pyrinomonadaceae bacterium
ATCAGCGGTTTCGCCAACCGGCGTTATGGTGCCAGGGAGATATCGGCCAGCTCAGACAGAGCGACGATGTCTGCCCCATCCAAAAAGTTTTGGGGCTGGCCCTTATGGCCCAGGCTTTGATTCGCAACTGAACCAATCTCACCCGGGGAAGCCCTGTATTGTGTTTAAGTTACAAAAGTGTAAATGGGCCAGACCCGGTTGTGATTTATGGATAGTTCCCATTTTTTTGGATCAAATTGGCCTCCGTAGGGCCCTCACATGTTAGGCTAAGTGTTGACAGTCCGTGCGTTTAATCAAATGCTTCTTCAGGGCATAAGACTTGCAAAATTGGGCCGCCTGATATGCGCTTTTTTCCAGAGTCATTTACGATTACGGCTGGGCCGCCCATTCTGGAGCGCTTCGGCACCCCGGACACTGGGGTAATAAAGTCCAGCCTTGCAACAGGAATCACCAAAAAGAAAGGATCTTTTAGCATGAAAAACAGCATGCGATTTATTGCCCTGGCGCTGTTTGTTCTGTGCTTTACGTTTACAGCGTTCGCACAAACACAGACGACAGGTTCAATTGAGGGGCAGGTTACAGACCCCGACGGCAAAGTTGTGCCGAATGCCACGATCACTGTATCAGGAGCGAACCTGATTAGTGCTCAGACGGCGCAGTCGGATGATCAGGGACGCTATCGTGTCCTGAATCTCCCACCGGGACGCTACACCGTCACGGTCGCCGCAACTGCCGGCTTCGCAGAGACAGCCAAGAGCGACATCGAGGTCAACCTCTCAAGAACATCATCGGCTGACGTTCAGGTTAGAGTCGCCGGCGCATCCGCAGAGGTTACGATTACGGATACCTCCGGCGCCACGGTTGATGTCAACTCAAACACGACTGGCACCAACGTCTCGAATGAGCAGTTTAATAATCTGCCCACGCAGCGCACGGTTCAGTCGCTTTACACGATTGCACCTTCCGTCGCTCGCTCGGGCCTGCGCGATGCCTCGGGTCGCGATCGTGACCCCTCAGTCGGCGGCTCCTCTGGTCCCGAAAACAACTACATTCTCGATGGCGTAACCACCACTGACCCGGCTTTCGGCGGATCGGGTGCGAACCTTCCATTCGAGTTTGTTCAGGAAGTCGAGATCAAGACCGGCGCGTATGGCGCTGAATACGGCAAGAGCACGGGCGGAATTTTCAACGTTATTACCAAGAGCGGTAGTAACGAAGTGCATGGAGACATTTTCGGCTACTTCAGCACCAAGGGCCTTGTCCGCGAAACAAAGAACTTTCCGTTCACAGGCGCTGCTCCTAACGGCTTCTCGGAAATCGATGCTGGAGTCGACGTTGGTGGACCAATCGCCAAAGACAAGCTTTGGTTCTTCGGCGCCTTCAACCCACAGCGTCGCAAAAACTCGTTCCTGACGCAGACTTTCCGTCAGAACGTCGAGAACGAGATCACAACCCCGTTTTACTCAGGTAAGCTCACCTGGGGAATCAATCAGGGCCACACTTTCACCTTCTCGACCTTCGGCGACTTTACGAAGCAGGAAGGTTTCTTGTTTGGTGGCTCCGGATTTGGCAATGATCAGACCGCCTTCCGCGGCGTGGTTGAGACTGGCGGTCATAACTATGCCGCTCGCTTGAACTCTTCTTTCTCGCCAAATCACACCGGCGAATTTGCTTTCGGAATGCACTTCCAGCGTGCCAACACGCTTCCTGAAAGCGACTTAGGTACTACACTCCTTGCCAACAACTTCGCGGTTGTCCGCAATGGTGCGCGCCTGGCGCCGACCCAGACTAACTTCATCGTAACTCCGACGGCTGGAGCGGATGGCATTCTTGGTACCGCCGATGATGGCCAAGGTGCTACTGGCTTTGGCGACTTCGTCAACGGTGTGGGAGGCTCTTTGGAGCGCAACTTCATTGACGGTCCAGGCTTTGGATTGTTTTCGACCCAGGAGCGTAACCGCTGGGAGATCCAGGCCAGGATGCAGAGTATTACCGGCCCGCACACCTGGAAGTATGGTTTCGAGTACAACAAGAACATTTACGCAATCGACACGCGGTCAACGGGACCAACCCGGACGTTTGCAGGCGCTTCGCTGTCTACTCAGGGTTTCCGCGTAACCAACAACTTCGGTGTTTGCCAGGT
Organism: Pyrinomonadaceae bacterium; assembly: GCA_035630655.1. Lineage (GTDB taxonomy): Bacteria > Acidobacteriota > Blastocatellia > Pyrinomonadales > Pyrinomonadaceae > PSRF01. The sequence goes on from DASQKG010000526.1 coordinate 2,144, forward strand.
TCAGGGCACGAACATTGTTTGCCCGGTATCCTCGTTGACCACTCGCATTCAGGAGCTGATTAACAAGGGCGTAAACCTCGGCGGCCCGACTTCAGTGTCGACGAACGCCGCGGTCATTTCGTCGTTGACAACTAATCCATTCCTGATTCGCACCAGCACTCGCGTTCGTGACTTCCGGCTGATCACCACTCAGGGTGATACCTACACCAACGTGCAGAGCTTCTACATTCAGGATGATTACAAGATCAACCGCAACATCCAACTCAATCTCGGCCTGCGTTGGGATTTCCAACAAGCCTACGGCAGTGGCTCGCAGTCGTACCTGAAGCTTAACAACTTCTGGCACAACACTCAGCCGCGCGTTGGCTTTATCTATGACTTCACTGGTGTCGGCAAAGGCAAGTTCTTTGTCAACTTCGCGAGGTTCCTGGAGACGCCGATACCGCTTGATATTAACGTCCGCGCGGGTAGCGATACGACCCAGACAGACATTAACCTCAACGTTAATCGGCTGAATGCTCCCGCCGGGTCGATTACTTTGGCGGACTTCGGCAATCTCGGCGCCACCTCGACCCCAATTGATCCGGGTCTCAGACCGCAGACAGTTGACGAGTACACCGCCGGCTTCGAATATGAAGTTGCCAAGGACCTCGCCCTCGGTTTCCGTGGTATCTACCGCGGCCAGGGCAACGTCATTGAAGATGGTTCTTTCGATGACGGTCACACGTACTTCATCTTCAACCCCGGCCGTCGCGGTGGAGGTGAAACCACCGAAGACCTGGCTTGCGCAGGTGATGCGGCACAGGGCATCGCCGCCCAGTGTTTCGGACGCGCTCGCCGCTATTACCGCGCACTCGAGTTCTCCGCTACGAAGCGATTTACTAACAACTATCAGTTTATCGCTTCCTATGTGTTCTCGAGCCTGACCGGTAACTACGAAGGCCTGTTCCGTAACGACAACGGCCAGTCTGACCCGAACATCACTTCGCTGTTCGATCTCGTCAGCTTGCTAGCCAATGGCTACGGCCGCTTGCCGAATGATCGTCCGCATCAGTTCAAACTTGATGGCAGCTATCGCTGGCCCTTCAAGCTCCTGACCGGCGCTTCATTCCGCGCGCAGTCCGGAATTCCGTTCAACGCTTTGACTCCACACGAAGTCTACGGCAACAACGAAGGCTTCGGCGTCCTGCGTGGTACGGCCATCGTTCCGGCAGTAAATACCACAATTGCTGGCTTCCCGAACACGGTTGACAGCATCGGCAGCAGTCGCACACCGACGACGTGGAACCTCGACATGAATGCCTACTACCCGATTCAGTTTGGTGAGAATCGGCAGTTACGCCTGCAGGTTGACTGGTTCAACGTTTTCAATAATCAGCGCGCGATTCGCTTGGACGAAACGTTCTCCATCAACAGCGGTATCCCCGGTGTTGCGAACGTTCCGGCAAATCAGTTCCGCAATCCGTTCTACGGTTCCGGAACGATCTTCCAATTCCCGTCATCGCTGCGACTGGGTATTAAGTTCCAGTTCTAACTCTTAACTTTCTGAGCTCGTGACTACTAGTCACGAGCTCACGAAAGCTTTGCGGGGGAAGAGCGTTCCTGTAACGCTTCTTCCCCTTCTTTTTTAGTGGTAATCTATCCTCGCCTCAGCGCAACCCCTAATTGATCTCGACCGTTCATGCGTACTTGAAAAGGAGCTTCCAATGTTTTTCTCTCCGGGTCGGGCCGCACTTCAAAGTCTCTGTCTACTTCAACTCAGCTTCGTCATATCGTTAGTCTGCGTTCCTGTCATTTCCGCACACGCCCAAGGCGGTGTCGATTCCATGGGAACAGGAGGCAAGCATAGAATTCAGGGTCGGATTTATTTCCCATCGGGCCGCCGTTCTGACGCCACCGCTGTCAAAGTGACCCTGGACAGCACCAGCTCCGAGAGAATTGTGCTTATTGCAGATCTAAACGGCTCGTTCACTTTTAATAACCTGGCGCCTGGCTCCTATACCTTGACGGTTGAGGCCGGCGACGATTACGAAGTCGGCAGAGAACGGGTGACTATTGAGAGCTTCGTACTCCGGAGTCGTACTATGTCCGGCGCAGAGGTGGCGCGCGCAAATGTCCCCCGCTACTTCAACGTCATGATCAACCTTCAGCTTAAGCGCGGGAATGCGGCTAAAGCGGGCTTGATTAGTGCCGCCCTCGCAAGCGCTCCTCCGGCCGCACGTGATGCATATTCAAACGCAATGGAGTCAATTCGAACCGGCGATGGCAAGAAAGCCGTGGCGGAACTAAGGCACGCAATCGCGGTCCATCCTACCTTTACCTTGGCCATGAACGAATTGGGTATGCAGTATCTGAAGCTTGGGCAGGCCCAAAATGCGGCTGTGATTTTGGGCGCGGGTGTAAAGATCGCTCCCGAGGACTTTCACCTTCGTCTTAACTACGGCGTTGCACTCCTGAATCAAAGAAAATTTGTTGAAGCCGAAGAGCATCTCCGCATCGCCATAAATAAAAACAGCTCCGCACCGACGGCACATATGTATCTCGGCATCACGCTCGCCGTCCAGCGCAAACTCGAGGAAGCAAACAAAGAACTGGAAATAGCCATCGGCTCTCGTTCAAGTGAAACAGCTCTAGCTCATCGCTATCTTGGAGGGATCTATCTCGAGAGGCGCGATTACCGGCGAGCGGCCGAACAATTGGAAACCTACCTAAAGCTCCAACCAAAAGCTCCTGACTCCGAACTCCTGCAACAAAAGATAAAAGAATTACGAAGCAAGACCTAAAGCAGTACGTCGTTAGACAAATCCTTGAAGGGAATTAGTGAAGATGTTTCATACTCCTGGGCGCACTATGCCTAACCTTCTCCTTTGCTGTTTGGTGGCTGCTTTGATGTTGACGTTGCCGGCGGTCGTGACGCACGGACAGGGTGGCGTTGGAAGTACAAGGGGTCTGCCGGATTCAGCGAGTGGAATTCATACTATTCAAGGTCGCGTATTACTGCCCACCGGACGACGCGCGGAGCAGGGAGTTCTTGTGCGCCTATCTTCAAACGTGGCCGGTTCTCGCTCAGCTTCGACGGATGCTGACGGTGTTTTTGTCTTTAATGGCCTGACAGTCAGCCAATACTGAAATCCAGCAAATGGCCTAGCTTGTCTTTCTTAGTGCGCAGGTAGTGTTCCGCCTTATCGCCAGACTCAACCTGAATCGACACTCTCTCTACAATCTTCAACCCGGCCTCCTCCAGTGCTCGAAGCTTCAGCGGGTTGTTGGAAACTACACGCACCAGGCAAAGACCCAAATCGAACAGGACCTCAGCACACTGCTTATAGTCGCGGAGGTCGACGGCCAATCCTAGCTGTTCGTTGGCCTCGACCGTGTCTGCCCCTTCATCCTGCAGTGCGTAGGCCCGAATCTTGTTTATGATTCCGATGCCACGTCCCTCCTGCTGCTGGTAAACGATCGCCCCGCGTCCTTCGCGCTCAATCATCGTCATGGTTTCATGCAATTGGGGGCCACAATCGCACTTGGTCGATCCGAACGCGTCACCCGTCAAACACTGCGAATGGATTCGCACTAGTGTCGGCGTATCGCGTCGCAATTCTCCTTTATATATAGCGACAAACTCCTCATCGCTTGTCAGCGATCGATAACCGGCGATTTTGAAGTCGCCCCATTCAGTGGGTAAATCGGCAACCGCTACGCGTTCCACGGAGAGGTTCTTTTCTGACCATGAACACGTCTCGCTGGCTGGTTCCTGTTCTTTCAAACGAGTTTCCTTTCTACGTCCTCTAGCCCTGCACGACTCCAATGAATCTATAGACCAATTTTATATGAGTAGAGCTACTAGCGCCAGAAGGCGTCCCGCCGGGCGGTCTGCCACGAAGCCAGCGACACAATCAATTTGCGACTGCATGAGGCCCACGTTAAGATACGAACAACTGTCCTGGTTTTGCGAAAGTTTGAGACCGCAAGGGCGTTCTCAATAGCCCAGAACGAATGCCCAGCCAAAATATTAAAGAAGACGACGAACCCGGCCAAACCAAGCTTCGTCGAAGCAGCAAAGGTACAAAATCTACGCAAAAGGAACGTCGGCCGGCGCTGGTTTCGCTTCGTGGGGAACTGATGGCGGTGCCAATTCCCCTGGAGCGCGACGACGTCATGATCGGTCGCGCCCTCGAAGCCGACGTACGCCTCAACGATTCGCGCACCTCAAGGCTCCATGCCCGGATCCGTCGCGAACAAGATGCTAGTACTAAGGAGACCTACCATCGCATTGCCGATCTCGGTTCTACCAATGGGACCCTGGTAAACGGAGAATTGATTACCGACGTCATCCTCAATGATGGCGACAAGATCGAAATCGGTGACCATCTCTTTCGCTTCGATATGCTGGATGAAATTGATCGTGAGTTTCAACAACAGATCCATCGTCTACTGGCACACGATGAACTCACCGGACTTCTCACCAGCAAGTCTTTTTTTTCTGAGCTACGGCGGGAGGCGGCACGAGCCGAAGCGGAATCCCGTCCTTTTTGCGTCCTCATGATGGATTTGGACCACTTCAAAGAAGTCAATGATACCTATGGCCATCTAGTGGGAAGTAGAACTCTGGAAGAGACCGGGCGACTGATCAAGGAGGCGTTGAGAGCGGGTGACGTGGCTGCTCGTTTTGGCGGGGAAGAGTTTGCGGCCTTTTTGCTTGAGGCTAATTACGCCCAGGGGATTGTAGCAGCCGAGCGCGTGCGAGCAGCGGTGGAACAACACAAGTTTTCCGCCACTCGCATGGATTCGCCAGACGTCCAGACAACGCATCGCATTACGATTAGCATCGGTGTTGCTGCGTATCCGGACGATGCAACAGACCCGATTCAGTTGGTGGAGCTGGCGGATTCCGCGCTCTATCGCGCGAAACGGAGCGGTCGAAATCGAATTTGCGCTTACCGGCCGTCGTTGGCCGTGACTGAAGAGCCCTTGCCCCCCAGGCGAACTTCATGATCCTGCATTCGACTCGCCTACAGGACACCCTGGAAGCTTCTTTCTGAAACGCGAGTGCTCATGGAGCGTGTACTACTGGTCAGGAACGCGCGTTCCACGCTCAGTTGCGCCGCTTTAATTGAGGCGTGTATGCTTCTTTGCTGCTAATTTCGTCTGTTTGGGAAATATCAGGTGAGTACAAAACTAAACCTTGCGAGTAAGCCGTTTAGCAACCGTTCACTGCCTTGGGCGGTGGCGGTTGTCGTGATTGTTATATCCCTCATAAGTCTGGTCTTCATTGTTAAAAACACCAGAGAAGCTAACTCGCAAGCGGCCGCAGTTCAGAACGATATTAACGGGCTTGGTCAACAGGAGCAGGCCTTGCGAAAACAGGCTGAGGCGGTAAAAAGCTCGTTCACACCCGATCAACTTCAAACGCTGGCCTCGGCGCATATTCTGGTCGACCGCAAAAGATTTTCCTGGTCTAGACTGTTTGCTGATTTGGAATCAGCACTTCCCGGAAACGTCCGTGTCAAAAGAATCGCCGTGCGCGGCGTAACTACCCGAGGTGATCAAACCCTGGCGGAATTAGAGTTGACGGTCGTAGCAAAGACTCCCACGGTGATCACGGAAATGATTTCAGCAATGGATCGAGCAGGCATTATGCAAGCCGAGCTTCGCTCGCAGAATTTGCAAAGGGGCCGAGGCGAAAGTGGCGCGGAGTATGAATTGTACGTCGTTTATCGTCCGCGAGCTGGCGCTCCCACGGATGCTGCCGCGGTGGCTTCAGCCCAGCCTACGCCCGTAGTGAGGGGTGACAACCGATGAGCGAACAGCCGGCTCCGTCTTCTCGAAGACCAAATGCCAACGTGATACGCGCTCGTTTTCAGAAACTGAGCGTTTCCAACCGAGGAGGCGCACTCGGGCCGGCAGAGATCATTGCGCTGGCCGGCAGTTTCTTTATTTTGTTCCTTGTTGTCGTCGGCTATCTCTACTTTCAAATGCCGGCACGCTCTCGTTTAGCCTCGCTTCAGGTGGAACGTGCGCGCCTTCAAACCCAGTTGCGAAATTCTCAGAATGTGGTTCTACAGAGTCAAAGTACAGAGAATGCGGCGCAACACATTGCCCAGAGCCTGGAAGTTTTCGAAAACAGCAAGCTGCTCACCGGCAGTCGTGGACGCATGAGCCTTTACGACGCTCTCAACGATCTGATTCGGAAGAATGGACTGCGGAATACCTCCGGTCCGACGTACACGCCGCTGGATGCAGCCGGCACCAAGACGGCAACCGGTGGAACCAAAGCGAACACAAAATGGCAGAGCATCTATCCGGGCGTAGCAGTTAGTGTGACCGTTGAAGGGCCATATCAGAACCTCCGCCGCTTTGTACGCGACCTTGAGACCACCAAGCAGTTTGTCATTATTAACGCTGTGGAATTAGAGAGGTCATCTGAAACAAATGTTCAGCCTGCGGAGGGTGAGGAGTCTGGAAGTGGCCCGCGTAATTCTGCCGTGAGTCTGCGTCTGGACATGGCAACGTATTTCCAACGAGGTAGTGAAGGCGGCGGGTCAGGGGAGCAGTAAGTTTTACAATGCAGGCAATAAATCTTACAAATCCGAATGAACGAAAGAAGTTGATTGCTGCAGGGGTCCTCGGCCTCTTGGCGATAGTGTTACTTTGGTGGGCCCTATTTGGATTTGGGGGTAGTAGTAACAAAGTCGCGCAATCCGTCTCTCCACGTCCGTCCCCCTCCCCAAATCGCCGCCTCGATCAGCCGCCTCCAAAGGAAGACGCTATTGACCAACTACGGCCGGTTAACTCGGACTACTCGGTTCCTTTGGTCGCCGAAGCAAAACGTAACATCTTTGTTTACTACGAGCCGCCGCCGCCGCCAATTGTCAAAGAGGTCCCCGTTCCCACGCCGACGCCAACCCCGACCCCCCCAGTATTGCTCGCTAACGTCCAGCCGTCGAGTGTATTTGCGCGGACCGCGGATTTCACCCTGGAAATTTCCGGCGACAAGTTTACGTCTCAACTGAAGGTACTGGTTGACAATAATCCCTTACCCACTCGTTATCTGGGTCCACAGCAGCTCACGGCTACTGTCCCTGCGGCATTGATCGCTAATCCTGGCACGCGTCAGGTCACGCTACGATCGTCTGATGGTTCGCTCTATTCAAACGTCTCGGCCTTTAACGTCGCGAATCCTCCGGTGCCCAACTACGCTTACATCGGAATCCTGGGCACGCGACGTTACATCGATACGGCCATTGTTCAGGAGAAGACGTCTAAGGATCTGCTAAACGCACAGCGGGGTGATCTGTTGGGAGGTAGGTTTCGAGTTACCAGTATCTCCGAAAAAGAGTTGGTCCTGATCGATACAACTCTAAAGATCAAACATACGATTCCCTTCTCCAGCCAGACTGACAGGAACAATCCACAGAGACCTACTCCCAGAGTTGAGAGTGAAGACGATGAACCTTAGCGTAGGACCACACCACAAGATATGGACGCGGGGCTTGGCGACGCCGGGCGCTCGTTTCGTCACATCTCGACCCTCTAAGCAACGCCACGAAGGCGGCTATACGCTTGTGGCTCTCCTGGCCTTGATGACAGTCCTCGCCATCTTTGCCGCCGCCGCCGCGCCAAACATCCGTCGTCGTGCTCAACGCGAAAAGGAGGTGGAAGCGATCTTTCGAGGAGAACAAATAGCTCAAGCTGTTCGGGCGTACTACTCTCACCAGCGAGGTAGACTGGGACAAGGTGAGGCAGCCCTTCCAACTTCGATGGACCAGTTGCTTGAGGGGATACCAAGCGGCACCAAGAAGATTCAAGTGTTGCGGCCTTCAGCTGCACGTGATCCGCTTACAGTAGAGGGCGAATGGCGACTGGTCCGTCCACGCTCTGCTGACTTATCGAGTTTTCAGCAGTCGTTAATGCTGTTCGCCGAGAATGTACGGCCCGCAACAACTGACCCGCAACTCCAACAAATCGAACAACTTGTGGCTCCGCCCGTATTGCCCACCCTGGGAATCGCCTCTACAGGTTTGTCCTCAATTGACGGCGGAAATTCAACTGGTCCATTCTTAGGTGTTTCAAGTCGAAGCGAAACCAAATCCATGATTACTTATTATGGAATCGATCATCACAACGGATGGATCTTCACACCTCTCTTCAGATAAGTGATCTGGATCCATTGAACCGATGATGACCTTCGCTTCTATTCTCTCAAGGAACCCAAAGCATTACTCCGTCGCTGTTCATACCCAACACTGCTCCGCAGCCTCGAGTACTACAAGTATGATTGCGATCACTTAAGTTGTGAGATTCGCTTCCGACCTGCAGTGTTCTAACTCTTCGTTCCTAAAAATTTCTTTGAGATCGGAGTAATAAGTTGTTGACATAACCGTCGTTTACGTTTATATAGCAAGATGTTGTGCGCCGTTTACTCTAGCCCACAAGATAGAAGTAAGCACATTATCTTGTGGTCACGACTTGAAAACAAAATCTTGAAAAGAAGGAGCACATAGAGCTTATGGCAACTAAAAAAGGTGGAAAGAAGGCAGCGAAAAAGGGTGGCGCCAAGAAGTCAGCAAAGAAGGGCGCGAAGAAAGCAGCCAAGAAGAGATAGTTCGGTTCAGCTCGGTTCAACAGCAACCCTCAACTGGCGCACATCAACTTCTGAGGCCAGCATGGCCTTTCAAAAGGAACGACGAGCACTTCAAGCGAATCTCGTCGTTCCTTTTGTATTTTGTGAACGCGCTCTGATCGATTCCCGCAACACGTGGAGGCGCTTTTCGATTTCGGATTTCACTTTGTCTAGCTACGCATGATTCGCATTGCTCTAGTAGAACCAGAGATTCCTCCGAACACAGGAAACATTGCCCGGCTGTGTGCAGCCACCAGAGTTCCTCTTCACATCGTCGGAGTCACAGGTTTTCGCCTCGATGACAAGGCAGTGCGTCGAGCGGGCCTGGATTATTGGCCGCAGGTTACCTTGGTGCGGCACGCGACTCTCACGGATCTAACAGAGTCGCTGGCGCGATCCCGCTTTCTTTATTTCTCCACTAAAGCCCAGCAAAACTATACTGATTGGGACTTTACATCCGAAGATTGTCTCGTTTTCGGCAGAGAAACGCGTGGGTTGTCTGCGGACGTTCTCGCTAAAAACTGGGACCGTTGCCTTAAGATACCCATCCTGAATCCACATGTTCGAAGCCTTAATCTAGCCACTGCTGTTGCCATAGCCCTCTACGAAGCGTTACGGCAAACCGGGGCGTTCTCATCAGCGTAGACGTCGCAGGGCCGTTCCTTCACAATCTCAACGTCGAGGGAATCACCAGTCCCTGCTCCCGTTGTCGCAAATCGAGCCCGAAGTGTTAACATCTCAGGTTTCGCCTATGGGCAAACTCCGTACCGATCAGGACTGTATGAGGGAAGAATGACTCAGGAAAGAAATGACATCCGGAATATTGCGATCATCGCACACGTCGATCACGGCAAGACGACGCTGGTTGACGCTATGCTGCGTCAGTCGGGTACTTTTCGCGCGAATGAGCAGGTACGCGAGCGGGTTATGGACTCGATGGACCTGGAGCGCGAACGCGGGATCACGATCATGGCAAAGAACACATCTGTCCATTATCACGATGTGAAGATCAATATCGTGGATACACCGGGCCATGCGGACTTTGGCGGCGAGGTCGAACGCGTACTGAAGATGGTTGACGGAGTCATGCTTCTAGTTGACGCCGCCGAGGGCTGTTTACCGCAAACGCGATTTGTGCTGCGCAAAGCTCTTGAAGCCCGCCTGCCGGCCATCGCAGTGGTTAACAAGATAGATCGTCAGGATGCACGACCCGACGAAGTGGTCAACGAAATCTACGAACTATTTCTTGATCTCGACGCGACTGATGCGCAGATTGAGTTTCCGATTCTTTATTCGATCTCGCGCGAGGGTATTGCCAAGCGACGGTTGACGGATGAGTCAGGTGATCTGCGTCCCCTGTTTGATCAGATAGTTGAGACGATACCCGCGCCGCGGCAGGGAAGAAGTGACAGTCTACAACTGCTCGTAGCGAATCTCGATTACAGCGAATACGTCGGACGCCTGGCTATCGGGCGTATCTTCTCAGGCGAGATTAGCCTCGGAGATCAAGTAAATGTCGCGAAGCCTGATGGTTCTTTTCAGAAAGTGCGCGTGTCTCAGCTCTATGCTTTCGAAGGCTTAAAGCGAGAGTCGATTCAGACTGCCGGCTTCGGGGAGATCGTGGCGCTCGCAGGTGTCGACAACATCGAGATTGGGGACACGATAACCTCTCTCGACAATCCACAACCGCTGCCCGCAATTGCAGTCGATGAACCGACAATTTCAATGATCTTTGGAGTCAATAATTCTCCTTTCGCGGGAAAGGATGGTCGATTCGTGACTTCACGGCAGGTTAAGGAACGCCTGGAAAAGGAGACTCTGGGTAATGTCGCCATCAGAGTTGAAGTGGAGCCTGAATCCCCAGACCAGTTTAAAGTCTCCGGCCGAGGTGAATTGCAGTTATCAATTCTTATCGAAATGATGCGCCGCGAGGGCTATGAACTCCAGGTCTCGAAACCCGAAGCGATCACGCGCTCTGTCAACGGTCGGACTTTGGAGCCAATCGAGCAAGTCGTCATTGACTGCCCGGAAGAGTTCATCGGAGTGGTTACCGAAGCGGTAGGTCGTCGCAAGGGTCAAATGACCAAAATGGTCAACCACGGAACTGGTCGAGTGCGCCTCGAGTTTGAAACTCCTTCGCGCGGTTTGATTGGATTTCGAAATGAGTTCTTGACTGAAACTAAAGGCACCGGCCTTCTTAACACTCTGTTTCTTCGCTGGGGCGACTGGCAGGGAACTATGCGCGGCCGCTCAACTGGGTCTCTGGTGGCGGACCGCACCGGCGAAACAACCACCTATGCGCTTTACAACCTACAGGAACGAGGGACCTTGTTTGTGCGTCCCTCAACCAAAGTCTATGAAGGCATGATCATTGGGGAGAACGCTCGCGCGGTGGATCTTGATGTGAATGCCGTTAAAGAGAAGAAGTTAACGAACATGCGCGCTGCCTCCGCCGATGAGGCCATGCGCCTCGTACCGCCAAAAGAACTTTCACTTGAGCAGGCGATAGAGTTTCTTGCCGACGATGAACTACTCGAAGTCACGCCGCAGAATATTCGTTTGCGGAAACGCGTTCTGCGTTCGAACGAACGACCCAAACGAAAAGAGAACTAACAAGCTTACATGAGTTCGAGATTCTTAGATGCCTTGGGTGCGAGTCGACTTTACCCATTGACTGATAGGCTGATTTCCCGCTTACGGCACGATGAGCAGGTTTACAGGTTAAGCGAAAAAGGCATGACTCTTGTCCAGTTGCGGGAGAAAATTCTATCGGCTAGGGAATTCTACGAAGAAGCAGCCTCGGCTTTAAGCGCGGGGCGGGAACGCGGGGTGACAATCATAGTTAATGACCGAGTCGATATAGCACTGGCGCTAAAGGCAGACGGTGTGCATCTCGGACAGGACGATATGCCCGCAGAAGCTGCGCGGCGATTGCTTGGACCGGACTCAATTATCGGGGTTTCCACTCACACCCTAGAACAAGCTCAAGGGGCCGCTGAACTGCCAGTCGATTATGTCGCTATAGGACCACTGTTTTCTACGGTGACGAAAGAGAGCTCACACGCTACGCTGGGTCTGGATAGCTTGCGCTTGGTGCGTAGAGCGGTCGGAAACATGCCGCTCGTTGCGATTGGGGGGATTAAAGCCGCCACTCATCAGGCAATCATTGACGCTGGCGCTGATGGCATCGCGATAATAAGCGACCTCTGGTCCCATTAACAGGCACCGAACGATATTCCTGCCTAGCCGATGTGTCGATAAACATATTTTACTTGCGTTTAGCGACGTTTTGCGTGAGAATCTTCTCGCCCAATTGGGCGTCACCACCTGCAAACCCGACCAACGTTCCCTCTAAATCACACCGTCGTCTGGAGTTAAGTCAATGAGCTTTTTTGATCTGCCCCCAATTATTGAGCGAATGCTGCTCGTTTCAGACAAGATCAGTGACCTTAACTTCTCCGTTGGCCAACTCCCTCAGGTTGAGATCAACGGAAAACTAACCCAGGTCCAGCCGCTGGGCATGCAAAAGCTTACGCCATATCAGACCGAAATAATTGCTATGGCCCTCCTGCATGGAAATCCGGACGCAGCAGAACGACTCACCAGCACCGGGACTACCGACCTCAGTTACTCGCTCCCTTCCAGGGCACGGTTTCGCGTGAATATCTTTCAACAACGCGGTGTCTATTCGATCGTCATGCGCGTTATTCCCACCGATATTCCGACGCTCAAGTCTCTCAACCTACCTTCACAACTTGAAGAGATCGCCGAACTGAGAAACGGATTGGTTTTGATGACCGGCCCTACCGGCTCCGGAAAGAGCTCAACGCAAGCCTCAATCATCGACATCATTAACGAGAAAAAGCACTACCACGTGGTCACAATTGAGGATCCGATTGAGTATTTGCACTCCCATAAGAATTCGACAATCAATCAGCGCGAAGTGGGCCACGACACCAAGGATTTCCCATCGGCGTTGCGCGCAACGCTTCGTCAGGCACCGAAAGTAATTCTCATCGGTGAGATGCGAGACTTTGAAACCACCGAGATCGCACTTGAAGCGGCGGAAACGGGCCACCTAGTCCTTTCCACTCTTCACACAATCGACGCCTCGAAAACTGTTGATCGAATTATCGGCCTCTATCCCAAAAACGAAGAGCCGGTAATTCGAACTCGTTTGGCGCAAACATTCCGCTACATAATCTCTCAACGGCTCATTCCCAGGGCCGACGGACGCGGCCGAGTGGCCGCAGTTGAAATTCTGCGTTCAAGTCCACGAACTCGTGAGTACATCGAAACCGGCGAGGCCGATGGAAAATCGTTACTTGATGCAATGCGGGATGGCAAGTTGGATGGCATGCAGGACTTCGACTCGGTCATCCAAGGGTTGATTGAAAATGGCACGATCTCGTTCGAAGATGGACTTACCTTCGCCACAAATCCCAACAATCTGCTGCTCACATTAAAAGGCGTAACTGCCGGAGAAGAGTTTTTGCAACGCGGTCGCAATTCAATACCCATGCCGTCTGTTGCGGAGACCGGATCCATGCTAAGCATGCTCGAATAGCGTTAGAAGACCACCACTCAGTAAATTGCCATGATTATTGTTTGTCAGAAATGTACAACGCGTTTGCAAATCGATGAGACGAAAGTCCCGTCACGTCCATTCAACGTTCGCTGTCCCAAATGTAACAGCGAAGTGAATTCCGGATCCGGTTTGCCGAATCCCGCGGTCGAGCAAAGTGCTCTGTCCGTGGGCAGTGCAACTGATCCGACTCGTTCACGTTTCGCTCATCCCAAACCTGCTCCGCTGTTCGAGCTTGATCAGAATGAGAGCCCGACGGATTCGGGACCGGCGGTTACTGAAAAATTGGTAGAACTGTTATCGGGATTGATTAATCAACCACGTTCTGGCGATCATTCGTCGATTTCCAGGCCATCATGGAACCCAAGGCGAGCGTTAGTCTGTTTACATGAGGACGAGCGTGAACAGTTGGCACGAAGCTTGGCTGAGAATGGTTATCAGGTTTTTGTCGCCGAGGATACGAGGCAGGCTGTTGAACGAATGCGCGAGAATCAATTAGACGTCGTGATTGTCGACCCTCGATTCGACGCTGTCGAACAGGGTGCGGTTTTCGTAAGCCGCGAAGTAAACATCCTAAGGCCGGCTCAGCGTCGGAGGCTCTTCTTCGTGCTGCTCTCGGCTTCACTGCGTACGATGGACTCCCATAGTGCTTTTCTCAATAACGTAAACGCAGTAGTTAATGTTAGTGATATTGCTGACTTGCCTACCTTACTTGAGCACCGTCTGAGGGATTTCAACGAACTCTACAAAGACTTCAATAGCGTATTGAAAAACCCTGCCCTGTAACGGAGCGTTTGGGCGGTAAAGTCTTAGAGGGCCATTTGTAATGGCCCTCTTTTTATTTTTTCAACAAAATAGCCTGGCCCAAAGCTACCCAGATTTGCTGACTGATTGATAGGCCTGTACCCAACATTCATTTGCGTGTTGCCTGCTGAAATACGACATGCAAGAATGCGCACGCCAAAAACTGTCTCGACGACAAGGAGCGTTTATGCACCGCAAACTTATCGCTCTATTACTTATCTCTGTAGCCCACCTCGGTTGCCAGAGAACTAGCCCAACTCCAGCCAATCCCACGCAAGGCGCACAAGAGGGTGGCACGCCGTCGTCAAGTGTAGCGAATTCATCTACTCAGCCGACCACTGCGGTAGCTACTCCCGTTGTCAAACCAAGATTGGATGCTTGCGCATTATTAACCGATAGTGAGATTCAATCGGTGCAAGGAGAGGCCATAAAGGAAACGAAACTAAGCGGCCAACTGACAGGTGGTCTGGTAATCTCTCAATGTTTTTTCACGCTTCCCACTTTTAACAATTCAATTAGTTTGATCGTGGCCCACCAGGGAGAAGGTGCTGGTGCTCGAAAACCTCAAGAATTTTGGCGAACCACGTTTCATGCGGCAAAGAAAGAGGTCAAGGCTCGCAAAAAATCAGAAGAAGAATCGGATCCTCCTAAGAAGATTTCAGGACTAGGTGACGAAGCCTTTTGGATGGGGAATCGCATTGCAGGTGCACTGTATGTTCTCAAAGGGGATGCATACGTCCGTGTCAGTGTGGGAGGTCCGTCGGATAAGGCCAGTCAAACAAGGGCCAGAGCGCTGGCGCAGAAAGCCCTTGCGCGCTTGTAGTGTCTCCTAACGCGCAGCGCTGCACGCAGCCGATCGGGCGCCCTCTGTAACAGTCTCACCTTATTTGCTAAGCTAGACCGTTCTCAACTCAGCCATCCGGGAGACTTTTCATGAGCCGAAAGAGTTCAGCAGAGGACATTACATTGTCTCAAGCGACGCTTGCGGTCCATGGAGGTGAACTAACCGAGTCGCAACAATTCGGTGCGGTTGTCTCTCCAGTCTTCCATTCCGTCCCGTTTGCATTCAAAACTTTTGAAGAGATGCGTCGTTACTCGCGCGGTGAATTGCCCGAAGCGTACTTTTACTCGCGCTACGGAAATCCAACGGTTGCTGAAGCGGAAAGAAAAATAGCAGCGTTAGAAGGGGCTGAAGAATGCGTTGTAACTTCTTCCGGATCGGCAGCAACCTTTTGCGCGGTAGCCGCTTTGTGTGAAAGCGGCGACGAGGTGATCGCTTGTGACTCCGTCTACGGTGGTACTGTCAAGGTCTTAACCAGGCTCTTCAGCCGCCTCGGAATTCGCTCGCGGTTCATATCTCTTGAAGAGGTTGCGCGTTTGCCGGAGCTGACGGGCGAGCAATCGCGAGTCTTCTGGTTTGAGACTCCCGCGAATCCGCTCAATCGAATCCTCGATTTGAAATTGGCAGCCGAAGCATCGCGAAAAGCAAAACTGTTTTCAGTTATCGATAACACCTTTGCTTCCCCGGTTTTACAACAGCCAATTTCACATGGAATTGATGCGGTGATGCACAGCGCCACCAAGTATCTGGGCGGACACTCCGACCTGACTGCGGGCGCATTGGCGGGCGGCAAGGATTTTATCGATCGCGCTCGACAAGTATCGGTGATGGTAGGAACCACGCTTGATCCAGCGGCTGCTTATCTGCTCGCAAGGGGAATGAAGACCTTAGATGTTCGTGTGCGCGCCTCCTGCGGCAACGCGCTTCTTCTGGCAAGAGCCCTTCGTGATCATTCGAAAGTGAAGCGCGTGTATTACCCCGGCCTGGAAGACGATCCCGGACACGAGATTGCGAAGCGTCAAATGAAAGCCTTTGGCGGCGTTGTCGCTCTTGACGTCGCAGGTGGCGAAGCGGAAGTGGAGAAGCTTTTTGATTCACTTCAATTAGTGCGGACAGCGCCTTCGCTTGGCGGCGTGGAGACGCTGGCGAGTTATCCGCTTTACTCTTCCCATGCTGGATTCTCTGCGGATCAATTGAGGGCCGCGGGAGTTTCAGCGGCGAGTGTCCGCTTCTCTGTGGGCATCGAAGCCGCCGAAGATATAATCGCCGATATCACCGGAGCGCTCGATAAGATCTGAATGCGCCTCTCGTTCAACTCGCCGGAGCAGGCCGGCCTTCCTGAGGGTCGCGCTACTGCTAAGAAGGCGTGCGGAAACGGGTTCATGGAAATCAAACTTCTTGTTTCTTTAGATCTGCGGGAACAAGCCGCATTGCAAGCGGCTCTAGTCACCCACGGCGCGCCCGACGCGCTGGTCACGCTGGCATTGACAGGCGCGTGCCGAATCTCATCCGTGGATGAGGCGCGCCAGCTTCGCAAATGGCTTGCGGAAGCACGTACTGCTGGTGAGACTGACTTTGCGTCGCTCCACGTGATTGAACGCGGACTCGTGGAATTTGGTGTTTGAGTTCGTCTCCGAAAATCTTTTGTAGCGTCAAACGATGGCTCAAATTCAATTAGGCTACGGTAAGGACTCCCTAAGTCTTAAGTTTGACGAAACGCGCTTTCAAGTCCTCAGTGGTAATTCCCTCGAGGAAAGCCCCCTCTCCGATTTTAAAATCGGCGAAGCATTGAGCAACCCGATTGGTTCGCCCCCTATCGACGATCTCTTTTCCTCCAGTGACTCGGTTTTAATCGTCGTCTCCGATGCCACTCGCGCTACAGCCAGCGCGCAAATCATTAATCTGCTGGTTCGCAGGTTAATTCAAGCGGGAGTTTCGCCGGCTGAAATCGCCATTATTTTCGCCACGGGTATACACCGACGGGTTAGTGCTGAAGAGAAGATCGAGTTACTGACGCCTTTCATAGCCCAACGGATCAGGATATTGGATCACGATGCAAATGACTCTTCCGCTATGCTGTCGCTAGGAACAACGCAGAGTGGCACGCCAGTCGAAGTCAATCGAGCCCTTAGAGATTATTCTGGGGTCATTATTACCGGCGCTATAGGATTTCACTATTTCGCAGGTTTCACCGGGGGCCGGAAATCGATTTGTCCGGGATTAGCTTCGGCGAAAACCATCGAAGCCACCCATATGCTTGCGCTCGACTTTGAAACAGGCGGAAGACGAGCAGGAGTCAACACAGCACTTCTGCAAGGAAACGCAGTCCATGAGGAATGTGAACGCATCGCGGCTATGATTCAGCCCGGCTTGGGCGTTTACGCCGTGGTCGATGAACGTGGCCGGGCAGTTGGCGTTTACGCCGGCGACTGGCGTGTGGCCCACGAGACAGGGTGTCGCGAATACCACGCGGGGCATTCGATGCAGATCGACGCCAAGCGCGAAGTTACAATCGTCAGTTGCGGCGGCTCACCTTACGACGTCAACATGATTCAAGCGCACAAGGCCCTGGACATGGCGGCCCATGCGTGTCTGAAAGGCGGCGATATTATCTTGCTCGCGGAATGTCCGGACGGTTTGGGGCGATCAGATTTTCTTAAATGGTTTGACGCAAAAGATTCTCAGGAGTTGGCGCGACGCTTATGCAAGGATTATGAGGTAAATGGACAAACGGCTTGGGCGCTACTATCAAAAGCTGAGCGATATCAAATTCAACTGGTTTCCAGGCTGCCCGAGGAAAAGGTCCATCGGATGAGAATGCGTCCGGCGCGTTCATTGAATGAAGCGGTTGAAAGTCTACGCGGTGGAGCTAACGGGTACATTATGCCACGAGGTGCCGCCGTTTTGCCGGAAGTTAATTGATTGTCGCCGCTTCCGGAACTAAAATCAGGCTTCGAAAATGACCAGCTTGTTGCGAAAGGGGTTCTTATGAGAATCATCCTGGTAGGTCTAATGATTGTTGCAGGTTGCGCGTGCGCATTCGCTCAAACGGCCTCGGCAGAAAAACGGGTTCCGTTGAATGAGATCGCGATCGCCTTCGACGCAGCTGGATCACCGGCGCTCGAAGCGACACTGCGCACCACATCTCTAAATGGCGCGGTTGATTCGCCTGTGACCAACATTCGAGTCGTAGTAAAAAACAGGAGTGCTGTTGCCTATGCATTTGTAACGGGATTGATAACTTTTTACGACGGCGCAGATGTACGGTGTGGCGAAGGTATGTTCAAGGCCGGAGCGCTCGCTGTAGATGAAGCCTTTGAGACTGACGCTCCGGGTGTTCGCATTCGCTGTGCGCCTGCCACCTGGAGAATAGTTGCCACTAACTTGCTTCCGAGAATGGTTCCCAGCCTCAGCACCACGACTAATGCTACGAGTCCAAACCTCTTAATAAGCGTCGATGGTGAGGAGCACCCTATTCAGTTGGACCGGCCGATGGTCGTCAATCTAGGAAACGCTCAGCGCACAATTATCGTCCGCCAAGCGCCATAAGGACCCTACTCTTTTCAACCTTGACCACCTAAGTTTTGAGTTCTAGTATCGGCCTACTACAAACCCAACTCATCGGAAGGCGAGGTGGTTATGGCAAACGATCCAGGAACAAAATGTAAGCATCCGGCCTGCGATTGTCCGGCGGCACAAGACAGCAAGTATTGCGGTGAGTACTGCGAAGATGCCGAAAAAGCAGGTGTAATGGAAATTGGATGTGGTTGCGAACACGCTGCCTGTAAAGCATAGGCGGCCGATCGTAGATCGGACCGTCAGTTTTCAAATCTGCTTAGCGTTAACCCCCCTTAGCGAATCCCTCCCTTTCTGATTAGCATTTGCAATGAATTTGCAAGATCGCCGTCGCCTGGCTTACGGCAACGCCGCTTAAGATTTCCTCATCCTGTCAATGGCAATGGGTCACTGGGTGTTTATCGTTTCCCCAATCAATCGCCACTCCAGTTGCCATGTTCGGCTGAGTTCAATGCGTGAGCCAGCCCTTTCCAACGATCTTAATCCAGGGCCAATACACACGCGTAGTGTGGTAACCAAGAAGAGGTGAACTTATGAAGAGAAGCATTTTGGCTTTATGTCTTTCCTTTGCCTGCGCCGCAATGGCTTTCGGGCAGAAGGCCGAAACCCGCGCGAGCGGTCAGGGGAGTTCAGATACTTCGGCGTCGATCGGTCAGAGCAGTAACAGCGTCAACCTTGAATCGGGAACCCGCTTAGCTGCGCAACTTCAGAACACGATAGACGTGCGCAAAGTTAAAGTCGGCGACCAGGTGGTAATGAAAACGACGCAGGCGATCAAATCGCAAGGCCGCATCGTCGTGGTGAAAGGCGCGCGACTAATAGGGCACGTCACGGAGGTGGCCCAGAAGAGCAAGGACAATGGTGAATCGCGTGTGGGTATAATCTTCGACCGCCTTGAGCAGGGGTCGTTAGCAATGCCTATTGCCGCGACTATCAGTTCGATCACGAGTGCCAGGACAAGCGCCAACGCCGGCAATGATGAAATCTTTGCGACCAGCGCGAGCGGATCAGGACGAGCGACTACAACCGGTTCCGCGTCGAGCAGTGGCGGCCTGCTTGGTGGTGTTGGCGGAGTGGTGAATTCTACAACCTCCACCGTTGGCTCTGCGGTCGGAAGCACGACGTCGGCTGTCGGCTCAACCGTGAACGCGACTACTGATAATGTGGGCAACACGACCGCTGGGCTTGGTCGCACACTTGGCCGGGTTCAAATATCCGAGTCGAGCAACACTTCCGTTGAAGGTGGCTCAGTCTTATCGCTGCAGGGGGACAACCTGCGATTGGAGAAGGGAACCAACTTCAACCTGGTCCTGACGCAGTCGGCAAGCGCAGGAACGGCACGGGATCAATAGTCAATCTGCTGGTCTGCAATGAAAACGGCGCACGAGGAAATCGGGCGCCGTTTTCTTTTTGAGTGAACATCCGATCGTTTGGCAGGAAGCCGGTAGTTCAGAGTTCAACCTTCAGGTTGCGGTTGCGCAAGAAACAAGCTGAAGCTTGATGAACTCTAAACTACTTCATTCCTCGGCGCGGCTGTTTGTTGGCGGGAATGCGAGCGGTTAAAGTAGTCGCATGCTATCAACCTTAATCGAATTACAGCGCTTAAAGCGCCTGGACCGGACAGGCTGGACGCTGCGAGGTTTGCCAAATGGCACTGAGTCGGTTGCTGCTCATTCGTTCGGAGTTTGTGTTACAGCGATGTTGCTCGCGGATGAAATCAAGATGCGCGGCAGCGACATCGAGATCGAGCGGGTTCTCAGAATGGCGCTGGTCCATGATTGGGCCGAAACCCGCGTTGGTGATATGCCGAAAACTGCGACCGACTATTTCGGGGCAGACGTAAGAAAACGAGCTGAAGCAAGCGCCTTCGCTGACATCATCGACGCTGCCGGCGCCAGCGCGTCTCAATACGAGAATATCTACCATGACTATGAACAGCGAAGTAGCGTTGAAGCCCGGTTGGTGAAAGCGGCCGACGTGCTTGACCTTTTGATTCAAGCTTACGCTCTCGAACGCGCCGGGGCTCGGGGACTGGATGAATTCTGGGAAGTTGCGAAGAACGCGGATTTCCAACTCCCGGGCGCCGCTGCAGACGTAGTTAACGAAACGCTGCAATCGATACTCGCTGCCCGTGCCGAGGCCCACTAGTCACGATCGCGACTATCCATAATGGAAATGCTGTCTTTTATTTTTGAATCGATCACCTGGCAACGAGTGCTGCTTGGCGTTGTGCTCTTCCTGATCACGTTCAGTATCAGTTTGGCCATCGTTTCCATAGTTGTCGTCAAGATACCAAAGGATTATTTCAAGAAAGGTCATCCGAGAAAGATCTTACCCAATCATCACCCTGTAGTTCGTTATCTGGTTATCGTAGGAAAGAACCTGCTGGGAATTTTGCTGGTCTCTTTAGGCGTTGTCATGTCGCTTCCGGGCGTACCGGGGCAAGGTATCCTGACGATTCTGCTGGGGGTAATGCTCCTCGACTTCCCCGGCAAACAAACTTTGGAACACAAGTTGGTAAGCAGACCGCAGGTGTTGAAGGCCATCAACAAGCTGCGCCGGCGGTTTGATAAGCCAGAACTGGTGCTTGATTAGGACCAGCCCAATCTGCGTGTTCTGGTGGAGAGCTGGGCGCTGACACCAAGGCGCTTCGGTTGGAGTTGAAATGCTGCGTTATCCGGCGTTAGCGCAAAAAAGCCCGCGTTGACAAGGAAAAACGTCTTTGTTAGCTTGAGCCTCTAATTCCGCACCGGCGACTTGTGTGAGGTTTCTCCGAGACCCCTGTTCATGCTCAATTCTAACGCTTCTCAACACGCGCTCTCCCGCTCTGTTCTCATATTCATACTGATTTCCGTCGTCTTGTCGGTGAGTGGTTGCGGGCTCTTTGGTATTCGAAAAAAAGTCCAGGTACCGCAACTACTAGCTCCCTTAGCTGCGGCAGACACTCCGCGTCTGATTGCGGAAGTTAATCGACTCGCGTCCGTTCGATCTATTCATGGCAAGGTCGACATTGAATTCGAAGACACTTCTTTTGCGGAGGTAGGCGTCGCCGAAAAATATCGCCGGGCTGATGGGACCGTCACTCTGCAGCGGCCCGGCAAAATCTATCTCGTTATTTCTGTTCCCTTCATCGCCAGTGACATCGCGCAGATGACCTCAAACGGCGAAACGTTCCGCGTGGCTATTCTACAGGGCGACGAAAAATATAAACGTTTCCTTAAGGGAACGAACAATGCTGCTTACGAACAGTTGGAGATGAATGGGTCATCCGCTCCCGCTTCCAAGGACAAGAAACGCGAGATGACCGGCAAAGAAACGGTAAACGCGTTGTCTAACTTACGACCGCAGCATCTAACGGAGGCGCTCTTAGCTAGTCCAATCCCAGATCCTTCCACCAGTGGACTTGTGTACGTCAGAAGCGAATTTTACCAGGAGGAACCCGACACCAGACCGAAGGCGAACAAGAGCGTGCGAATTGTGAGAGGTTATTATTTGCTCGAGGAAACCGCGCAACCTGCGAACGGTGAAGCCCGGCTCTTACGCCGGTTTTGGTTTGATCGGGTTAATGGAATTCGCCTTGCGCGTCTTCAAACCTTCGACGATCGTGGCGCTTTGATTACGGACGTTTCCTATTGGGATGAAAAACCTCTTGGCGAAACACCGCAACGCGTCCTGCCCTCGCGAATCGAGATCACTCGTCCCCGCGACAAATATAAGCTGCGGATTGTCTACCAATCGCCTTCCAGCGTTGTAATAGAAAAGGAATTCCAACCCGAAGCCTTTGTGCTGGAGAACAGATGGCAACTGCCGGAAGTGGACCTTGACGAACGCTTGCGCAACAAAGCAAATCCCCAATCGAATTCCCCACGGTAGCCATTAAACCTGTTGCTGTATTAACATCGTCCATCCTGGCTAACCCGCCGTAGTGTGCGACGTGCAATCCTGGGATAACTAATCGGATAAGCAGCTGATGAGAACGATTTTAAAGGCTGAGGACTTAGTAAAAACCTATCGGGTAGGCAAGGTCGACGTCCCTGCGCTGCGCGGAGTTTCGCTCGAAGTACACGAAGGCGAGTTCGTCGCCATTATGGGTCCTTCCGGTTGTGGCAAATCAACCATGCTTCATTTGCTGGGAGGTCTTCTTACTCCGACGAGTGGCCGCATCATTCTTGATGGGGAGGATTTAACTGCAGCGTCTGACGCAAAGCGGACCGATATTCGGCGTCGAAAGATCGGTTTCGTGTTTCAGCGGTTCAACCTCTTTCCGACATTGACAGCGGAAGGGAACCTTCGCCTGGCCGAGCGAATTCATGGGAATGGTGGAGACGATCCTGAACGAAGGCGTGAGGTGCTCCGTCTGCTCGGGCTTGAAGACAAACTCCATCACAAGCCGCTCGAGCTCTCAGGTGGTGAACAGCAGCGTGTAGCTTTGGCCCGCGCAGTTGTGACACGGCCGGCGATGGTGTTGGCGGACGAGCCCACGGGCAACCTCGATTCGGAGAATTCAGCGCTTGTCCTAAACATGTTCCAGGAGTTGAACTACCGGTTTAACCAAACCATCGTTATGATCACCCACAACCCAGAGGCTGCAGCAATGTGCCGACGTATCATACAAATGCGTGACGGCCATATCGTGGAACCCGCTACCAGCGTCCGACTTTAGTTAACCCATAAATGGTCATTTACAGGTCTTTTGAGCGTTCTAGAATTTCTCTATCAACTGCGCCGTGATGGCGTGGCACTTGCTGTAGACTCCGACTGAAGGCGCGGATCAGTTGTTAAGCGCATTGCGAAAGCTGTTTTTTTGGAATTACGCCAGAAACACCTGGCAATGGGATGCCCTGTGCGTAATTATCTTAATTTTCATCTTTTTGACGCCAAAAAGTTGGTTTAAAAACGGCGAACGGAACGCCACATTTCTGCATCAAAACCGGGCTGAGACGATACTGCTGACTAATGCAGAAGTTATTGAAAGTATAGAGGATAAGGTCAAACTGGAGCAACAACTGCGGAAGTCTCGAGGACGCGAGGATCTACAGGTCTTGAGCGTTCGGAAGCTCACCGATTCCGAAGGCAAAATAAAGGGTTACGAGGTTGACATACGTTAATCAAACCTTATAATTACCGGGTTTTACCAAGGGGTCGGTTATAACAAAGGCTAATTACCCCGGCTAGAGGAGTTTTATGAAGAGATTAGTTTCCCCCATTGCCCTAATGGCAGTTTTGACTGCCGCTTTTTTTGTCAGCGTGCCGAGTGCTAAGGCGCAGAGTGCTGGACTGGTAAGTTCTGTCTTAAATCGCATGGAGCGGAATCGCCAGTCGCTGAAATCGCTTAAAGCGAGTCTCAGCATGGAGAAGTACAACGCCCAACTGCGTGACAAAGACAACTACCAGGGAGTCCTTGTGTACATGCCCGCGAGTGGCCGCGATGCACTAGTGCGAATTGAATGGCAAAGGCCACAGCACGAGATTCTTGCAGTCTCTAATGGACAATACACGCTATATCGTCCGCGCTTGAACATGGCCTACAAAGGCAATTCAAAGTCGAGCCGTAATAAGGCTGGCGGCGTTTTGGGCATGATGTACATGACGCGACAACAGCTGGAAGCTCAATTTCACCCGGTGAAGGACGTGCGCGAAGAAACCCTCTGGGGCGGCGTGAGCACAATCCACTTGACACTGGTTCCGAAAGGCAATTCCAGTTTCAAGTATGCCGAAATCTGGGTCGACTCGTCCGGCATGCCGGTGCAAACAAAGATCGTCGAGAAGAACGACGACGCCACCACCATGCGTTTGAGCAGCTTGGAAAGAAACGCCAAGCTTCCCGGCGACACGTTTGACCTTAAGCTTGATTCAAGCGTCAAAATCGTCAAAGGCTAACGGCTAACCAAATCTTTATAGTCGGGGGCTCTGACGTCCTGAATCAGAGCCCCTTTTCTTTTAGGTGGGTTTCATCCAGGACGGGGTGGACTTGGCCATTTGCGTTTGGTCGCCGGTGTCGCCTATCCTTCGCGTTCAAGATATATCTTCGAGCACTTCTTTTTGTTTAGGTCTCCACGTTCCGCAATGCGCAAAAGTAAATTTGTAACGCAAAAGCTTCGTCAGTTTGCCTTCATCGGTCGCGCCCTGGCGTCGACTCGCCATCCGGTACTCGCCCACTTGATTCCGATGCGCCGCTGCAATCTCGCTTGTGGATACTGCAATGAATATGACCATAACTCGTCACCGGTGCCGCTGGAAGTTATCAATCGTCGCTTAGACAAGCTGGCTGATCTGGGCACATCAATCGTTACCATTTCCGGTGGCGAACCCATGATGCACCCGCAACTCGACGATATCATCCATCACATCAGATTCCGCGGAATGATTGCCGGACTGATTTCAAATGGTTACTACTTCACGCCGGAACGGATCAAACGTCTAAACAAAGCCGGCCTCGACAACCTGCAAATCAGTATCGACAACGTGGAGCCGGATGAAGTTTCGCGTAAGAGCCTGCGTGTGCTCGATAAGAAACTCCGTTATCTTTCAGAGTATGCCGACTTCCATGTGAATATTAATTCCGTGATCGGCGGAGGCATCAAGAATCCCGATGATGCCCTGACCGTTGCACGGCGCGCTGTGGAGTTGGGTTTCTCGTCTACGGTAGGCGTGATTCATGACAGCGACGGGATTCTGAAACCTCTTTCCGCGAAAGAGAAAGACATCTTCCAGCAAGTTAAGAAGATGGGAAACAAAGACCACGCTCGGCTCAACTGGTTCCAGGACAGCATCGCGGAAGCAAAGCCATATCAATGGCGTTGTCGCGCAGGTGCCCGTTACCTCTACATCTGCGAAGAGGGGCTGGTCCACTGGTGCTCACAGCAGCGGGGCTATCCGGGGATTCCGATCGAGGCTTACACGATGGAGGATTTCGATCGTGAGTACAAGACGGAGAAGTGGTGCGCTCCAACCTGCACGCTTCAATGTGTCCATCAGGTCGGTATTCTCGACAACTGGCGCGACCCTCAACAGGCGCCGGGGGCAACCAAGCCGGCAAGCTCACTGAAAGACACTATCCACGAAGTTCTTCGCGCCGAGTGATCGCTGCTAATTTCCCACCCAATACTGTAAACTTCCTTATGCCAACCGTGCTGCGGATAGGCTGATTTCGCTTCTACTTTTTCAGCAACGAGCGACAAGAGCCGCCACATATCCATGTTAAGGCTGCTGAGAATCAAGCGAAGTTCTGGCTGAATCCAACACAGCTTGCTTCGAACTACAGGTTTTCGAGCCGAGAGTTAAATGAGCTTGAGCGGTTGGTCGCGCAAAACGAGACGTTTTTTCTGGAGGTGTGGCATGAGTACTTCCGTTGATGCTAACTCTCAAAGAGCCTATGTGCCAACAACGGCTTTGGCGAAGTCCGTAGATTTCGATGAAGATATGATGCATGTCTTACTTACGGACGGACGGCGCATTAGCGTGCCTCTGGTCTGGTTCCCGTTGTTGCTCAAAGCTTCATCGGAGCAACGAACAAAGTACGAAATTGGCAGCGGCGGGATCTCGCTCCACTGGCCGGAATTGGATGAGGATTTATCCGTGAGTGGCTTGATGGGAGGCGCAGATCTGCAAAGCTCCTGAAAACAACCGAATCGAGGGCCGGAAATCTCGAGGAGCGTCCAAATGAAAAACGCCAAACCACCGCAGCCAAGAAACGGAAGGCGGCATGAATGAAGATAATGCCCTGCCGATCATCATTGCGGTGTTTGTGTTTGCCCCGATCCAGAGCCCAAGAATACATCGCCCTCTCAACGAAAAGCTGTTCGAAGGATGGAGTTTGCAGGGCGGCGTGACCATTACAACCATACCGGCTGCCCCAGACAAACCTGGTCAACAACCACAGGAAGCGTGGGTTATGTGGGCGCAGGCGTTAGTGAGGGATCGGAAGTCCGATTAGGCGCCGCAAAGACTCAATATTTACGTGGGTCAGTCAAGTATGTAATTACCCAAATTAGCCGCTAACCCCCCACATGAACTTTGTTGGATCGTTCTGTGTCTTGGTGGCATGCTAATACCCCAATGGAACACCTTAGATATTCAGCGGCGGCTTGCCAGACCGACCTGCCAAACCCGATCGAGCGAAAGGGCATGCGCGCTAACACAGATCGGATGCTGTCGATGATTGATTCGGCGGTGGCCGGTGCGGCACCCTTTCTGCCCGTCCGTCTGGTGGTCTTCCCGGAGTTTGCCCATTCTGCGCCCGTGTTTGAAACAGCGGCGGAGTTGTTGGAAAAGCTAGCGGTTGAAATACCGAATGAACACACCGAGCGGCTCGAACAAAAGGCACGCGAGCATGACATCTACATTCAGAGCGGCTCGATACTCGAAGTCGATCCCAAGTGGCCAGGTCATGTTTTTAATACCACCTGCCTGATTGGTCCCGAAGGGTTACTCTACAAATATCGCAAGGTCAACACGTGGATTCCTTACGAAGTTCACACAAGCCCGCACGATCTGGAAGGCTACGACGAGCCCTTGTTTCCCGTCGCCGACACACCCATCGGTCGCATCGGCTGCGCAATCTGTTACGACTGGCTGTTCCCGGAAGCGATGCGACAACTCACGGCCAATGGAGCCGAGATCCTGCTTCGGGTTTCGGCTTACATGGATCCATGGGGCGCTACCGAGCCAATGGACTGGTGGACCATCATTAACCGCGCCCGCGCTATTGAGAATATTGCTTACGTCGTCGCGGCAAATCAGGGCGCAAGTCTGAAACACTATCCGCCGTATTCGTGGCCCGGGGGCAGTCAGGTCGTGGATTTCGATGGTCGCCTGCTCGCGCAAGCATCACCGGGCCCGGGCGAGCGAATCGTAGTAGCGCCGGTCGACATCTCGGCAGTACGCCACGAACGAGCAACGCGCCGCGGGCATCACATGCCGGCACACCTGCGCACCGAGGCCTATCCGGTCTACCAGAGACATCAATACCCCTCAACGCTGACTGACGACCAGAGTGAAGCTATTTCCTATGAACGAAATATTCGTTTGATTGAAGAAGCGAAGCGTGGCCTTTAGTTTTGCCCGACGCAAGAAACCAGCGAGTCTTTCTTTGGAGACAGGAAGTGCGGAGCATTCTATGCATCGTGGTGGCATCGATCTTTTTGGGCGGGCATAAGGAATTGCCGGCGCAATCGACGCACGAGAAAAAAGCTGTTTCGCTGTCCTCAGTCTTTAGGGAAGTCGCTCGGGAGTCCGGATTAAATTTTCACCACTACAACGGTATGACTGGAAAGCTTTACTTGCCGGAAATCATGGGCTCGGGCGCCGCTGTTTTCGATTTTGACAACGACGATGATCTGGATGTCTTTCTCGTGCAGGGCAATGTGCTTGAACCGGGCAGCACGCCCGAAAGCACGATGTTCCCCTGGCGCGGTTCGGAACCTCCGCGGAGCAGACTCTTCCGAAACGATCTCGTTGTAGCAAAAGACGGCAAGCGTACGTTTAGGTTCACCGATGTAACTCAGAAAAGTGGCATCGTGGCCACAAGCTACGGGATGGGTGTTGCCGTTGGCGACATCAACAACGACGGTTGGCCTGACCTCTATCTCACAAATCTTGGCTCTAACCAGATGTATCTCAACAAGCGTGACGGCACGTTTGAAGCTGTCACGAAAAAGAGCGGTACAGACGATGCGCGGTGGAGCACCAGTGCTTCTTTCGCTGATTACGATCGCGACGGCTGGCTCGACTTGATCGTTGTGAACTACGCCGAGTTTTCCGTCAATAACAGTCCAACCTGTTATGCCACGACCAGCGCCAACGACTATTGCACGCCACGCGCTTTTCGCGCGCCGGGCAACCGGCTGTTTCACAACAAAGGCGACGGCGTGTTTGAGGATGTGACAGCCGCAGCCGGGGTGGATAAAGAGTTTGGCCACGGGTTGGGCGTAGTGGCAGCGGATTTCGACGGCGATGGTTGGACAGACATCTACGTGGCAAACGATGGCGATCCCAACCAACTCTGGACCAACCAAAAGAACGGCACGTTTAAGAACGACGCGCTTTTGGCCGGAGCCGCGGTGAACAGAGACGGAAAGGCGGAAGCGGGTATGGGCGTCGATGCCGGAGATTTCGACGGCAATGGCACGGAGGATATTTTTGTTACCCATTTGATGGACGAGACCAACACGCTGTTCACCAATCTCGGTAAGGCAGTGTTTGAAGATCGCACCCGCGAAGCGAATATTGGAGTTCAAAATCGTCGCTTCACCGGGTTTGGGACCTTGTTCTTCGACTATGACAACGATGGCTGGCTGGACCTGTTTGTCGCGAATGGCGCCGTGCAACTGTTGCCTGAGCTCATGCACAAGGGCGACCCTTATCCGCTGGGCCAGCCAAATCAACTCTTCCGCAACAACGGAAAGGGAAGCTTCGTCGAAGTAGTTGATCGAGCGGGTGAAACTTTTCAAATTTTGGAAGTGAGTCGCGGAGCCGCATTCGGTGACATCGATAACGATGGCGATACAGATGTGATCGTCACAAACA
>DASQKG010000527.1:0-6714 GCA_035630655.1 Pyrinomonadaceae bacterium
TCGAGCACAGCACGCAAATTAGCTTCAGTGTTTGTATCCAGATCGTAGACGTCGCGATAGATTTTTAGTTTACCGTCCTCTACTACAATCGTTTCGTAGCGCAATTCGACCGGGACGGCCTGGTTCAATTTAACTACCTGCGTTTTTGTTTTGTCCTTGAAGTAGCCCTGTAACGCCTGGTCGGTTATTTCACCGCCGGCGACCTGGGCCAGAAGTCTGGAGAAGTCCTGGACCTGCGGACTCGTTAGACCAACGCAGCCATGGGATGCAAAGGTACCCAGCTTCGCTGGTGATTTACCACCGTGAATAAGCGATGGCAGGCCAATGGGAATCTTGATTGGACCGAGCGGATTCAATTTGCTGCCAGCCGCCACCTTCTCGCCGACGGCGACGCCCTTCATCTTGTCTACCCAGGGTTCGTCGGGCGGCGTCCAGGTGGGGTTGAAGATAATTGTCTGTGCCTTACGCAATCCTGTCGGCAGTGGGAACTCCGGATAGCCGATGCCGATCTTGTATGACTTAACTAGCTCACCCTGGCGGAAAACGTCCATGCGATAAGCCGGAATATTAACGACTACTCGTGTGTCCTTGGGAACCGCATTCGGACCCCCGAGCGCTGCATCCTGCGACGAAGCGGTCGCATTAGCTTCAGTTGCCTCGCCCCCCTTTACCCAATACTCGCCTACCAAGGCAAACAGGGCATCAGCTTTTTGTTCACCAACTACGTCGCGAATCGCCTCGCTGGCGTGACGACGGGCTTCCTCAGCCGGGCTTTCCAGGTCTGAGCTTCGATCTTCCACATTTGACTGACGCAGCTTCGCCACTTCATCGGCCGCTATTTTTTGCAATTGGGTTACCTGCGCGTCGGTCAGCTCAATCTGCGTCTTTAGTTTCGACTTGAACGCCTCATCCGAAAACAGCGCGTCCAACACCGGCAACGTCACAGGGACGCGGCTGCTGACGGCGGTTGGGCTCGCTGAGGGCGATGCCGACGGCGATGGACCAGGAGTCGGCGACGTATTGGTATTGGTTGCAGGATCGCAACCAGCGGCGAATAGAAGCGAGATCGCGATGAGAATTAGTGCAGTCGTATTTATCAGATTTCTTCGTATAGCAGTCATGTTTTGCCTCGTTCCAGTAAGATTGAAAAGCGAGCTGATAGTCGCTTGCCTCTAGATTTCCAGCAATGGGTGTACCCACGTCGTTTAGCGGGGCTGGCCCACACAAGCTGCACTGAAACCCTCGCTTTCGTCAGTGAGGCTTGCACGATAAGCGGACGGAGGTAGGACAGAAATTACTCCTTGGAGTGCTGCGCCTGGCCGCAGCACTCCAAAGACGGGCTACTTCCCCAGCAGCGGGTATGGATTAATGTTGGTTCCCTCCGAATAGCGCTTTGGATCAGCGAGGGCGGCGATTGAAAAGTGCAGGTGATAGTTTCCGGCGCCCGCGTTTCCAGTGTCGCCTACATACGCAATCACCTCTCCCTGCCGCACATACTTTCCTGCGGTGATTCCATCGGCATAACGCTGAAGATGGGCGTAGTAGAAGACGAGCTTCTTATCGGGGCTCAGCTGATAGATAGTTGTGCCGCCACGTTCGCTTTGAAAGAGTTTGACGATTTCTCCCTCAGTGGCAGCTAATACAGGTGTTCCGGCCGGCGCCTGAATATCAATAGCGTCATGCGACCGCCCCTCCGAACGGGCATCGGTAAATGTGTCCAATAGTTGTTCAGGTTTGACGCCGGCAACAGGAATGATCAGGTTGAGTTTGCCGATGAAAGTGGTCGACGGTGCCGCATCTCCACCTGTCTGGCTCGGTGAGAGCCCCGGCTCAGCTTGGGGAATGTCTGCCGGAGATGGCGTTGCCGATGTGACCAGTGGATTTATCGTTGGTGAGATCGCAGGCGTTGGGGTCGCAGACGCTGGGGGTGCCACCTCGTTAATTGTCGTTACGGGCGTAACAGTGGACTGCCTGTTTCTGGCCCAAAGAAATAAGCCAAGCGCTCCCAGCGTTACGATTGCG
This sequence comes from Pyrinomonadaceae bacterium, assembly GCA_035630655.1. Lineage (GTDB taxonomy): Bacteria > Acidobacteriota > Blastocatellia > Pyrinomonadales > Pyrinomonadaceae > PSRF01. The sequence continues at coordinate 2,023 of DASQKG010000527.1, forward strand.
ATTAACAGAACTCGTATCCGGGCTTTCGCTGTTGCTCCAAGCGCCACGAGACTACCTCTGAATGCCCAGCGGCAAGAGCGGCCGGGGCGCTGTGCCGCCAAAAAACCAGCTGGCGCCCACGCGCAGCCGATGATGCCAGGTGGGCAGCCTGGAAGTGTAAAGGGCAAAGCGTGCCTGGCGGGCGAGTGGACCACCAAAAGCTTTTCCACCCGCCAGTACTGCGGCGCGTTCTGTGCCCAGACTGACAGCTTCGCCTAACTCTTCGAAGTGTTTCGTTTTGAGTTCATCACCTGCTAAAAACGCCTTCACATTGTCAGCAGCGAGTCCGGCTTCCTGAAATGCGAGTTGCGCGGTGCCGGCGAGGGTGGGGGTGGCGTCGGGATAGAAAGCAATGTCGCCTAACCCGAACACGTTGCGATGCCGGCGCGTCTGAAGCGTAGGCTCCACCAGTATCAGTCCGCGTTCGTTTTTATCGAGGTCTAACTTTTCCACCACCGGGCCGACGCGTACACCTCCGGTCCACACGACCGCCGCTGCTTCTATCTCCGTCTGATGACCATTGTGTTCAATCGTGAAGCCATTTGGGGTAACTCTCACGACGCGCGTAAGTGTGTGCACCTCCACATGTGATTGCCGCAACGCATCCTCGACGTATTCGCGCATCTCATTGCCCATTCCCGGCACAACCCGGTCACCCATCTCAACGACCAGGACACGGGGCTCGCCAGGGAGTGCGCGTCGTTTGAAGGCATCGAGCAGTAAGTCAGCCATTTTGGTCGAAAGCTCAACACCGCTGGCGCCGGCGCCAACGACCCCGAACGTCAATGCGCGCTGTACATCCTGGGGCGGCAGATCAGGCGGCACATGGTCCAGTGCGTCGATCATTCTTTGGCGCAACTGATCAGCGTGAGCAATCTTGCGAAAAGGGATGGAATTCTCAGCGGCTCCTGGAACACCGGCGTAGTTTGTAACGCCGCCGACCGCCACTACCAGAACATCGTATGTCAGGGTATTGGTTCCATTCTCAAATTTGATTGACCTGGCACCGAGATCAATTTCGCTTACCCTATCCTGGATCAGGTTCACGTCTTCTTCGAGAAGCTCCGTGTACTTTGGCGCGATATGCCAATCCTCAACCTCGCCGCTCAGATACTCGTAAAGCATCGGGGTGAACAGAAAATGATCCGCGTCGCTGATGAGCGTAACTTTGCCGGTTCCCGCCAGGTCGAGGGCGGTAAACAGGCCGGCAAAGCCCCCGCCAACGATTACAATGTGCGCGTCTTTGTTTGTCATTGGGTTCGCCGCCGATGGTATCAGACCTGCAGTACAGGGCCGAGTGCATGTGCAGGCTTTGGAAACTGGATTGTCTTTGCCCCAACGGGGCTACGTCTTACAACCCAGGGTTGCCGGGCCTGACGGCTACCCTGGGAAGAGTGGGGAGGATAGTTTTCAACCGCAACGCGGTTGTGCTCGGGTGATAACAGGCGCAACCGCTTTGCGGTTGAGGAGCTAATCGCTCGCGTTTCCCCAGGGTAGCCGTCAAAGCCCGGCAACCCTGGGCTGTAAGACGTAGCCCCGGTTGGGGCAAATGACAAGGAAAAATAGCTTAGTTCCTCAGATGCAGCGGTCGGTTCTGTTACGAATACCCCCCAAGCGCCTCCGCTGGACACTCCCCAAGGTGCGTGTTAAGTTACCCCGACACTTAATCTTAGCGGTTGCCGTCAGTTGACGGGTCTTCTGCTCTCGAGGAGGATCATCTAAAGCAGTGCCTTTAGCAAAAGAAACGAAAGCACAGATTGTTACCGATTTCCGCAGCCATGATGCGGATACAGGTTCGCCACAGGTTCAGGTGGCTTTACTCAGCAAACGAATCAACGAGCTTACAGAACACTTCAAGACCCACAAGAAAGACAACCACTCGCGGCGCGGCCTGCTTAAGATGGTCTCGCAGCGAAGAAGTCTATTGGATTACTTGAAGCGCACGGATATTGAGCGTTATCACGAAGTAGTGACCCGTTTGGGCCTGCGACGTTAGAAGCCCAAGCGACCTTAAGAACGAGAGAACTTCGAATCTCAAATTTCAGAAAGCCCGCGTCTATCGAAGAGTTTGCTGCGGATGCCGAACGTGACGGCGATACTCCCCGGCAAGCAGGCGCGTTCGGCCTTAGCGTAACGCAAAAAAGGCGGCATGAGCTCACGGTTATGAGCCTCGTGCCGCCTTTTTTGATGTTACACCTCCGAAACCCCTTAACGCTTCACGTAGCGTCAGTATGAAAACAACAAAAGCGAGGCGCACGAGACGCTCGCGACCTGAGTAGTTTCAGGCAATTGTCCGAAGGAGATAAACAAGATGACAGTAAAGAAATATCTTAAAGAATCAATCAAACTGGGCGACAAGGATTTGACCGTCGAAACCGGCCGGGTCGCCAAGCAAGCGGATGGATCCGTGATTATCAGTTATGGTGACACGATGTTGCTGGTGGCTGCCGTGGGAGCCCCGACAACCCGCGAAGGAATCGATTTCTTTCCACTGACCGTGGAGTATCGCGAAGCGAATTACGCAGCCGGCCGAATTCCGGGTAACTACTTCCGGCGCGAAGGACGGCCTACCGAAAAGGAAACACTCACCAGCCGGATGATCGACCGTCCCTGCCGTCCACTATTTGCCGAAGGTTATCGCAACGAAACACAGGTAATCGCCAGCGTCATTTCAGCAGACCCCGACAATAATCCGGACGTTATTGCAATCACGGGAGCGTCGTGTGCGCTTTACCTTTCGGATATTCCGTTCATGAATCCGATCGCGGGCGTGCGCATCGGGCTAATAGAAGGTCGTTATATCGTTAATCCAACCTACGATGAAGTGCGTGAGTCGCGACTGAATCTGATCGTTGCCGGTACGGAAGAAGCGATCGTGATGGTTGAAGCCGGCGCCTCCGAAGTGTCGGAAGAAATCATGCTCGAGGCCCTGATGTTGGCCCACAAGGAAATCAACCGCCTGTGCCGTTGGCAGAAAGAGCTTTACAAAGCCCTCGACATCCAGAAGCGTCCAGTAGAGCCGCCTCTACTTAATCAGGAGATGCTCGGAGAAGTTCAGCGAAACTATGCTGATCGTCTGCGAGCAGCGCTGGACACCACGGCTCAGGAAAAACGAGACAGCTACGCCGGCGTAGATGCTCTCAAGAAAGAGGTCGTGGAAGGTTATCCGGAAGATGAACCTGAAAAACGCCAGATGGCGAAAAAGGTTTTCGATCATCTGAAGGAAACCATATTCCGTGACGACATCCTCAATAACCGGCGTCGCCCGGATGGCCGTCGTTTCTCCGAGATACGTCCCATCAGCTGCGAAGTTGGTTGGCTGCCTCGCGTTCATGGCTCCGCGCTTTTCACTCGCGGCGAGACCCAGGCCATCGTCACTACGACCCTCGGCACCAAGGAAGACGAGCAGTTCATGGATGACCTGGAAAAGGGTGAAGTGAAGCGACGCTTCCTGCTTCACTACAATTTCCCACATTACTCGGTGGGAGAAGTGGGGCGATTCGGTTCTTCAAGTCGCCGTGAGATTGGACACGGGGTGCTGGCGCGACGAGCGCTCGAGCCTGTGCTGCCAGATGAATCGGTATTCCCATACACGCTGCGAATTGTTTCCGACATCACTGAGTCAAACGGCTCGTCGTCGATGGCTAGTGTCTGCGGCGGCACCCTCTCGCTAATGGATGCGGGCGTTCCTTTGAAAGCGCCGGTCGCCGGCGTGGCAATGGGACTTGTGATGGAAGGTAACAAGTATGCGATTTTGACGGACATCGCAGGTGCAGAAGATCACTATGGCGACATGGACTTCAAAGTGACCGGCACCAACGACGGCATTACCGCCCTTCAGATGGACATCAAAATAGCGGGCATCAATGCCCAGATCATGGCGGAAGCGCTCGAGCAGGCAAGAAAAGGTCGTTTGTATATCCTGAACGTGATGCAGCAAGCCATTGCAGAGCCGCGCCAGGATATTTCGGCCCACGCTCCGCGCATCATCCAAATCAAAATCAATCCCGACAAGATTCGCGACGTCATTGGACCAGGCGGCAAGATGATTCGTGCTCTTGTGGAAGAGACGGGTGCGAAGATTGACGTTTCCGACGACGGCACAATTTCAATCGCCACCGCCAGCGGTGAAGCTGCCGAAGCTGCGGTAGCCCGGATTCGCGGTATTACTGCGGAAGCCGAAGTGGGCCAAGCTTACCTGGGAACGGTTTCGCGCATCGTTGACTTCGGTGCGTTTGTTGAAATATTTCCAGGAACGGACGGGCTACTTCACATCTCGGAAATTGCAGACCGGCGTGTGAAGGATGTCCGCGACGAATTGAAGGAAGGCCAACAGATCATGGTCAAGTGCATCGGCAAGGAAGGGAACAAGATCAAACTTTCCCGTAAGGCGGTGTTGCGCGACGAAGATCGAAAAGCAGAAGCTGCGAGCGCCGGCGAGGTCGACTAGGTTAGTCACTAGCTCGATTACTACCTGGGAGGTTTGCCAAGTGCAAACCTCCCTTTTTATTCAGGTTAAACACTACCGAACCTCAGCTTGAAATTGGAATCCCTTCTTCATTAACCATCTTTTCCTATCAACCAGCGATACCGCCCCCGGCAAATCATGCCGAACTCGAAGATACCAGGGCCATCTGCGCTGCGTTCAACAAG
>DASQKG010000528.1:0-6200 GCA_035630655.1 Pyrinomonadaceae bacterium
AAGTCAATGACCAGAATGTCATCGAGTAAAGTGTGACGACCGTTTTCGGAGTTGCTGAGTTCAAACCCATGAATTATGGAGCTCGCCTCGCGGAAGAATCCCAGGAAGACTATCGGCTTGGGAGAAGTCAGGGCGGACTCGCCGGCGCCTTGACCTCCCGATGCGATATCTTTGAGAAATAAAGTCGAAAGCACCCGGCTGAAGTACTGGGAAAGTTGGTGGTTGTAGCTAATCATATAGGTTGAGGTAGTTGAGGTGATCACGAAAACAAATATGATCAGCGACACAGTCTGATTGTTGATATGCCCGAACGCGAGCCCCAAAGAGGCGACTACCAGAGAGAACTCGCTGATCTGGGAGAGATTGATAGCCGGTATCAAGCTCACTCGGTGACCATAGCGCATGACGTAGAGCACCGGAAAGATAGAGATCAGGCGACTGGCGATCAGGAAAACAGATGTCAAAGCAGCCAGGCCCAGAATGGTAGCGGTAGGCATGGGGATTTTCATGCCCAGGGCAACAAAGAATAGTGTGACAAAGAAATCCCGAATGCTTATGACTTTGGCAATGACATCAAGGCTGTAGGGAAATGTAGAAAGCGCCACGCCTGCTATCAAAGCTCCCATCTCTTTGGATAGGCCGGAATAGCTTGCCGCGGCACATATGAGAAAGCACCACGCCAGCGCCATTATTAGAACCAGTTCAGGAATTTTAGCTGCGGAGCGAAAGAGGCGTGGCAGCACATAGCGGCTGATCAGGAGACTGAGGGCCACTAGCAGAATCCCTTTTCCGAACGAGGCTGCCAGCGGTGTGATGCGGGGGTTGCGTAGATTTGGTTGCAGCGCGAGCGCGATGATGGCCCAAATATCCTGGAACACCAGAATACCAAGAGTGATGCGACCGGGGAGTGTATCCAACTCAAACTTGTCATAGAGCAGCTTAACTACAATCATCGTGCTGGAAATGGCCGCGGCAACCGCCATGTAGAAAAGCCCGAATTCTCCGCCAAAGGCATTTGGATCTCCAACGCGAAAGCCCAGCAGGAGAAAAAAGGGAATGCCGAGAGCCACGCAGAACAGAAATTGAGTGACGCCTGTCGCTATAACAGGCTTGCCCGAAGCGCGAAGCTTCTTCAGATCCATCTCCAGACCAATAATAAACAGCAGGAGAACCAATCCAATTTCGGAAATGACTTCGATGGTTTCGTGATCGGTGATGAGCCTGAATCCGATTTCAGGACCGATCAAGACGCCCGCCAACAAGTAAGCCAGAAGGGCCGGCTGTTTCAGCTTGTTCGCTATGAAGGCGAGGCCTGCAGCGACTATGACGCACAAGCCGATATTGTTTAGCAGATCTCCAGCTCCATGCCCGGCAGAAGGGTCTGCCGCCAGGAAAAGAAACTTAATGGTCACAGAGAGGTCAAGGCTTGCCACCTACCATCTCCTCCTTATGTGGTCCGTAGCGCGATCCGAAATCGTAACGTCGTCGGTAGTGTGGCTCATTAATTGTTCCCTCGGATTCGAATTGACGACGGATAGACGAACAACCCGCGAACCCTAAGTGCTGTTCAAACGTTCGGCCAATATTGATTTTCTAATCCGGACTAGGAGTTGGAAGGCGGCGCGCGGCCCGAGAGATGTGATCCGAAAAGCCGGGAAACAATGCTGGCAGGTTCGTTGGCACTTGAGCGGAGAGCCTGGTGAACAGTCAAACCGCGGCTGTTTTGAGAAGGTGCGTTTCCGTAATCCACCACCTGTCGTTTGCTGCGCTTCTGCACCCGCGTGGGCACGTCCAGTGGACCATACTTGCAAAGCGAAGTTTCATGCGAGGCAGTGGCATTAAGCTGCACCTTCGTCGGCTCGGACTCGACGAGCGCGGATATAGGGAATGGCCTCAATCGTAAACCTTCACCAACGGAAAAGCACAAACAGATGATGACGCCGATCAAGAGAGTTGTGCGCACGAAACAAGACCTGGTCCTGCATTTTGCACTGATCATCGACGGGGATAATAGTACAAGAATACGGTGGGCCGCCACGATACAGCGTATCGCGAGCTGTGCAACGTCGCGACAGCCGGTTCAGGGTTGTATTGATCCAACCCCGACTCATTAGCCACAGTTTGTGCAGGGTACGACAGATTTGCAGGCGCGCGCGGCAGATGCCAAAGGACTGGCTGACGCCATTCCAGCGGCGACATTATTATTGATTGAGGGAATGAATCAAGTTCTCAAGACAGTCTCCAATGATCAGGGCAAGCAAGTCTCATCCTATAGTGATCCCGGGCTGCCCGTTGCTCCGGATCTCATCAACGCGATAGCTAAATTTGTGAACGAGAAGCGGAGGCCAAGCGGGTCAGCGCGTATTAACTGACTGCTTGAGTTCGGTTATCCGAAACGGTTGTTTGAGAAGACGCAGACCGGGAGCACCGGGGACGATCGGAGTAGAAAAAGCCCCCGGACGATCCGATTGAGGCACTATCCGTTCGGTTACTTACTTGTTCCCAACCAACCACCTTGAAACCCGGCACGTCGCAATCCTTTGACGACATATGGACATTGCCTCATCAATCTCCAAAGCGAGCCAGAGCGATAGTTCTCAATCATCATCACAATCGGACCCTGGTCCAAGCCGTAATAACCTTCGGAAACCCAGCCTTTGCCTTTACCTTTGCTTGAAGTAAACGTCGGGTTATAACTGCACTTGAATCCATACTTGTTGGTCATCTCGGGATAATCCCGGTTGATTCGTTTGAGAGAGGGCAACACAACTTCAGGGGCAAAAGGAAGAGAGCCGGCAACGGCCCAGGGTGCAAGCGTGCCGTCGTCAGGACCATTGGGTATGGAGCGCGCGATGTAATCGTAGAAGCGAATCGTTCTGCCTTTGAACTTTCGAACTGCCGGGCCGGGACCATCACTGGCGGTAATCCCCCAGGAATAGCGATCATAACCGACGTACTTTTTCGGATTACGCATGGCATACGCCTGTTGTGCGTAAATCGCGCGCCGGCTGTTTTCAAAATAATCGATTGCCTTGTCCCTCATGTACTCATCCTGGATGCCCCGAAAATCAATCCAGAGGTGTGAAAGGTGATGGATGAAAAGTGGTCCGCCATAAAGAAACTCATGACCATAAAGCTTCTTCCATTTGTAGGTTCTGGTCCAAGCGCGGTAACTGTCCTCGGGAAGGGGAAAACTCGGAGATGCCAAACCAAGAACGTACAGGATCAAGGCTTCGCTGTATCCGGTCCAGCGGTACTTGATAAATCCCGACTCCGGTTTCCACCCGTGCGTTACTGTGAGGCCGCCATTCTGCGCCCAGCGCCAGTCGGCGCGGGCGTAGAGCGCTTCAGAGAGATCGCGAATTTCACGTTCTTCTTTCGTATCACGGTCGAAAAACATCGCTGTCGTGAGCGCCCCAGCGAGAAGATACGTTGTGTCGATCGTTGAGGCTTCAGAGTTCCAAACGCGCCTTCCGGTCTTCATATCGAGAAAGTGATAGTAGAAACCCTTGTAGCCGATGGCGTCTGTTCCGGTTCCCTGGGGTTCGTCATGGAAAAACCGCAAGGTGATCAAACAACGTTTGATTGCTTCCTTCCGTGTCATGTACCCGCGCTCAACGGCAATCGGATAAATAGTCAGGGCGAAGCCAACGACAGCAATCGAGCATGGGGCTCCCTGTTTGGTGTTGTCAGGCACGAGTCCATTTTCGGGATTCATTTCGTCCGCGAAGTACTTGAAAGTATCGCGTTCGAGCCTAACCAGGCTTTCATCGGTTAACGACGGCTCCAGTACCTTCATTAGTCTCTTTTGTTTTTCCCTTGTGCGAAATCAACAGTTATTGCTGCGACAGCATGTGGAGGCAAGTCAGCTTTCAGAAATAGCGCGCCATCTTCGTATTTGAATCGTTGTTTTACTTTCACGACCTGGGATGCTTCCTCGAGTTTCTCGACTTCTTTTCGCGTCAAGTATTCAGGTTGGCCCATCTGCTCCCATACCTGTTTCGGGTTCGCATGCTCTGCATCGACTCGCTGGATATGAGCGTCATTTGGCTCAGGGACGTTGTTCAGCCTTATCTCAAGGTGCTCGGTCTCAATCGAATGTCCTGGCGTGGTGTGATTCGTGAGCAAGATCGTCAGACTCGAGTCTTTTCGAATCACTGAACAATCGACAGTTTCATGCAGACCATCCACCAGGAAGTGCTCGGTACCGGTATTGTGGAGAAGCTCGAAGGCGCGATAGGTCGGTTTGGGAATGCCCTGCAGGTTTAGCAATCCAAAGCCGCCGTGAAAAGGCTGCGAGGGAAAGTAGTTTTCTTCGAAGATGTCTGAGAAAGTCCAGAAGCTGTAGCCTTCAACCAGTCCCCTTGCTTCCCTTATCGTCGCGACAGCAAAAGCTGCGGCATACGACTCATCGTGAAGAGGGTCTCTCGGATTCGATGAAGAGTTCCATTCGGTGTAATAAACAGGTCTCCCCCGCGCTTGCCGGCATGTGTCCTGGGCCACTTCCCGCATGAGTCCCCGTTGGCTCTTGAAGAGTTGGAGTTCGGTGTCATCATCCGCACTTCCCAGGGCATCAGTAGGATATTGATGTGTACTAATGAAGTCTGCTGGTACTTTGTTCCGTTCGCAGAACTCAACGAATTCCTCAATCCACTGGCTCTTTGCCGTGGCCGGACCACCCACGCGAAGCGAGGCATCTACTTGCTTGATCGCCTCGACCGTGTAGCGGTAGAGCTTGAAGTAATCGCGTTGCGTGCCCGTCCAGAACGCCTTTAGGTTTGGTTCATTCCAAACCTCGAAAAACCACTCACGCACTTCTGCCACACCATAGCGATCAACCCAATGAGAAACCAGCCGATTTATCAAAGTCGCCCATTGCTTATAGTCTCTGGGCGGCGTGACGTTAGCTTTGTAATTGAAAACAGTCTTGTTGCGTGAAGCGAGTGCGGAAGGCATAAAGCTCAACTCAACGAAAGGCTTCATCCCAATCGAGAGAAGAAAATCAAGGATTTGATCGGCGTTGAAGAACGAATACAGGAGTTTGCCTTTTTCTCGGACGAGCGTGCCCATATCGTCAGAGAGCAGACCGTGAAAGCGCACATACTTGAAGCCCAACTCGTTGTGACAACGTTGCAACTGGCGTTGCCAATCAGCACGCAGAGCGACAGGCGCGTGATCACTACCGACCGTGTGTTCCCAGAAATGCGGGAGCGGCGTCGCTGCTTCTGCCAGGTTACAGAAGAAATTGAGGCTGCTCATGCCCTTCTTATTAGTGCTCGCTTTAGAAATGTGCCAAGCGTGAAGCCGGTAAGACCGGCCCCGGCTATCGTCAGCCATTTGCGATTCTTACTGATCCAAAGCTGAGGGCTCGACATAATTGCGCGGTCGCCGAATGTTCCGTGTGCGCCGTGATCGCCCGGCACGGGTTCCCAAAGATTGTCACGCCTGTCAGGTTCGACAGGCTCGGCAGTTTGTTGTGCATCGTAGCCATTTCTTGCCAGATACCAATCCGCGAACCCTGGCGCGATCTTGTCGCCGATGATTGCTTCAACTGTCGGATAACCAACATACATTTCGCGTCTGTCGTTATGCGCTGCAAAAAGAACCGCATCGGCTCCGATCTCAGGCTGATAAATTGGTGGCACGGGCTGCGGCTTGCGCGGTAAACGGCTTTTGACCCATGAAAACTGCGGAGTGTTCATAGCCGGCAGTTGCACCATCGTCACGCGCACGTTCGACTTGTCGTGAATCAGTTCGCTGAGCAAAGAATCATGGAAACCCTGGATCGCGTGCTTCGCCGCGCAATACGCCGATTGAAGTGGTATGCCGCGATAAGCGAGAGCTGAGCCGACCTGAACGATGACTCCGCGATCTCGCGGGAGCATTCTCTTAAGCGCCGAGAGCGTGCCATACACGACACCGAGATAAGTGACTTCTGTAACTCGCTTGTATTCCTCCGGAGTCATCTTCTTCACGGGCGAGAAAACCGAAACCATTGCGTTATTGATCCAGATATCGATAGGTCCAAATTCGCACTCTACCGCTTCAGCCGCATGTTCAATTCCCTCGGCATCGGCCACGTCTACCGGAATCACTACAGCTTTGCCGCCCAAGGCTTCCACATCATTGCGCGCGCCTTCAAGGCCGTCTCTTCCGCGTGCCAGGAGTCCAATATGCGCGCCCTGCCGCGCAAATGCACG
>DASQKG010000529.1:0-12386 GCA_035630655.1 Pyrinomonadaceae bacterium
CCTTCGCCGTGTTATAGTCTGCCCCTTCATTACTTAGCCAAACATATGATCGAGCCGCAGCAGATTAAGTGGGCCAAGGTCATCGACAACACACGTTGCATTGGTTGTCATGCCTGCACGACTGCCTGCAAGTCGGAAAACATTGTTCCGCTCGGCGTTACGCGCACCTACGTCAAGCACGTTGATATCGGCATTTTCCCGCAGGCGCGACGCGCGCATCAGGTGACGCGCTGCAATCAATGCGCGCATGCCCCATGTGTCACTGCCTGTCCGACAACGGCAATGTTCAAGCGCGCCGACGGCATTGTGGATTTCGACAAATCGATTTGCATTGGCTGCAAAGCGTGTATGGCAGCCTGCCCTTACGACGCCATCTTCATCAATCCTGAAGACCACTCGGCTGAGAAGTGTAACTTCTGCGCGCATCGAATTGACGTGGGGCTGGAACCGGCGTGCGTAGTTGTTTGTCCCACCCAGGCGATTTTGGTTGGCGACATGAACGACGGCGAGTCGTATGTGGCACAGATTATCAACCGCGAGCCGGTTGCCGTGAGGCGACCGGAAAAGGAGACGCTGCCAAAACTTTTCTACAAGGGCGCGCACCAGGCGACGCTGGATCCGCTGGCGGCGCGGCGACCGGATGGTGGTTTGTTCATGTGGAGCGAACAACAGGCGTCGACCACCACGGTCGTTTCGGGTAATCCAAACTTCAATAACAGCTCGGCGGCGGCACTACTTTCCTACGACGTGGCGCATTCGATTCCCTGGGACTGGCGCGTGAGTTTGTATACATGGACCAAGGGAATCGCAAGCGGGGTCTATCTGGTCGCGGCGCTGCTGGTTTTGTCTGGGTTTATGCGAGCCGATGGATTGATTTGGCTATGGGCCACGCCCATCGCGTCGGGTGCGTTCCTGGGTATCACCGGGGCTTTGTTGATCTGGGACCTCGAACACCCGGAACGTTTTCACCTGATTTTCACCAGACCGCAGTGGCGTAGTTGGCTGGTGAAAGGCGCATTCATCATTGCCGGATATTCGCTGGTGCTGCTCATTCACTTCCTTGCGAGTTGGCTCGGCTCGGAAACAGTGCAACGCTGGTTGATAATTCCCGGCATACCCTTGTCGGTGATGACCGCGGTTTACACGGCTTACCTTTTTGCGCAGGCCAAGGCACGCGACATGTGGCAGAACCCACTGCTGCCCCCGCACCTCTTAGTACAAGCGCTCTTGCTGGGTTCGGCAGTTTTGGTACTGGCTGTCGTGTTCCTTGAAGGTGCGATCCAATCAGACGACTTGAGCGGAGTGATTGATACCGTTCGTCTGGACCTTCAATACCTGCGATGGATATTGGTTGTTTCCAGTCTGCTGCATTTGCTGATGATCTGGGGTGAAGTTTCGCTGACACACCCAACAGCTCACGCGCGCCTGGCGATCTGGGAGATGGTCTATGGCCGCTACAAGAGCGACTTCTGGATTGGAACCGCGCTGTCGATTCTGGGAGGATTGCTGCCCGCGCTGGCGATATTCGGCTTGATATCCACGCCCGTTGGCGTCGCCGGCGCACCGCTGGCTTTGGTTGGATTAATGCTTTTCGAGAATGCGTATGTGCAGGCCGGACAGTCCGTGCCGCTGGCGTAGAACTTTCTATCCTGCCGAGCGTAAAATCCTTACCTGACGGCAGCTCTGAGCGGAGATAGTATGCAAGAAAGAATACGCGCTGTAATTAACGATGGGAGAATCGAGCCTCTCGAGAAACTCGATATGCCCGATGGAACTGAAGTTTTAGTTACCGCTTTGTCAAACGGCGATGACTTCTGGTTAAGGGCGAGCGAAGTCTCCCTACGGGCCATCTGGGATAATCCCGAGGACGATGTCTATGCCGAGTTGCTCGAAAGGTGATGTCGTTCTCGTCCGTTACCCTTTTTCAGATCGGTCCGACTTCAAGGTTAGACCGGCGGTCGCGGTGAGCACATCGCACGTTTCTCAGGACGTTTTCCTGGTTCCTCTAACAAGCAAGATTGACAGCCTTCTCGCCGGAGAATTCGTGCTGAAGGATTGGAAGGGAGCAGGTCTTAATATCGCTTCAGCGGTTAAGCGGGGGCTTCTCACGATTCATCAGACCTTAATCCTCAAAAACATCGGCAAGGTCTCTTCCGAAGACGCAGGCGAGTTAGAACGTTCATTGCGAGGATGGCTCGGTCTATGAGTAACAACGAAACCTTCTATCCTGGCCCGAGCCGCAGCCATCTCGCCGCGTTTCCACCAAAGGAGCGATGGGGTGATTGGACCGAGCTTGACTCGCAAGCCTGGCCCAGGCGCAAGGAACGCCATTATTCTTTGGTTCCCACCACTTGCTTCAACTGCGAATCCGCCTGCGGTCTGCTGGCTTACATCGACAAGGTCACCGGCGAAGTCCAGAAGTTTGAGGGCAATCCTGAGAACCCCGGGAGCCGGGGACGCAACTGCGCCAAAGGGCCGGCAACCCTGAATCAGATTACAGATCCCGATCGCATTCTTTATCCATTGAAGCGCGCCGGGAAACGTGGCGCAGGAAAATGGGAACGCACCACCTGGGACGAAGCACTCGACGACATCGCCTCTCGAATCAGAAAAGCGATTGTCGAAGACCGGCGCGATGAGATCATGTATCACGTTGGCCGTCCGGGCGAAGACGGATTCACCGAGCGCATCCTCGCAGCCTGGGGCATTGACGGTCACAACTCCCACACAAACATCTGTTCGTCGGGCAGCCGCGAAGGCTATCAACTCTGGATGGGCCTCGACCGCCCCAGCCCCGATCACGCTAACGCGAGAGTCATTCTGCTTATCAGCGCACATCTCGAGTCGGGTCATTACTTCAACCCACACGCACAACGGGTTATTGACGGCAAAGCCAACGGCGCAAAGTTGATCGTATTCGACACGCGTCTATCCCACACCGCCACGCATGCAGATTATTGGGTTGCTCCATATCCCGGCTCCGAAGCCGCTATGCTCTTGGCCATCGCAAACTATCTAATTCAAAACAATCTCTACAACCGCGAGTTTGTGCGCCGCTGGTGGAACTGGGAAGAATGTCTGGACCAGGATGCAACGATGAATGCGCAGGAAACCGCAGGCCCCCCGCCGCGTAGCGGCGAAATGTTTATAGATCCGCAGACACCAAACACCCCCTTCCGCGCGCGCGGATCTGGGGATGACGAATCGTCTATAAACATGTCGCGCCTACAGCGCGAGGCAGCTAACTTCGAGGAATTCGAGAGAACGCTAAAAGCAATCTACGCCCAGTACACATTTGAATTCGCAGCGCAGGAGTCAGGCGTCGATGCGCGGATTATTGAAGAGATCGCAAAGCTCGTCTCAACTGCGGGCACACGCTTTTCAAGTCACAATTGGCGCAGTGCCGCTTCAGGCATTAGCGGCGGATGGACCGTCGCCCGCTCGCTCTTCATGATCAATGCTCTGCTGGGGGCGATCGCCACGGAAGGCGGGGTCTTTCCCAATGCGTGGAACAAGTTTGTGCCTCGGCCCATTTACACGCCGCCGCATCCAAAGATGTGGAACGAAAAGACCTGGCCCCGCGAATATCCACTCTCGATGAACGAAATGTCGTTCCTGCTCCCACACCTCTTAAAAGATGGACGCGGAAAACTCGATGTTTATTTCACGCGCGTCTACAACCCTGTATGGACCAACCCCGATGGCTTCTCATGGATTGAAGCACTCACCGACGAAAGCCTGGTTGGTTGCCATGTGGCGCTCACACCTGTTTGGAGTGAAACAGCTTACTTTGCCGATTACATTCTGCCGATGGGACTCGGGCCCGAACGGCACGATCTACATTCGTACGAAACGCACGATTCGCAGTGGCTCGGCTTCCGCCAGCCGGTGATGAAAGCAGCACGCCAGCGCGACGGCGAGGAGATTGACGACACGCGCCAGGTGAATCCCGGCGAAGTTTGGGAAGAGAATGAATTCTGGATGGAGCTTACCTGGCGGATCGACCGTGACGGCTCGCTGGGTATTCGTCAGTTTGTTGAGTCAAAGCAGAAACCGGGCACGCGCCTGAGCGTGGACGAATATTACGGATGGCTTTTCGAAAACTCCGTTCCGGGTCTGCCTGAAAAGGCCGCCGCGGAGAATCTAACGCCGCTCGAATATATGCGACGGTATGGCGCGTTTGAAATAACGAGAAAGGTCGGCGCGATATATGAAGAGCCCGTGCCGAGCGTGGAACTCGATGACATCAGCGAGGACCGTTTCGGTCGGGTCTTCTCGCGGGCGCAGAAGCCGGCATCGCCAAACATCGTGCCTGTGCCAAGCCCCGACGGCGATCACGACGGCAGGCGTTTTGCCGGTGTCAGAGTTGACGGCGAAATACGTCGTGGTTTTCCCACACCAAGTGGCCGTTTGGAATTCTATTCGCAAACGCTTGCAGATTGGGGTTGGCGCGAACACGCGGTTCCAGGTTATGTGAAGAGTCACGTGCATCCTGAAAACCTGGAACCCGATCCGACGATCCTGATTTCAACTTTCCGGCTGCCCATTCAAATCCACACCCGCAGCGCCAACGCAAAATGGCTAAACGAGATCGCGCACACCAATCCGCTCTGGCTTCACACCAGCCATGCGGCAAAGCTCGGCGTCGTCACGGGTGATCTGGTGCGGGTCGAAACTGAGATTGGATACTTCGTCGTCCGTGCCTGGGTAACGGAAGGAATCAAGCCGGGCATCGTTGCCTGCAGTCATCACATGGGCCGTTGGAAGGTGCATGAGAATGGCCAGCGGCAAATGATGGCCACAGTCAATCTGAGTCACAAAGGAACGAAGTGGGGACTTGAACGCAAAAACGGAGCGGGCCCTTATGAGTCCAGCGACGCTGACACTCTACGCATCTGGTGGAACGATGTCGGCGTGCATCAGAACCTGACGTTTCCGGTCCACCCCGATCCGATCTCCGGCATGCATTGCTGGCACCAGGCCGTCCGCGTCGTCAAAGCAAAGGCAACGGACAATTACGGCGATATTCACGTGGACACGGCGAAGTCCCGCGAGGTTTATAAGAAGTGGCTCCGGATGACGCGACCCGCAGACACACATTCACCCGACGGCACACGCCGCCCTTACTGGATGCTGCGGCCTCTGAAGCCGGCGCGGGAGTTTTATAAGTTGCCCCAGACAACGGCACCCGGCGAAGAATAAGAATGGAGTAGTCCGCATGTTCGAGGTTCCACAAGTCAAGGTTGCGCGACCACTCATACTACTAAGAAGAACGTGTATTCTTGTGGTAAGTGCATATCTGGTAATCGGAATGATCGCCGCCTATCGCGCTTACTATCAAGTGCATAGCCTCGATCTACAATTGACTGACTCAATTCTTCGACCGGGTTCGGCCGTCGAAACTACGGTAGTTAGTTATGCACGCACGACAGTAGACGTTCGCCTGGAGCTGGTCCAGGGTCAGCGTTCGGTGACTCTGGGGTTCAACGTGTGCCAGGCAACAATTGGGTGTTTTTTGATCCGCGCACGCGAGAAGCTTCAAAGATGGCCATCGTCACGGAAGATGTGTTGGATCAATTTGATGGTGGTAAGGCCTGGCTGCGCGCCACGGCGGTCGGACGACCCCAGTGGACACGACTGCCGCCACCTGTGATCAAGGAACTTGTAGTCGAGATTCAACACAATTGAGGGTAACAGAACCCATATGTACTTTAAGCAATTCTATCTAGCCTGTCTGGCACATGCTTCCTACCTGATCGGGTCGGAAGGCGAAGCTGCGGTAGTTGATCCGCAACGCGACGTCGACGGATACATCAATGAAGCCGAAGCGCAGGGGCTCAGGATTAAGTATGTGATCGAGACGCACCTGCACGCGGATTTTGTCAGCGGGCATCGAGAATTAGCGGCACGAACAGGCGCAGAGATTGTGTTCGGCGCAAAGGCGGGGGCTACGTTTCCTCATCGGCCGGTGAAGGATGGAGACGAGCTCAAGATCGGTAAGGTCAAACTAACAATCCTCGAAACGCCGGGTCACACGCCTGAAAGCATTTGCGTGCTGGTGACGGATACCGAGATTGCGGAGTCCCAAAGAGGCTACCGGCGAGAGGGGGCGGGCGAGGACGCCCGCGGTCCCAATAGGAGCGGTCCCTCTCTGCGAGGTTTGAGTCCTCAGAAACTTCTTACCGGCGATACGCTTTTCATCGGCGATGTTGGCCGTCCCGATCTCGCGGGCGGCAAAGGCTACACACCCCAAATCATGGCGGGAATGATGTATGACACGCTGCACGAAAAACTGCTGACGCTGCCGGATGAAGTTGAGGTGTATCCGGCACACGGCGCCGGTTCGATGTGTGGCAAGAACCTCTCGAAAGAAACCTGTTCGACTATCGGCGAGCAGCGGAAGTTCAATTACGCCCTGCAGCCCATGTCGAAGGAGGCTTTCGTTCGAATGATGACAGCGGACTTGCCGGAGGCGCCGGCATACTTTCCGAAAGATGCTGAGATCAACCGCACCGGAGCGCAGCCGTTATCTCAGGTTTCCCTTCCTGCCGCTCTCACGCCGGAAGAACTCAGTGATCTCGCCACACATGGACACGTAGTCCTCGACGTTCGTTCCGCTCGCGAGTTTGGACTGGGCCACGTGGCCGGTTCATTAAACATTGGACTCGGAGGACAGTTTGCAAGCTGGGCAGGGATATTGATCGCAATGGGAAGCCCGATCGTAATTGTGGCGGAGTCCGACGAAAAAGTGGACGAAGCCGTAATGCGCCTGGCGCGTGTGGGTCTCGAGACGGTCCGGGGTTATTTACGCGGAGGCATTAACGCGTGGCGTGAATCCGGATTAGGAATGGCACACTTGCCGCAAATCAGTGTCGATGATTTGAACAATCTTCTCCGGACAGAAAACGAATTGCAGATTCTTGATGTGCGTCGTGAAACTGAGTATGAAGGCGGACATGTGCCTAAAGCGAAGCACGCCCCGCTTTCAAAACTGGAGCCGATCATTCCAAACCTTGGCCTCGACCCCACCAAGCCTACCGCCGTAATCTGCGCCGGCGGTTATCGTTCCAGTGCCGCCACCAGCATTCTCGAGCAGCACGGGTTTAAGAAACTCCTCAACGTAACGGGCGGCACGAGCGCCTGGATTGAGGCAGGCTATGAAGTCAGTACCACCCCTCGGTAGCGGGCTCTGGATTGAGAAGACCCGTCCGTGTGCTCTCAGGTAAGGAAGGAGGGCACACGGACGGGTCTTCTCAATCCAGCAGGCCACCCACCTGCTACCGCGAGGTGGTACTGACTTCATCGCCTACCTCACTTGGTTCTGGAATCTGAGTAATCCAGGGACGGTTTCTCCGAAAACGCACACGCGTTTTACTAATCCCCATTCACCCTTTACGATTTACCCACCTTGGACCCGTTCACATTCAAACTTCTGATTTCGCTGGCCATTATTGTGATCGCCACCCTGCACGGTTTCGGCGCGGCGTGGCTGGCCATCTGGATGTTGTTTCACCCATACAAGCCGGTGAAGCTTTTCGGCGTCACTATTTGGCCGCAAGGGATGATTCCACGGCATCGCGAAAAGCTGGCCCAGTCGATTGGCAATGCTGTAGGCAATGAGTTGGTTTCGCAGGACACCGTTTTCGATGCGTTGTTTGAAACCAGTTTCTTTCAGCGCAAGATCGAGGATTTCGTCAACTCCTACACCGAAGAGCTGCTCGGGAAAGTTTATCCTTCATTCATCGAAGCACTCCCCGTGGCTGCGCGCGCTCCGGTCCTGGAAACGATTTCTGAACTTAAACAACGTCTGGCGGACTACATTGCTGACCTGCTCAAAAGTGATGAGACCCGAGCGGCCATATCGAATTATGTCGATAGGCAGATTGATGAGTTGTTATCGCGCCGCGTAGGGGACACTCTCAGCGAAGAAAAGTTGAAGGAAATTCCGCGTTTCGTCGAGCAGGCTTTTCATCGTCTGGTAAAAGCTGAGGGCTTTGAACAAAAACTCGGCGAGTTTGTTTCGGGCCGCCTGGATGAACTGGCCCACAGCAACGCCACACTCGCTGAGACCTTCACGCCCGAAACAGTCGCGTTCATCAAGGAGCGCATCGATAGCCAGGTGCCGCCAATCGTTCATCATCTCGCCGACATTGCCACCAGCGAGAACACACGCAAGACAATCGGCGCCCTGATCAAGCGGGAAGTCGACGACTATTACGAACAGCTCTCCTTCATCAAGAAAATCTTCATCTCGCGCGAACGGATACACCGGGAAGTTGATGAGATGGTGAACAAAACGCTGCCGCACCGGATCGAGGAGTATCTGCGGGGGCCGGCATTTCTCCAGGAGGCCGAGGCCTTTCTGAATGACACGATCGATAACGTCCTGCGGCGTCCGCTCAATGAACTCATCGGCCAAATAGAGTCGGAAAAATTTGACTCGATAAAGACGCAGCTAACCGAACGCGCTCTCGAGTTTATCCAGAGCGAAGAGTTGACGGCTTCACTGTCGGCCTATGTCCACGACGGACTCGAGCGACTGCGCCCACAAACACTCGGAGAAGCGCTGCAACATGTAAATCCCGACACTATCCAACGGGCAAAAGAATTTTTGACACGAAGCTTGCTTGCACTTCTGGCGCGTGAGGACACGGCGCGTACAATCAATACGATTCTCAACGCTCAAATCGATCGATTACTCGAGGCGCCAATTGGACGGCTTGGCGATCATCTGCCGGAAGAGACGGCCAAACGTGCGGCCGAAGCGTTAGTGGAGCGCATCACTAGCACCGCACGGGAGCGACTACCTACCGCGATTGCAGAGTTTGATGTGGGTGGACTGGTGCGGAAAAAGGTTTCGGATTATCCCATCGAGAAGCTGGAGGCGCTGGTGCTTTCGGTTGCGTCGCAACATTTAAAGACGATTGAGTTGTTCGGCGCATTCATCGGGTTTTTTATTGGCGTCGGCCAGGCGATCTATTTCTGGTTAACGTATCTGCCTGGCAAGTAATTCTGTAGGGGCGGCACTCCGTGGCCGCCCCTTCGTTGCGAGTGCGCAATGTTTTGACACGCGCGCGGAATCGGGAAGAGGGGCGCCCACGGAGGGACACCCCTACAAAATCGGTTTCAAAGTGCCTCAACTGTCAGGTTGCGAATACGCTTCCATGCGTTTCTGCATCTCTTCAGGCGAGACGTCTTCGACATGCGTTGAAACCAGCCAGATATGTCCAAATGGATCTTGCAGCCTGCCTGAACGGTCGCCGTAAAACTGGTCCGCCACGGGAATCAATACCTTTGCTCCGGCAGCGATGGCGGTTTCAAAAAACTTGTCGACGTCTTCAACGTACATGTGGAGTTTCACTGTGGAGCCGCCTAAAGTTGTTGGGCTCACGTGATCTACATCAGGGTTCTCATCGGCGAGCATTACGAGAGCCTGCCCGATCCTGATCTCCGCATGCCCTATCTTCCCATTCGGATCAGGCAATCGCATTAGTTCGGTCGCGCCGAACCCTTTCTTATAAAATTCGATGGCCGCGGCACCGTCGTTGACACAAAGATACGGCGTTACCCCCGGATAATCCTTCGGGATCGGTTCTACTTTCTTCTGAGGTGTACTCATGATTTTCTCCTTGGTTTGGGCATGTTAGATAGTAAGACGCGAGTGGGATAACAGCCAACTGCCTATGCCCCACAAGGGGGCTACGTCAGTAAAGCCCAACGTTGCCGCTTCGGCTACGTTGGGGTAAGAAGCGTAGTTGGGATCCATCAACCGCAACGCGGTTGCGCCACTTGCCTCAGAGCCGAAAGCAGGCGCAACCGCGTTGCGGTTGAGGAATCAATGGTTTTCCGTTCCCACGGTAGCCGCCAAATCGCGGCAACCCTGGGCTTTACAGACGTAGCCCCGTTGGGGCAAAGAAAATGGGCGGCACATCGCAGGATGCACCGCCCGTCTCGCGTCGATTGGTTAGCCGCTTAATTGCCGGGCGTGATCAGTCCTGCTTGCGCAGCCTTCGGGTCGTAGGGAGTCGCCAAAAACTTCTTGGCCACCGTCAGCGCGTCGTCGTAATTAATTCCGGACGCCACCGCTTTGTTGTATTCATAAACGGCCTTGTTGCGATCGCCCTTCGCATCGTAGGCGTTGCCCCGCTTGATTCGCGCCCACACCTCAATCCACGAGGGCTTCAAGGTTCCGTTAAGAGCAGCTTCCAAATTGTCGAGGGCAAGCTGCCAGTTGCGTTGTTCCAGGTAAAGCAGCCCAAGGTTGTAGTACACCCACGAGTTTGAGCGATCCAACTTCAGGGCCGCCTCAAACTGCTGTTGAGCTTCCGCGTAGAGGCCTTCCTTCATCTGCTCAATGCCTCGTCGCGCAATAATCGAAACGCGCAGGTCTTCCGACATACGCAGAATTCTATAGTTGGGATCGACGACTACTTCAATGGGCTGTCCGCTCGATTCAAAATCGAAGTCTTCGCTGCGTCCTTCAATCCTAGTAATGATTGTTTGGTTGTCGGCCTCTGCTCGCAACATCAGTTGCACCGGCATGCGAAGCGTTTCGAGCGTTTGCTTCACAGTCCCACGCGTTCGGAATTTGCCCGAACGAGTGCGGATGATCTGGTAATCGACGGTAAACTCGGGCACGCCTGTTCCTTCGACCCATTGGGCGAAGAAATAGCGCAGGTTCTGCTCGCCGACCTGTGATGCCAATTTCTCGAAATCGTCGATCGACGCATTCTTCCCGCGAAACTGTTGCAGAAACATTCCCAGCAGATGATCAAACTTCTCTTTGCCCAGGGTTTCGCGCAGCATGCGAAACACCATTGCGCCCTTATGGAAAACGATCGACTGATAGGCCGCCGACTGATCGTCAAGTGCGCCGGGCGCACGGGCAATCGAGGCAGTCTGTTCAAAGGTGAGCGCTCGTTCCTGTTGTTCGCGTTGCGCCGCTTCCAGCGCGCCGCCGCTCAAGTTTGACTCGCGGAAAGCAAACGCGCTCCACTCCGCCAGGCCCTGAGAGAGCCAGGCATCGTCAAACGACTTGAGTCCAACCGTCTGTCCCCACCATTGGTAAGCCACTTCCCGGGCCAGCTTTTCGTCAGGCATGGGGCGCGAGGAATCAAAAAGTCTCGAGGCGAGAAAGATCATGCCCGGTCCGGAGTACGCATCAAGACTATCGTCGTCAACCTGGGCCACCACCAGACGAGTCCCGAACAGTGGTGGTCCATAGTGCTTGGAGTAAAACTCCAGCACCTGGCCCATCATCTCTGCATAGCCGTTAATCCTGCCTTCGCTGCCTGGCTTCGCATAAAACTGGATTTCGTAATTACCGAAACGAAGATTGCGATTGATGTATTGTCCGGCAGCAAAGTTTCCGATCAGCACCGGCTGGCGGTGTACAAAACGAAAACGCACGGCCCCTTCTTTCGGCGCCGACTGGGCCACCACGGGATCGTCGCTGGTGCCTGCTACCTGCACTCCCGCCGGAACGATCAATGTAATGTCAGACGTGGCGCGGTCCGCCGCATAGTCGTGAAACGGAAACCAGCGCGAGGCATACATCAAATACGAGCCTTCGTTACCCACATAAGCCAAACGCTTGGTTGCCAGGGGTCCGCCTTCAGGCGAGACGAGTGCGCCACTCCATCTGAAACGAAGCGTCATCGGTTGATTAGCCGGAACTACCTGGCCCAAATCGACCCTCACGCTGGGGCCAAGCGAACCAACTCCCACTGCGTCCTGCACAAAACCCGTCAGCGGTTTGCCATCGCGATCGATACTCTCGACGCGCAACGAACCATTGAGTTCGAAAACCAGCGAACGGGTGGCTTCCAACGGAACTACGGTAATGTCGGCTCCCGCGCGCAACATGTGTTGGTCTGGAATGAGCTGCGCCTCGATCCTGTAATTGGTGACATCGAATTTGCTGGCAGCCTGCTGCGGCGCCGGCTGCTGCGCGCTTGCGGAGACCGCAAGGATCATCAAGACGGCAAGGAAGGAAAAGGGAAAGATCGGCCTGAATATCTTCATATTTTCTCTGCTTTGATCGGGCGATTGGGGTCCGAATTATACAACCGCGAATTTAGGACAGCCAGCGTCCAGCACTTCGGTTTCCGCGCGGGCTCAGGTGGAGACTGGCAAGGGTGACCGACGTGGTGGAAGCCTTCTGCGTCGGGTTTTGGATGGTAAGAAGGCGTGGCCGGTTGGCTGATTCATCAAGAATCCCCTCGCCTCGCCCGAAGATTTCGCCCGCCAGGACGAGTCTCAGGCGAATCTTGACAGGTCTTTGAGGAGGGCTATAAAGTCTGTTCCACATTCGATGCGTAGTTGTTAATGGGGCGCCCAAAATTGGGGCGCCTGCAAATACTCTTAAAAATCAAATTCAGTCTCCC
>DASQKG010000530.1:0-20364 GCA_035630655.1 Pyrinomonadaceae bacterium
CAAATTCGCGTTCGGCAATTAAAGCTTCAATTGTTGATAAGGGAAGTTTCTTGAAATCAGGAGCGGTCTCGGTGGCGAGTCCTTCCGAGTCTTTAGCCCAGATATTCTGATCGAGTTGCAGCCATAGATATGAGAGCGAATCGGGTGAGTTGTTGTGGTAAGTGATGGTTTCCGAAGCCGTCAGACGTTGATTGATATCGTCGAGCTCCACCTTAATGTCGTAATCGGCACGCTGTTGCCAGTAACGATTGCCAGGCGCGCCCGAGGCTGTGCGCTGCTCATTGGGCGTCGGCAAGAGGTCATCCATCTGGGCAAACTTATTTACCGGATCCGTCTTTGATTGGGCGAATGCAGCGGAAATCAGCAGACCAGACAATAGTGCGGCAACCAGAGAACACTTGGTCGTGGGCTTCATATTCGATTGTTTTCCTTTCGGAGAGATTCTAAGCCCGTCGCCGGCTTTTGCAAATGACGAAAGGGGCCGTAGTTCAGAGCGTTACAAGGTGTCACCACAAACGAGACTGCGGAGCAGTCGGACAGAGTATTAGCCCCGCGCGCAGCGAAGCGGAGCGTGGGGAACGTGCACGAAGAACTCGGAGCCTGCGTAGCTGGCGGCAGAGATCAGGGCACAGAGTATTGCCTTCTGTCGCCAGCTTCGCAGGCTAGATGTTAGTTCCCACTGTTTCCCCCACGCTCCGCTTCGCTGCGCGTGGGGCTAGTATTCTGCCCGGTTGCTTCGCAGCCTCTTTCGTGGTGACACCCTGGACCGCTCTGAACTACGCGCCCTGGCTTGCGGGATATCGATCCGAATAATCGGATACAAACCGAGCACATGTTTCACCGTTGACGGATTGATATGCTTCTGAATAATATGTGGCTATGGCATATAAAGGCTCACGCATTCTCGATCGCGAGTTGAAGAAGGGCAGCGCGGAACTTTTAATTCTCTCCCTCGTAGAAGATCAGCCGCGTCACGGTTACGACATTGGCAGCTTAATCGAGCAGCGCTCAGGCGGCATGCTGAAGTTCAATGTCGCTTCGCTTTATCCGTTGCTGTATCGCCTGGAGAAGCGTCGCTGGATCCAGGGCCGGTGGGTAGAGAAGGCCGGCCAGCGGCGGCGGCGTTACTACCGCCTTACGGCAGAGGGGAAGAAGGTTCTGGCCGCGCAACGCAATAGCTGGAAAGAGTTTGTCGAGGCGATTAGCCACATCACCGGGATCAAACATGCCTGATTGGAAAGACGAAATCAGAAAGCGTTTGGCGCGTTTGAAGTTATCTCCAGCGCGTGAGGCCGAAATCGTCGACGAGTTGGCCCAGCATCTCGACGATCGTTATCAGCAATCGCTACTTGGCGGGGCGACAGAAAAGGAAGCGTATCAAGCGGCCCGCCGTGAATTGGCCGCGAGCGACGTGTTGGCCCGCGAGCTTAGCCGAGTTGAGCGCTCAGTCCTTCAGGATCCGGTCGTACCAGGGGCACAAAGGAGAAAGAACATGGGTGAAGATGTGTGGCAGGACTTACGCTACGGTCTGCGAATGATCATAAAGAATCCCGCCTTCACGGCGATTGCGGTCATCGCGCTGGCACTCGGCATCGGCGCGAACAGCGCGATCTTCAGCGTTGTCAATACAGTCCTTTTGCAGCCCTTGCCTTATAAGGATCCCGATCGGCTGGTGATGGTTTGGGAGGACATAAGCGCCAAAGGATTTCCGCGCGACACACCTGCCGCTGCCAACTATATCGACTGGCGCGATCAGAATCAGGTGTTTGAGGGTATGGCCGCGATGGCCAACGAGAGCTTCAATCTCACTGGCGCCGGTGACCCGGAGAGAATTGATGGCCGTCGAGTGTCAGCATCGTTGTTTCCCTTGTTGGGAGTTGAGCCATATCTGGGTCGCGCGTTTTCTCCCGAAGAAGATCAACCCGGCGGAAATAAAGTTGTGATTCTGAGCAACGGGCTGTGGAAACGCAGATTCGGCGCGGACATGAACATCGTTGGGAAGGCTTTTACATTTAACGGCGAGAGCGTCCAGGTGGTCGGTGTTATGCCGCCACGTTTTCAGTTTCCCAGTCCAGAGGATGAACTATGGGTTCCGATCGCCTTCACGAATCAGCAGGCAGCCAGCCGGGGAAGACATTACCTTCAAGTGATCGCACGCCTGAAACCCGGTGTTAGTTTGCCGCAGGCGCGGGCGGAAATGGACACTATTGCTGCACGGCTGAAGCAGCAGTATCCAGAAACAAATGCCTACGTCGGCGTTGCCGTTGTGCCGCTGCACGAACAACTAGTAGGCGACGTCAAACCCGCTTTACTCGTACTGCTGGGCGCCGTCGGGTTTGTTCTTCTCGTTGCCTGCGCAAATGTTGCCAACCTTCTGCTGGCGCGAGCTGCCGGACGTCAGAAAGAGATTGCGCTCCGCGTAGCGCTCGGCGCGAGCCGCTGGCGTTTGATAAGGCAATTTTTGACTGAAAGCGTTCTACTGGCCGCGCTCGGAGGTGCGCTCGGGTTATTGTTGGCGGTGGTTGGTCTCAGCGTGCTGAAGTCCTTCATTCCGGAAACAATTTCTCAAGCGCAGGCCATCACGATTGATACGAAGGTCCTGTTGTTTACCCTTGGTGTCTCGCTGCTGACCGGGGTCATCTTCGGCCTGGCGCCCGCCATGCAGGCGTCAAATTTCAATCTCAACGAATCGCTGAAGGAAGGTGGCCGAGACTCGAGCGTGGGAGCTCGCGGCAATCGCATTCGTGGGTTGCTGGTGGTCACAGAGGTCGCTGTCTCGCTCTTGCTTCTTATCGGCGCCGGCTTGTTGATTAATAGTTTCCTACGGTTGCGCAGTGTTGACCCGGGATTTCGCGCGGAGAACCTGTTGACGATGAAGGTTGTGCTGCCGAAGTTGAAGTATCCGGAACACGCGCAACGGTCAGCGTTTTATACGGAAGTGACACGGCGTGTTGAGGCGCTGCCTGGCGTAAAGTCCGCAGCGGTGACGACCAACCTACCGTTATATCTTCAGGGAAACTCTATTACGATCAACTTCGATGGACGGCCCGAGCCGCCTCCAGGGCAAAGACCAGTCGTGGTTACCAGAGTAATCAGTCCTAACTACTTCACTACCATGAGCATGCCCTTATTGGCTGGACGGAATATCAACGATCAGGACAAGCTCGAGCTTCCAGCCGCGGTAGTCATTAGCGAGACCATGGCCAAGCGGTTCTGGCCGGGTGAAGATCCGATTGGAAAGCGCATTGTGGCCGGGCCGCTCAATTCTCCGCCTGAGGAATGGATGACGGTTATCGGGATCGTCAAGGACGTCCGCCAGTTTGAGCTGGTGGCGGAGCCGAAGCCGCAGATGTATTTGTCGTATCAGCAGGCTTCGTTCTTTGAGCCTAACGATCTTGTGGTGAAGACATCTGTTGATCCTGTAAGCCTGGCAGCTACGGTGCGCAACGCGGTTTGGGGAGTAGATAAAGATCAGCCGGTTTCGAACATCAGAACGATGGAAGAAATTCTCTCCAAGTCCATCGCCAGACAGCGCTTCACTATGCTTCTGCTTGGGATCTTCGCGGGAGTAGCGCTCTTGCTCGCAGCCGTGGGTATCTACGGTGTGATGAGTTATTCACTCGCACAGCGTACGCACGAGATCGGTATTCGCATGGCGCTCGGCGCGCAGAGAAGCCACGTCCTGAAACTGGCCGTAGGGCAGGGACTGAAACTCGTATTGATCGGCGTGGCGATCGGTCTGGCTGCGGCTTTCGGTTTAACTCGCGTGATGAAGAGTTTGCTGTTTGGAGTTAGCGCCACAGATCCAACCACAATCTTTACGATCTCGATGCTGCTCGTCGGTGTCGCGCTTCTGGCCAGCTACATACCCGCGAGGCGTGCGACGAAGGTCGATCCGCTGGTTGCTTTGCGATATGAATGAATAGCAAGTAGTCCTCACGACGGCTTTGCCTCAAAAGTCATTGAGGTGTGTCAGACTCGGCTTCGCCGCCCGATGTGCGGCGGTGGCTATGCCCCGCCGATAGCAGCTAGATCTACCTCCAGGGCTACGCCCCTTGGTCCGGGCCTCGCCCCTGCGCTTTGTTGGGCCAAAGGCCGCACGCAGGGCATAGCCCAAAGAACATCCAAGTCACCCCACGGCGGGGCACAGCCACCGCCGCACGTCGGGCGGCGAAGCCGAATGTGAGACGCCCAATAACCTTTGAGGCAAAGTTACTCACGACTGTTCGACAACGGAAACAACCCTGTGTCGTGTTAGTTTTCAGGCCCGCCGCTTAGCGGGCCTGGGCCACATGTGGCCGACTCAATGAATGTTGTTTCATGAATTAGCCGGATCACCTTCTGCTTGCTGTGATCCTCCGTACTGTTCTGGTCAGACTACGATGTCTTCGAACGAACGAATCGGAATGACCGTCTGGCCGTCAAGCTCAAGTGTTCCCTTCGTGCCGCCGGAGGCAATGTGGTCGTTGTCGCGCAGAACGGGAAACTTGAGGCCGGTGAGTTCTTCGACGTTTTTAACTGTCGTCTGCACTTCACTAACATTGAGGAATGCTTCGAAGCCCGGGAGCTCGGTGATATCAGCCTGGCTGAGAATGAAAGCCGTGGCTGAAAGCGTGCCGTTCTCGCGAACTAGCGCACACACTTTCCAGAACTCGAGCGGGATGCGGACAGGCGCTTCCATAAATTCGTTCTTATACTTCGGGTCAGTTTTCTTGAATATCGGACCGGTAATCACGCTGATCCGCATCTTGTCCTTTTTAGCTTTCCTTTCAAGCAGAAACTGCTCTATTCCCTGCCAGCGCGCCGCTGTTTGATTGAAATTGGATAGCTGTAGGCAGCAGTTGGTGAAGTGAAACGTGTCGGCCAGAGCTTTCAAGGCTTCCTCTTTCGTACCCCAGGCCAGGTCGAGATAGCGGGTGAGATGTCCGCGATCTGTTTTCTTGGTGGCGTAGAGATCTTCGCCGCACTGGAACTTGGGCGCATTGGGGTTATCAATGCGCGGGTCGATGTGCCAGTCGTCGTTCTTTCGCTCTGGGAGTTTAGGGGTGTTCTTACCGTCGATGTTTGCCGCGCTGTACCAGGCAAAGCGACGCTTGCTGTTCATTACCAGGGAGTAGTGATGATAGTTGAGAACGAACTTATCGCCGCCGTTTCGGAACTCCGGCGGGATCTCCACCGAGCTGGTTTTCATTGCCGCAGAAAGTTTCGGTAGCGGCACTTTGATATCGAGGAAGTTAGGGTCGTACCCCTTGCGCGTGGACCAGTCGGGATCGATGACCAGCTTTTCAACAAATGGGGTTGCCGCATCACTCAGCACGCCGCTCTTCGCGGCGTCGGCCGGTATTGCGGCGCTAACAACGGCACCCTGCGTCGCAGGATCGCCGAGCGAGACAGTAATCGTAAGCGGTAAGGAGAACGAAATATTGCCACTATTGGACACGGCGACACCTCCTCGAATTACGTTTGTTGATGTTGGGGAAACAGTGGTTCGCGCCAGTTCGATGGGATTTGGGGGCTTTCCGCCCAGCGCAATCTCGACTACATCTCGAGCTGCCGCTCCCAGTGAAGCTGCCTTGATTGCACCAACTACAGCTGAGACACGTGCGCCCTCGTTTGCGATCCACTCGATGAGCGCCGGGTCATCCTTGTCTTCGTTCCACGGCGACCCGTCCTTTTTGAGAATGTTCTCGCCATCCATACGTGGAACGCCGGAGTGGTGCAGTGCGACCAGTTCCCATTGATCGTTGAAGCAGGGCGAGCCGGACGAGCCGGGCTCCGTGTCCGTGGTGTAATAGAGGAAGTCCGACTTGCCTGCGGGAATTTCAATGATCTCGTTGTTGCGCAGCGCGATTTGTTTCAGTCCGCCGCGGGGATGCTGGATGATATTAAGTGGGTCGCCCTTCTCTGCCTTGCCGAGCGTCGGAATGAGCTGCCTCCATGGATAGCCTGAAATCGGCTGACCTTTGGCAGACACCTCAGTGAGACCGACGATAGTAAAATCGAGGGCCTTGTCGGTGATGAAGAAGAACTTCGGATCGAGCCGAAACGCCTGCACCGGCAAAAGATCTCCGGAAACGTTTTCCTGATAATCGAATTGCGCCTCCGCGGCGAGCGCATCATCAATCGAGCGCAGGACGTGATTGTTGGTCATTAACAGGCGTGGTCCAACGAGTACGCCACTACCTGCCGCCGAACCAATCCGTATACGGCAGATCGCGCGTGCTACGGCGATGGCGAGCTCCAGGTAGTTGATGTCACGCATATCGTTGGATCCGAGGATGCGTTCGTGGGCGAGACTCGCGAGCGTTTCCGCGGAACTGCGTCCTGCGCCATGCGATTCCGCTTCGGTGATGGTGGCCCGCGCCCGTTCACGTGTGAGCGATGCCTTGAGGTGCCTCTTCCGGTTGTCCGGGGCCGAGGCCGCGGCTGTCGCGATCTCTTTCGCGGCTGCGGCGGTCTCCGGCAACGCGTATTCCTTATAGCGACTGGCAGCGGTGCGTGCCTGCTGTATGTCCAGCATTCTGTCTCCGGGGTAAGTGTTTTTCATAAGTGACATTTGGGTGAGTGAAAGAGTTATTTGGTCTTTGATAACGGTGTCTTCAGCAGCGCCACTGTCAGACGTCAGCGCGATTGATCTTCAGGGAAATCGGTAGCAAGCTCACTATCTGCGCATGTCTGTTATCTGTTAAACGACCCAAGCGGTACGAGAAGGATGCGTGGTCGCAGGCTCTGAGGACCAGCCCGGGAAGTTTTGCGAGGTGGGCAAGATAAAACAACCTGCGCCGCCTAGTCAATGTCGAGATGAAAAGGAAGCTCTGATAAGTAATCGAAGGAGTGCGGAACGTTACCGTCAGCATCGGTCTTGCTGCTTGCCCGGCGCACGCCAAATTCGGAGCGCACCCTTTATGCCGCGGCTGACGCTGCACTTTATGTCGCGAAGAATGAAGGGCGAAACCGTGTGGCCGTAGCGCCCTTACTGCAGCAAACTCTACCTGGCCTATTGTTACGTCATTAATCCTATTGCCGCTCGGAGTCGTCATAGTCGATAAGGCTCAATTGGTGAGACGGCCGGCTGATGCCAGGACGTTACTGCGCGACGATACCAGACCGCCGGTACTTTACTTGAGAGCGTTTCGCAATGCCGGCGCCGACACGATTCGAACGCCTCTCAACTCCGCTAAATCCAGCTCAACAACAGATGAACAGCGACTGGCAGTAGTGATGAACCAGGTTGGTCCGTTCGTCGCAATAAGCGAGACCGGCAGCGGTAAAACTGCAAGAAAGTAACAGGGGTTGAGTCCCGATTCGTCGGGACGATACCCCCGGATCCAGTCTTAGGTTTTTATGACCCTGAAGGGGTCACAAAATACGTCTGGCACCCTTTCAGGGTGCGAATCCTGCGCCCTCGTTTTCCGGGGGTCTTCGCTTCGCTGCGACCCCCGGCTACTTTCTTGCAACCCTTTGGGTTGCGAAAGGCCTACTTACTTTCCAAACCGAGAAGCGGTAAGCGTGACATCCGCGCGTGCCCAGGCTTTCTTGAACCGGGCTTCGACTAACGTGGCGTCTTCGTTCTTGCCTTGCGCTTTCAAAGCCTGCATTAAACCGTAAAGGGCCCAGCCGTTTTCACGATTGCGGCGCAGGTCTTCCCAGTAAACAGTTTCGGCTTCAGGCGCGCGGTTCGCCGCCAGCAGCACTGCACCGAGCGCGTGACGCGGCGGATAGTGAAACTCCGAAGGTTCCGTGTAAACCAAAGCATCCTCCAATCGCACCCCACGTTCAAGATTAGACACGGCCTGGTTGTAATCCTTTTTCGCCGCGGCAATTTCACCCGACAGAACTTCCTGAGCGATCGAAAGGATCGCGCGCCCGGTATTCGGCGAGAACAACGGCTGGTCCAGCGAGGCGTCGTTTAGAATCTCTTTCAACTTCGCGAGTTCCTGCTCCGCTTCGCTCGTTTGACCTTTGCCGAGGAACGCGGTGCCGCGCGCATAATGCCAGGTGCCGCGCATGTACGCGCTGGTTGCAGGCGGCTCAGGCTCGGCCAACATTTCGTCCCACTTGCCGAAACGCGTTAAGGCTAAGTAAGGGATGACGCGAAAGCCGGCGAGCAACGGCGCCGCTTTCAAAGTTTCATCATCCACCCGCGACGCCGTCTTCCGTGCATTTTCGATTGCCAGCTTGCTGCGGCCATCAGCAGTCGCGGCGAACCAGAGGAAGTGGAGGTTATGCGGGTAATAGGCCATTGGGTAAAGGCCCTGCGCGTTACATTGCGAGATGTAGTCTTCATCGGCGGCGATTGCCAGCTCATTGCTGCGGGCGGCGTCGGCATAGCGGCCCACGCGCTGATAGATATGCGCCGGCATGTGGACCATGTGACCGGCGGCGGGCATCAATGTAAGTAAACGATCCGCCGCAGGTTCAGCCTTGAACGGCTCGTTGGCTTCCATCAGGTGAATGTACAGATGCAGCGCGCCAGGGTGCTTAGGATTCAGGGCCATCACTTTTTCCGTGAGCCCGACGATTTCCACCGTGCGTTCATAAGGCGTGCCGTCGCGCGTCCAGTAACCCCATGGCCGCAAGTCCATGACGGATTCCACGTAGAGCATCGCGATGTCCTGGTCGTCGGGGAACTGGAGATGCACTTTGCGCATTGCATCGGCGTAAACGACGTCGCGCGCTTTGCGATCTTCAGCCCGGCCTGAATAACGGTGCACCAGCGCGTCGATTAGGGCCCGTTCGCGCGGAGTAGCTTTTGATTTCAGTGCGATTGCTTTTTTAATGACCTCGACGGCTTTAGGTTCACTCGATGGGTCCATCGGTGCGTTGATATTCGGTCCCAGCGCGAGTGCTTCACCCCAGTACGCCATCGCCAGATTCGGATCCAGTCGCGCCGCTTCGCGATACGCGCGTCCGGCCTCCGCGTGATTGAACGCGTAGGAAAGATTGAGTCCCTGGTTCATGAAGAGCTGCGCCTGGCGGTTTTTTGTCGAAACAGGGAATGCGTGATTTCCAAGCTTCTGTAAACGCGGCGCCAGTGCGCCTGTAGGAGACACCGACTGCTGCGCCGGCTCTTTGTAGTGAACGTGGCTGGGCTTGGCTTTCTCCTGCGCTAAAGTGTTTTGTTGACTTAAGCTTGGAGCGATGAAAGCAACAAGCGTTACAAGAATCAGGCGAGCGAATTTCATAGACTTATCCTCTCTCGACGAACTTCCTAATAAAAGGTCCGAAGGACCGACAGTTAATAGGCACGACCGTCAGGTCGTGGGAAGCGGCAAGAATTAATATGCCGAGGCCCGAAGGACCGACACCTCAAGCCTGACGTTTGCGTCAGCGCACATTTACGGGTGATTCTTCCATCCCATTAAGCGTCGCCGGCCCTAAAAGTAAATGGACGTACCGGTCCTTCGGACCTCAAAACACTTCAGTTGACTTCTCTCCCACGACCTGACGGTCATGGCTATTAACTGCCGGTCCTTCGGACCTCTAAGACTCTGCGTTAAGAATCCAAATCGAACATACTGGAGTTTCGGGCGTCATTCTATAGCACGGCTGCTACTTGATCACGCGTATTCGGAGGACAAAAAGTTCACCGGCGGCTAAATAAAAAACGACTGGCTTCGGCGCCAACCGGGTCAGCCCCTGGGTGTGCATTTTCGTGTGATTCGTGGATCGTTACCTTCGGCTCATCAGGGACTATCCACGAATCACACGAAACAGCACTAAGCTCGAGGCGCCAACCAAGTCACGGGAATTGAAAGCGCTCGAATGCCACTCGCTAATCATTGACCGTTGCCGGATGCAAGGTTAATCTCTGCCGCTGCTGGCAGGGTTCCGCCAACAGTTAAACTGTATCCTTCGCATTAGAGGCAGTAGCCTGTCCCCGTTAGGGAGGGCGTGAGAGAACCCCGACTCGGCGTGGTGCGACCGAATCAAAAACTCAGCTTGAGTGATCGACTCGCTATCGTTCGAAAGTTGCGCGAGCGGACTTTGGACTTTGCACCTTGGACTTTGGATAGGAATACTGACGATGCCAACAATCCTTCCTTGGCCGCTCTGCGGTTGCTGTTTTTCGGAGTCATATTGCGGTTCGTTGCGCGACGATGCGGATCCGGTTTGCCGCGGGAGGAAGCTGCGCACGACGCCGGGCAGGCGATCGATCGCAAGCATCTTTGCGGCGCATGGGTGACCCACCCGCTACCGCAGGTGGTACTGGCCTCATGTCAGCTTCGGTCTCTGACTTTTGAGGCAAGCTTACTCGTTTAGTCAACTGCAATTCTCGAAGAGAGGTCATATGCGTAAACTGAAAATAATTGCACTTGCAGTATTTCTACAGATGCAATTTGGTGCGGCTTATGTTTTCGCCCAAACCGCAAACATTACTCCCCAGGAGAGACTTCGAGGCTCAGTAACGCCCGAACGTGAATGGTGGGACTTGCTGCATTACCACTTGAAAGTGGAGTTCTTACCTGAAACGAAACGCTTAAGAGGGTCAAACACAATAACCTTCCGGACCCTAAAATCGGGAAACAAAATGCAAATTGATTTGCAGCCACCATTAGCAATCACAAAGATCAACCACCGCGACTCGCAACTCAAATTTGAACGGGAAGGGAATGTCTATTGGGTAATGTTTGAAAAGGATATTCCAAAAGGAGTTGAAGACAAGGTCGAAGTCTTTTACGAAGGAGTTCCAGTTGAAGCCAGGAGACCGCCGTGGGTAGGTGGGATAACCTGGGGCAGAGATGACGTGGGAAATCCCTTTATCAACACCACCGCCCAGGGAATTGGAGCAAGTATCTGGTGGCCGAATAAAGACCATGGGTCTGACGAACCCGATCGTGGAATGCAAGTCAGTGTAACGGTGCCGGACAACCTGGTTGGGGTTTCTAACGGGCGTTTAAAAAAGACCTATCATGACGTCGCTGGTAGGAAGAAAACGTTTCATTGGGAAGTCTTAAACCCAATCAATAACTATGGGGTCAACGTTAATATCGGGAACTACGTAACCTTCTCTGAAAAATACCAGGGGAAATTTGGTGTTTTGGACCTGGACTATTGGGTCCTGCCTCATCAGAAGGATTCGGCGTTGAAGCAATTCAGGGAGGTACGCCGCACGATTGAGGCCTTTGAATATTGGTTTGGCAAATATCCTTTTTATGAAGACAGTTTCAAGTTAGTTACAGTTTCCTATCCGGGAATGGAGCACCAAAGTTCGGTTACTTACGGCAATTGGTTTAGGAACGGCTATCTGCAACGCGATCCCTGTGGCTGCGGTGTGGGTTTGAAATTTGACTTCATCATCGTTCACGAATCAGCGCATGAGTGGTTTGGCAATAACATCTCAATGAAAGACGCTGCCGACATGTGGATTCATGAGGGCTTTGCAAACTATTCCGAAAACCTTTTTGTCGAATACCACTTCGGGAAAAAAGACGCGGAAGATTATGTGATCGGTACTCGCCGCGGTATCAGAAACGACCGGCCAATCATCGGTGTGTATGGAACAAATAGAGAAGGATCAGGAGACATGTACCCCAAAGGAGGGAACATGTTGCACACCATTCGTCACATTATCAACGACGACGCGAAATGGCTGTCTATCTTGCGTGGACTCAATGCCGACTTCTGGCATCAGAGCGTAACAACCGAACAGATCGAGTCGTACATTTCCAAGCAGGCAGGCATTGATTTCAGCAAGCTATTTGACCAATACCTACGGACCACAAACATTCCGTTGTTGAAATACAAAGTAAGCGGAAAGACCGTGGAATTTAACTATGAAAGAGTCGTCAAAGGATTCGCGATGCCAATTCGCGTCGCGATCAACGGTAAGGAAGTGGTGCTCAAGCCGAGCGAACTAAAACAGACTTTTGAATTCTCGGAAGACATCAAAACATTTGAGGTTAATCGAAACTTCTACATTGAGACAGCGAAAACCTGATCTACATCTATCTACATCAGCCAGGCAGGAGCGGATCTAGGTACCGAATGACAACGCGATGGTGACCTTTCCATCTAAATGAGCACGAACGGCTACTGATCTACTTCACTCGTGCGAACGGCATGTCGCGCATTCGTGATGCCCCCACATGCATGCCATCGACCTTTCCATTCTTATCCCGTGTGAACCAGACAACGTATCCTTGCAGTGCAAAATGGTCCTTATAGATCGGCTGCAGCGGCAAGCTCGTTGCCGGTCGCTGTTTGATGAATGCCTTGTCAGCCTCGACCGTGAGAGTGAGGGTTGCGCCAGCCTCTTCGCTAAACCAATCTCCCTTGAATGATGCAAGCTCTTCAGGCGTTGGCGCCCACTCCTTTTCGGGAGCGAAGCGTCTGACCTCACCATCGGAATCGACGGTTTCAGCAGACATGGGCTTTCCGTCCTTATCAAAAGCAAACTTCAATTGATTGTTACCAGCGCATTCCTGGAAAAGGTTGGTTCGGCGCCAGACCGGCTCGACCTGAATAAAGTTCCACGCGTCAGCGGCATCTACACGACGCGCGGAATAATCGACGCGATGAAGAATAACGGCGGCGCTGCCGCTTTTTATACCGAGGATGTCGGAACTCGCCGCTATCGAGGCAAAGTGATCCTGCTCATAAATAAGGAAACAGGCAGCGCTTCCGAAAGCCCAGGTTCCGAAGTAGAAACCATCCGCGAAACTCGTTGTGATCCCGGTCACCCGATGGAAATAGCAAAGTACAGCCTGGAGCGAGCTGGAGCGTCGTCGTCGGAGATGGAGTGTAAACAACGAATCGCCGATTTGAATCGACGCAAAATGATCAATAGCCCGCGAATGAGTGTGTGGGGAAAGTCATAGACAGCGATTGGTTATCCTCAGTCGAGGCTGCGAAGCAGTCGGACAGACTATTAGCCCCACGCGCAGCGAAGCGGAGCGTGGGGAACAGTAAATAAAAGGATTGGAGCCTGCGGAGTTGGCGACAGATTAGCCTCACAGATACGCGCTGTCGCCAGCTTCGCTGGCTCGTTGGTTGTAAATACTCTACTCCCCACGCTTCGCTGCGCTACGCGTGGGGCTATCAGTCTGTCCGGCTGCTTCGCAGCCTCGTACGCGGTGATAACTCGGTATCCCTACGCGCAACGAAGCGGAGCCTCGACCTGAATAAAGTTCCACGCGTCAGCGGCATCTACACGACGCGCTCGCGAACGGCGCTACCTCGATCGTGCGTATGCTCTCAGGTTGGGAAGGAGGGCTTGCCCCCGCTCTTTGTCACAACAGATAGAACTCCCCGGTGACCTGGAGCGAACGCAGCCATTGTTAGTGCGCCGTTGTCACCGTGGTTCAAACGTACTGCTCCCGCCGGGGCAGTGACAAACCACGCAGTGGGTGGTTTGTTCAAGTCCGGCCTACTCAAGCGCGCTCTGGCTTCCCAAATAACCGATCAATGCGTGGCGCGGCTTTGTCGCAGCACAGTGCGGTAAGCCTGTGGCGCCTGTGGCTTACCGTCGCGCACGCTCTTTTGATTTGCGGCTGGATCGCACCCACCCCAACCATCTCGCGCCGGGCAAGCGTCCTTTTCACACGATCATTCCGGCTGGTCTTCAAAGACAATAAGCTGGTCATGTCGTTCGGCGTTATTGGTGGGGGCATTCAGCCTCAGGGCCGTTCAGGTGTTGGTCAACATCATCGATCTTGGAATGGGGTTGCAGCAGGCGATTGATGCGCCGCGCTACCGTTATATGAGCGGTCGGAACGTCTGGCTCGAGGATGAAATTCCGGCAACAGTGGCCCGCAAAACTGAATGCCCGGCTAATCGCCCTGGGCCACCCGAGGGCTTCACCTCCCGGCGTACTGCGATCATCGATGGGTGAAGGCCAGGCAATCATGATTGACCCAGCAAACGGCACTCTCATGGGCGCCTCCGATCCCCGCAAAGATGGACTGGCCATCGGTTATTGATCCCGGGAGGCCACGGTTGAAGGGTTGAGTTGACCTGGGAACCAGGGCTGCAGTCTATTCACGATTGAATGATTCAGTTAGAATCCACCTCATGACACGACGAGTACTTTTATATCCGGGCGAAGACGGTTTTGTAGTTGCCGAGGTTCCGAGTCTTCCCGGCTGCATCAGCCAGGGGAAAACGCGCGAAGAGGCTCTTGACAACGTGCGCGAGGCGATTGCGTTGCATGAAGAAGTTTTGCGCGAGCGGGGCGAGCCGTTGCCTGAAGATAAGGTTGAGTTAGTTGAGGTCGCTGCGTGAGCAAGCTGCCCGTCATCTCGGGCGCAGAGTGTGTGAAAGCGCTTCGCAAGATTGGGTTTGAAGTTTATCGACAACGCGGCAGCCACATCGTCATAGTGCGCACTTCACCGCCCGCCCAGACCACGATTCCGAATCATAAAGAACTTGACCGCGGCACTCTCCGCGCCATCATTCGCCAAACCGGACTCACGGTCGAAGAATTCCTGGCACTACTCTGAGAATCGCGTCAGGTGCAGCGGGCGATGACGGAGACGTCTGACCATCTGCCGTCCGCATCGAGGAACCGTACCTGCGCCCTTGCCTTTATGATAACAAGGCCTGGGCCAAAGTAGCTGGGGCGATGTGTCCAGCCTCCATGAGGTGAAGGCAGATCCGGATAGGTCCAAAGTCCAATGTCCAATGTCCAATGTCGAACGTCCGAGATCGATGTTGGCAGCGAGACGGGTCCCCGAATTATTTTAGAGTTGCGCTCGGGGACTTTGGACTTTGGACCTTGGACATTGGACATTGGACATCTTACCGCCAGCGCGGATGCGACAGAGAAGGCGCGTCGCGAAAGGCTACTGCGCCACCTGGAATCCGCCGGACAAAGCGCACCCGCTGGAATTGGCAAAGTACAGCCTGGAGCGAGCTGGCGCGTCTTCTTCGGAGGTGGAGTTCAAACAATAATATTGCCGATTGTTGATTTGTCGGCTGGTCAAAAGCCCTCTAGCGGTCTTTGCCTTTCGGCGGGCTTTTGCTTGCCATCCCTTTAGCGGCTTCGCTTTCAATCCACTTGAGCGCCAGATGTAGGAAGCCGGGACTCGCCATCTCATCACGCTCCCAACGGGCAACCGTATTCTGGGTTACCTCAAGTTTGTCTGCTAGAGCTTGCTGAGTTAATCCCAGCGCCAGCCGTCGCTCCCGAAGTTTAGCGCCCTTCATAGCCAACATTCTACCACGCCAGTTTAATACATTGCGTATTACGCTTTTTGATGGTACGATGCGTATTATTAACACAGGGGGCTGGTTTCCGCGCGAACGGAAACCAGCCCTACACAGCCGAATCCTGTTCAGTTTAGGGAAAGGAATCGACCATGCCTGATAATCGTAACACGGACTATGAAGGCGCGGCCCAACTGACCGTTGACCTTGTTGATCATTCACACGCGCCCGACCGTATAACGGACGCGATTCTCGAAACGTTGCTCGAAATGGCTGGCGAGTCAGATGTCAATGTATGGTTGCTTGATGCTGGGCTGAGTCTGTACGGCCTAGCTCAACTCTATAGCCGATACGAGAAAGGTGCTGGACATCGCCGCGCTCGCTTGTATGGAAACTATGAGCTTGGCAGACTAAATGACGAAAGTTAAGTAGAGCTTCTGTTTTTTGCGTGGTGAGCCTAGCAGGATTGGAAAGGTGCGACCCACGGGTTAAAAGAGCCAGCTGCCCCACCCACGCAGCCGGCGCGGATGTGGGAGGGAAGGCGTCGCGAAAGGCTACTGCGCGACTTGGAATCTGCGGATAAAGAGCACCCGCTGGAATTGGCAAAGTACAGCCTGGAGCGAGCTGGGATGTCTGCTGCTGAGATGGACTTCAAACACGCTGACACCCCATTCAGAGTTGAGATGTGATGCAGTTCGCTAAGCGGACATGCAATCGCCTTCCTGATTGTCTGAAACGCCGTCGAGGTTCCCAAGAACGAGGGCACTGTCAATCATCCGATTGTCACCGATACGCGATCGCTGTTGTGGCTAGCTAACCAAAACAGCATCACGATTCACGTGTGGCCCTCGCGTGCGCCGAACCTTTACAAGCCTGACATCTGCGTCTTTGACCTCGCGCAACATGGCCCAAGCGTATAGCGAATTACGGCAACCTCTGGTCCGACTGCTGAAGAAGCGTTCGCTGTGGCCACCAATGGGTCAGTTTGATAGGACCTTGTAAGCGATCCAATTTGCACTCGGTTACGCTTTTACCTTGTCGAGCGGACTAAAAGCGCTTTGAAAATCTCTTACAAAAAGGAAATCGTCCTCTGACCATTTCTTTAGCTTAATTGGATGCATCACCGTATTGCGAAGCGCGTTTAGTCGTCTAAGATCTCGTTCAAACCTTTTTCGGTCTTTACGGTAGGGTTGAGGAACATGATGCTGGAAGTGCGGCCAGTTTTTAAGAATGATCTTGGAGAGATCGATTAGATCGGTATAGCAGTATTTCGAAACTCCTACTTCGTCATCCAGTTCTTGGCGACTAGCGCACTTTTCTCTTATGTCGGCGGCAATGCCTCGCCGCCACCACTCGCCTTCATCAGCGCCGTACGCGGAAATGAGGATCTTTCGAACGAGGTTGTGGAGCGTTATTTCAAGTTCCGAGATATATTCGTACATATCGCCAGCGAAAATCTTACGGTCGCGTAACGATCTAAAGAGAAAGACTTCCTCCCACGTCATCTGCGTCGCAAAGCGACTAAGGGAAACCTGCTTTCCATGATCTAGTGTTTCGATAACTGATTGCAGAGCGGACCGTTTCTCCTTGGAGATCGAAAAATAGATATCTGAAAACCGAATGCCTCTTTCACCCACACGCGTACACAGGTATTGCACTACGCTCGAGAAGGAGATTCCCATCTTTCGTGCTATAGCAGATGGGTCAAATCCCTGTCGTAACAGAGCTTCGGCTTGGTCTTTTCTTGCCATTCTCGTCCGATTGTAAATGTTGCAGGCATGGATCCTTCCGATTCTCAGTCAACCGGCAACTTAGTCTCCGTAAGATTACCGAAGGATCGAACTCAATCGCAGATCTGTCCCAACGCAGAGTAAGCTACGATACTATTTCTCTCGTCTGCCGACGCATCGACCCTAGGCCTCATCCAACGAATTCGGCCTAAAATAATACCGCCTTTTTCGAACGACGTTTTTCGAACTATTCCGACTTTTCCGGCAGCTGAACCTTTGCTTCGAGTGTCACGCATTCCCTGACGGAACTTCTCTGGTGACAATGACCAGAGTTCAAACGAACCATCATCCAGTTGAAACGCTCCGATAATAGAATCCAAGCGACTAAGCATGTTGAAGGTTACGCCGACACTATCGGTAGCACTGGCAGCGCATTTGATGACGATGGTCTTACCATCGAGCCGCGCTTCATTGCTTGTCCGGCCTTTCATGACTGCACCGATCTTTGAAGCAATTTTCCGAGCAGTTTCACGGCCCCACTTATTCGCTGCTGCTCCACTTACACGGTCTTGAGTCATACGAGTCATCCTTCCGTGTAGCTCGTGTCAAAAGATCAAACCGGGTCAACTTGCGGTTCTTGCGATTCTCTAAAGTCCATTCTATCTTCGATGTCGGAGAATCGCACAAATCGCAGGGCCGACCCTTTTCAAAGTTTTTAGTCTCTTCCCAGTCTTGAATGATTCAGCCGTACCTTGAATGATAGCGC
The DNA here is from genome assembly GCA_035630655.1 of Pyrinomonadaceae bacterium. Lineage (GTDB taxonomy): Bacteria > Acidobacteriota > Blastocatellia > Pyrinomonadales > Pyrinomonadaceae > PSRF01. The sequence continues at coordinate 17,644 of DASQKG010000530.1, forward strand.
CGCCCCGGATGATGGATATGGGGGCCGTATGACAGAATGAAAAAACGCCCGCGAGGAGACGTTTTCGGACGCTTACGTGCTGAGTAGTTTCCAAAGCATAACCAGGTAGGGAGTAGCCTTTAGTAAAAGCTTGCCGCCTTTTTCGACAGTATCAGCTGCCTCAATACCAGTCTTGATCATTTCAATCCGTCTGTTAACGCGCTGAAGTGAATCCGGTGTTTTTTCTTTCGAGGCAAGTTCCTTCACCCTCTCCACGTCTTTAATGATGTCTTCTTTGTCAGAAGCGTCGATATCGGACTCTCGGATTATTCCGACGAGTGTACTTACTGTTTCTTCCACATTTGGATTATTTGCAAATGTGTTGTGCTGAACATTGGCTTCTCCCCCTTGGATAAATCCGCCTTGAACCGGACCGTGGAAAATATTTTGTATTGTCGTTCCTCCACCTCTCCATTCAGAGGAAGGATTCTCAACTTCCCGGACTCCGGCCGGCGAAAGCTGCACAGCTTCATCGGGACAGTCCTTTTCAAGCCATCCTTTTTTCCGCTCAAACTCCAATAAGATCCCGTTCAACTCCCTAAACGGCATCCCAAGTTCTTTTACCAGAGTTTCGATAAGAACGAAGTCCATATGAGTAGGACCACCTAGGTCGTATATCTTTCGGAGCACCACTCGTTGCTTTTCCACCATTTGCATTTTAAGAAGTTCCTCAGCTTTTCTTATCCCGGCCCCTTTTATTCTCACAACCTCGTTCTCTTTTTTTAACAAATCCTCGCCTGGACCACCCAAGTACCTGAGAATGGTGTAAAACTGGTCGCCAACGTCGGCAAGTTTTTCTAGTTCATATATGTCAACGTGTGGATTACTTTGAGTAAGATCGTACAGGCTCAGCAAGACGCGGTTCATTTTCTCTTCCAGACTCATCGCAAAAGTATAAAACAAAAGCCTCCCCGGACCGCGACCTTTGAGTTAAGTCTAACAAGCCTACTCGCCGATGCAAGTGATAAAATGAGGGTTGTTGAAGCGGTTGGTAGTTAGTTACCGACAGGAGAATTACGATGTCAGACGTGGAGTTGGAGACTGAAATTCGAAAGATCATTTACGACGACTACGGCGTTGGGCACCAAAATATCGACAGCAAAGAGATTTACGACAAACTAGTAGCGCGGGGAATAGACGTTCGTGAAAATTCCATGGGCGAGGTTTTCGATTCGCTGAAAAAGCGGGGTTTAATTAGAGGAGCGGCGAGACTTAACAGCGACGAAGCACGCAAGCATGGCGCTTACTCCATCATGTGGGTTGGACGGCATATTGCAGTATAGCGGCACGACCAGACAGTTTAGAGATTCGACCTTTGAGAATCTAACAAGCTGACAGAAGCGCGTCAACTCACTTATCCGCAGCTAATTATGTCTGATGCACAACCCAAATTTATCGAAATTGGTGATTTGCGTAAATGTGCTTGGACCAATTGTGAGAGCGATTCTACTCATAAAGTGGTTAAGCTACTGAGTGACGAAACGACCGAGACCGAGCGTGGTGCATTTTCTGATTTTGCTGGACCGTCCCAAGTTGCGGGCGTGTGTGACAGCCATTTAGATGAAGCTTATAAAGACGGTTTTGAACTTGTTGCTGAACGGGTTGAAAGAGCTAAACGAATTCTCAAAATCAACGAGGATTATAGTGAAGTCAACACCCTTATTGGTGAGTGGAAGGAAATTGAAGGAATACTAAATGATGACATTTTCAGTTCAATAGTCTCGATAATGTCAGAAGAAGACGTGGAACTGGAGAAGAGGCATCTAGTTCGGGCAATATTTGCCTATCTAGAGGCAAACGTTTTTGGATTAAAACGCATAGCGCTCGCGGAGGCTAAATTCAAATCTTTTGTGCTTTCACCGGCAGAAATTGCTTGTTTACTAGAAGAGTCATACCAACTTGATGACAAGGGAGAAGTGTCAATTAAACCAAACTATAATCTTCGCCTCGCCGGAAACATCCGGTTCTTATTGAATATCTATTCCAGAATGTTTCCAGAAATTAGTCCTATAGACGTCACTACTGAAGAGTGGGGTTACTTCAAAAAGGCATTAATGATTAGAAATCGAGTCACTCATCCCAAATTATTATCCGATATTGAGATTACTCATACCGAGTACAGAACTATTGTCACCGCTTACAGTTGGATTCAAAAACAATGTAAATTGGCGTGGTTTGCAGCGTGGCGTTCTGTATCAGCGAGACGAGAATTACAAGAACAGCAGATCCGCAAAGCAGTGGATAAACCCGCTTGACGAACCTGTGAGGTGTAAAAACCTCATGCCGTCGCAGGTACAGGTAAGCCGGCGTTGTTTACCAAACGTCAAGCTGGGTAACTACTGGTTGTTTGATTCTATTTCTTAGCGCCATACTGTGCAAAAATCTCTTTCCCTAAGTCATTAAGTAATTCTGTAGTCTTGTTAACTCGCCGTCTAAGCCCTCTCAATACAAATTCGGCTGCTGAAGCCCTTGACGGGCATCCTTCGATAAGCGGTTTGTTTTCGTAGAGAATCTCTTTGACCTGAGGGATGGAATATTTGTAGATTTTGGCGCCTCTACTGGACGCGGAATCGCAAAATCGCAGGCCTAACCCCGTCGATTTCATGCATGACCTGCAGCCACAAAGTAAGCGGCCTAACGCCTTGCTGGTGCACGCCGACGAAGCTGTGTTGTCGTCCAGTC
>DASQKG010000531.1:0-8254 GCA_035630655.1 Pyrinomonadaceae bacterium
GAGCTTGTTGTCCTCGGAAAAAGCCAATAGGAGGTCCTCGTCTGTTAAGCCTTTGGACTTGGAACGTCGGTCTTGGTATCATCCCCGGAGTTAAGTGGAACCATTTTAAGACGTAATAATTGACCAAAAGGAGTTTGAGCAAAAATGTCAGCATCGACAATCCCTACAGAAACGACTGGTGCCCCAACCGGCGCGCCAAGCATGACGCTCGACGTTACGGACGCCGCGATCACCGAGATTAAGAAGTTTATGGCGGGTGAAGAAGGTTTGCCGGAGGCTTCGGGGCTGCGGGTTCGCGTCGTTCCGGGAGGCTGTTCGGGGTTTCAATACAGCTTGAATATTGAAGAGGATTCGCGCCAGGGTGATTTCATACTCGACCAGGGTGGCGTCAAGCTCTTCGTCGACATGTTCAGCGCGCAATACCTCAACGGCGTTAAGATCGACTACGTCACCGGTGTAATGGGCTCGGGTTTTACGTTTACGAATCCAAACGCCACGGGAAGCTGCGGTTGCGGAACATCGTTCACAGCATAAATGCTTTTTACAGAACCGAGCGCGGTAGCGCCGGATGCGAGAGTTAACTTCGGTATCTCCTTCAACTGTTCGACAGACGGGAATGTCTGTCCTACAAAATAAAAGACGCGGTGCGCGATACTCCAGGCTCGGTGGTTCAAAGACCATCGAGCCTTTCGCGTTACTCCTTTAGAGAAACAGCCGTTTATGATAGGACACGGTTGTGACCTCTCAGGTAAGGAAGGAGGGCTTGCCCGTCTTCGTCGCGCAAGTCGACACATGCAGCACAATATGCAACTTCGGTCAGCCGAGGCCTGGAACTAAGGATTATTCTCATGACTGAGGTAACCACCGAAGAGCGGGGGCGAGCCCTCCTTCCTTACCTGAGAGGTTGCGGCGGTTCTTCTCGCCATCTCAGAATTTTAGATGTCCAATCTTGAAGCCATGTTCATGCTGAAACAAGTCGAGTCAGCCGAAGAAATCGAACAGACCCGCCAGCTCTTTCATGAGTATGTAACCTGGCTCGGAGTAAATCTCTGCTTCCAGAACTACGACAAAGAAGTAGCGGAGTTGCCGGGCGAATATGTGCCGCCGACTGGCCGACTCTATCTAGCCATTGAGGACGACCAGACAGCGGGTTGCATCGCCTTACGCAAACTTGCTGACGGCATTTGTGAAATGAAACGACTCTTCCTTCGGCCGCAGTTTCGCGGAAGGCAACTCGGACGAACGCTGGTTGACAGGGTGATTGAGGACGCGCATCAAATTGGTTATAGCCGAATGCGTCTTGATACTTTGCCGGGAAAGATGGATGCAGCGATCGCCATGTATCGTTCTCTCGGGTTCAAAGATATCGAGCGCTACTACGATAATCCGTATGAAACCGCGGTGTTTATGGAGCTGGATCTCTGACAAGAGATGTCGGCGCTCCTTGCTGAAGTTTGGCAGTTATGCCAAATTCACTCAGCAATCAAAATTCAATTTGGAGTCGATTAACTTATGCCAACGATAGCTGCTGAAACTGCCACCGGCACGCAAACCATTGAAGCTCCCGAAAGTAAAAAACTAGTTCTGGTTCTTGAAGACGCCGGAATCGACATCCTTCATCGTTGCGGCGGGAATGCTCGCTGTACGACCTGCCGCGTCGAGGTTCTCGACGGAGACCCCGGCGAAATGGGCGAGTTGGAGCGAAATCGACTGGCCATGGAAGCCGAGCTCCCAGACCATATACGACTTTCTTGTCAGGTCCGAGTTAAAGATGATTTGAAAGTTCGCGTTGTCAATCAGGCGAGTGTTAGAGGCATGGATCCTGGTCCACGTCCGCTAGACGAGTAGACAGATCTTCCCAATATCTTTCGATGATCGTTTAGAAGGCGGACTTGTCCGCGAAGCAGGGCACAAGTGCCCGTTCTAAACGAAGATTGGCAAAGCACAAGTTGATTGCACACTACCTGCGTGTAGGTGTAATCTTCGCGGGTATTCCAGACAAAATGTAAGACAGACATTTCGGTCTGTCTCAGCTTCGTAACCATAAGCCAGCACAGACAGGAATGTCTGTCCTACCCACGGAGGTTCGGAATGTTTGAGTCAACTGTTCATCTCCCCGCCAGTCTGGCCATGTTTCAGGAATTATTTCACCTACCTAACACCGACGCCCTTCTGCGTATCTTTTTTCGCTGGTCACATTTCGTCGGCGGGATCACCTGGATTGGTCTGCTCTACTTTTTCAATCTCGTAAACGTGCCGGTCCAAAAGACTCTCGATCCTGATACCAAGAAGAAAGTGAATCCTGATTTACTCGGCCGCGCTCTCTGGTTTTTCCGTTGGGGAGCCGTGGTCACTGCACTTTCGGGGCTTGCGTATTTTGCGATGTACATCCTGAAACCGGATGTGACGAACGCGAATACACTTGGAGGCGGCAATCTTAACGTTTGGGTGATCCTTGGCGCCTGGCTGACATATCCGATCGTTCTGTTTGGCGTCGAGTTCCTGCTTATCAAGAAGGTGCCGGCACTAACGAAGGATGGACGCATCTTTGCTGTCGTCATGATCATCTTGACCGCTGTCGTGACCTGGGGATTGGTCAGTTTCTTCAACAGTATGTTGACGGTGGGCGGCGAGAGCTATGCGAGCAACAAGGCCTACTCGATCGGCATTGGTGGCGCCTACGGTGTAGTCATGCTCCTTAATGTTTGGGGGATCATCTGGCCCAACAATAAACGCATCCTAGCTGCCACTGCGGGCACTGGCCCAGCTGCTCCTCCGGAACTGGCAAGACAAGCGTTTATCGCGTCGCGCACTAACGCCTGGTTGTCATTACCGTTGCTTCTATTCATGGGAACATCCCACGGCGACTGGGTGATATTCGGCAAGTAGGATCGAGAAGTACGCGGCAGGAGGCAGTCGGCAGGAAAGTCGACTGCCTCTTGTTTTGAGCACCTCTGCAATCTTGCACCCACTTCGTGCCCCCTGCAGCTGCCTTCTCGCTACGCTGTAACAATAAATCCTGAGCATCTCCACGTATTCGGCACAGCCGAGCGTGATAATGTGCAAACGGAAGTTGCGTCTTTTGCAATTAGCAATCCTTGTTGAATGGCAACCTGACTTTCAAAAGCACGCATAACGCGGAGGTGAAGAATGAGTCCAACTAATCCCAATACCACATCTAACACCGCTTCTTATAAACCGCGTGAGTTTAACTTAAGCGGTCTTCAGGGCATATCGGATGAAACTCTAGAAATGCATTTCAAACTCTATGAAGGCTATGTCAAAGAGACAAATAATCTGGCAGAAAAGATCACGGAGTTTATCAAGGACGGTAAGGTGGACCAGGAGGAAATGCCTGCCTACTCTGAACTGACTCGACGCCTGGGTTTTGAATACAACGGCATGGTCCTTCACGAGTACTACTTCGACAATATGAAGAGCGGCGGCGCCGGTGATCCGGCACCAACGACGCAATTCGCCAAGACGGCTGAGTCGACGTATGGCAGTTATGAGATTTGGAAAGCAGACTTCGTCGGGATCGGTAAGATGCGCGGAGTCGGTTGGGCCATCTGTTATGAGAACCCGGCAAACGGGCGAATATCAAATCACTGGATCACGCTTCACGAGACAGGAAATGTGGCGGGCTTCGATCCAATACTTGTAATGGACGTTTGGGAACACGCGTATCTGCTCGACTACAAACCGGCTGAACGTCCTAAATATATAGAAGCGTTCTTTTCAAATATTGACTGGTCCATGGTGGAGAAGCGGCTGGGCAACCGCGGCAGGAAATCCGCCGGAGCGTGATGGCCGGAAGGCAGTAGGCAGGGGGGCAGTAGCCCGACCGTGGACGGCGCCACCGCCGCGAATCAAAATAGCTAAGGGCATCAGTAAGCCTAATGCCCGTTTGTTTCAACGACGTACGCCCTCCCTAACGGTCGGGCTACTGCCCGTACTTCTATTCACGCCCGCGGAAGCTTGGCGATCTCCTCAAAGTACTTCGCAAAGGCCACCATTCCACCTGAAGCCTGTTGCCAATCGAAGTTCTCGTTCGGAGCGTGGTAGCCGTGCTCGGGCAACGACAGTCCAAGAAACAGAATTGGACACTTCAGCACTTTTTCAATACTAGTCATCGCCCCGATAGTCCCGCCATCACGAACGAACACAGCATCGCGCTTAAACGCGAACTTCACTGCGCGTTTCAGCGCCTCTGGCAGAGGGCCTTCAACCTTTGTCCGAAAGGCCGGCGCCATCGATTCAAAGTGAATCTCAACGTCCGGGTTTCTCTGCTTAACCTCCGCCTTGATTAACCGCGCGATCTTTTTGGGATCCTGGCCGGGCACTAGCCGGCACGACAGCTTAACTTCCCCACGCGGCGGCACAATCGACTTTAAACCGGGACCCTGATAGCCGCCCCTTACGCCGTGCACTTCCATCGTCGGCATACCCCAGATTCGTTTCATAACTTCGAGGGGATCATCGACGCGCATCTTCTTGAGATGATGGGCCTTCTTGAAATGGTTCACGTTGAAACCACAGTTGGCCCAGTCCTCAAGCTCTTTTTTCGAGGGCGGAATCATATCGTCGTAGAATCCCTTCACCTTTACACGACCGGTGACGGGATCGTAGAGATCGCAAACCACCTTCATCAATTCCCCGATTGGATTTCGCGCGGCGCCGCCAACTTCGCCGGAGTGCGTATCAGTTGTGCCTGTCTCCAGGGTAAGCAGAAAACCCATCAAGCCTCTGAGACCCGCCGAATTTGCCGGTCTGTTCCGGGAAACCCACACTGTGTCGGAAACAACAACTGAATCCGTGCGGAGGTTGGGCGCGGCTTTGGAAATAATCTTTTCAAAGTTCGGCGAACCGATCTCTTCTTCAAACTCCCAGAGGAAACGGATGTTCACCGGCACGTCGGCCTCGATGGCGGCCCGCGCTCCGTAAAGAGCCGCTAATGCCGGGCCTTTGTCGTCAGTAGTGCCGCGCCCAAAATAACTGTCGCCCTTGCGCGTCATCACGAAGGGTTCCGTGTCCCATGGCTCAGTTTCCTTAGAGGCCGGCTGCACATCAATGTGGTTATAGACGGTTACCGTAGGAACATTCCTGGAGGAACCGAAAACACCGTGTACCACCGGATTACCCTTATCTATTTTGTAAACTTCCGTTTTGCCACCGAATCTGCGGAGAGTTTCCACCGTGAGATCCACTCCGGCACGGATGTCTTCTGCGTGGGCAGGATCAACAGAAACGGTTGGCGTTTCCACAAAGCGTTTGAGTAACGCCTCGTATTCTTCGCGGTGAGAGGTGGCAAAAGAGATCAATTGGTCTCGATCCAGTGCGTTCGGCATTTCCACCAGTCCTCCGAATAATTGGAAATTTTATTGCGAGCCGATAGTGTACAAGATGCGCGGCCAACGTAGGTAGGACAGGCATTCCTGCCGGTCAAAGATTCGTAAGCGATCGGTCGGGCTTTGACAGCTCCTTAGTTAACCCGTGACAAGCAGGAATGCCTGTCCTACCCAAGGCAACGTTTTCCAAATCTTGACTCACTAACTTAGGGAGAAACTACACGGGCGATTCTTCGTCGAATTGACCGGATTCCCAAAAAAGATTCAGTTGGGTACCCGACTTCCGATGCGCTTGGAGAACACTGTAGGACAACTAAACGGTGAACTCACTTTCTAACCTGCATTCCGGCGTTCAACTGAGTTGTGTCTTCGTGCTATTCTGGCAGCCCGCTTTTAGCCCTGCGGCCGAGAAGTTGGCGGGAAGTTTGAAGCAGACGGATAAGAACCAGATTTTAGGAGGCTTTTCGTGAGAAAAAGTTACTTGCCGGGTGTCATATTCTTTCTTTTGGCAGTTTCGCTCCCCGCCATCATTTACTCGCAACAGAATGGTTCAACCCGCCGGCAACCGCCGACTTCTGCCGAAAACTCAGCAGCTCCGAAAACTCCGGCCGGTTCCCCTTCGCGCGTCAATAGCGCCGTCGTGAAAACCGACGTTTCGGAGGCCCTGGGCGTAATAGAGAGCAACCACATCGACGGCAAAAAGCTGGATTACAACTCCGTTTTCAAATCCACGATCGGCGGAATGTTGAATTCGCTCGACCCGCATTCAACTTATTTTGATCCTATCGAATACGCGTCGTTCAAAACCGAGCAGCGTTCGGAGTACTTCGGTATCGGTGCGACCATCGGTGACCTGCGACAGGGCGATCAGGTCAGCACATACATTCGTGCGACATTTCAGGGCGCGCCCGCGCAGCGCGCAGGACTGCGCTTTGGCGATCGCATAACGGCGGTCAATGGCCTGTCGATGAAGGGTAAGACATATCCGGAAGTTCGAAAAAATTTACTTGGCGAACGTGGAACGGTCGTTAAAGTCAGCGTCGAACATTCGAACGGCCAAAGCGAAACGGTCACGATTACTCGCGATGCAGTAGCGTTGCCGTCCGTACCGCAGGCTTACATGTTGAAACCAGGTGTCGGCTACGTAGCCATGACCGGCGGCTTCAACCTGACCACGTCCGCGGAGTTTCAACACGCGCTGGAGAATTTGCATGCACAGGGGATGAACACTCTGGTTCTTGACCTGCGCGGAAACCGCGGCGGTCTCTTAATCCAGGCAGTGAAGGTAGCAAATACGTTTCTTCAGCGTGGCCAGGTGATTGTTAAGCAGCAGGGGAGATTCAGGGGCGCGGAGGAAACCTTTAGAGCGCTAAACGATTCGCCGGATCCAATCCCGTTAGTAGTGCTCGTCAACGGTGATTCCGCGTCAGCGGCTGAGATCGTCGCCGGTGCTTTGCAGGACCATGACCGCGCACTGATTGTCGGTGAAAACACTTTCGGCAAAGGTCTCGTCCAATTGCCTATTCAACTTGAATACGATTCAGCGCTGCTGCTGACGATCGCTAAATATTTCACGCCGTCCGGCCGTTTGATTCAGCGCGATTACTCAAACAGCGTTTACGACTACTACACCCGCGGCGGCGTGGCCGCGAACAGAGAGGCGCCGCCTGCGCAACCGGCGGGTCCGCAAAGTCAAACTGATCTGGGACGCGCTGTGTATGGTGGTGGCGGGATCGCACCTGATGAAATTGTTAAGCCGGGAAGAATTACGCCGGCCGAAGCCAGATTGAGCGACTCGATCTTTGCGTTTGCCATGGAGCTGACGACTGGACGCGTGCCAGGTTTTGAAAGTTACAAGGTCCAGCAGGGAATCGACTACGACCACGATCTCTTGCCAACAGACTTTCCTGTTACTGAAGGCTTGATCAAGGAGTTCAAGCGTTTTGTAGCGGCGAAACCCGTTTTCAAGGTCACTCCGGAACAACTGGAAAAGCTACGGCCCTTTGTCGAGCGCCAACTGCGTTACGAGTTGACGACGGCTGCCTATGGAACCACGACGGCCCTGCAGGTTATCAACGAGCAGGATCCGCAAATTGCGCGCGCAGTAGACGCGATGCCACGAGCTCGCGAATTGGCCCAGGCGGCCCGACGCGCACGCGCCCGGACCTAACTGCTGATAATTTGTTCCTTTTGGATTAGGACAGGCAGAAATGCCTGTCCTTTTTGTTGTGTGCCGAGCATATTCGACAGCTTGGAGGTGAAAGTCCTCTATCCAACCTGATGGAGGTGAAGGATTAGCGAAGCGCAAGGGCGTCGTCGTGAGGCGGGGTCTGAAGGAAGCGTGGAGCAAAAGCGCGAGCCGATGAACAAGAACCGGATAAGAGGCATACGGCGCCGGGCGAGTTGGCAACTGACAACGAAGCCCATATCCATCAAGGGCGCTGGTTGTAAATCCGGCGGCGGTGCGCTGAAGGCGGTCGAGTTTACCTCGGGAGATCTGTTACTGGTCGCGGAATCGTGACTGAAGGAGGAGTGATCCGACTTGAAGGAAGTAGCAGAAGTCAGCAGAGGGCATAGTAATCACGCGCAAGTGATGAAGGCCCGAACGGTCCTCCGGGGAGGAGGCTAAGGAGAGAGGCAAGTAAGCAGCGCAACTCATGAGCGACAAGCGGCCGAATAACCAACTAGTGTTGGCCTTCGCAGAGGTGAGTAGGAGTGAAGCTCCGAGGGACTCTGTAGCAGGGACCGAATCGTTTGCGGCGAAGCGCGAGGCCGAAAGCCCGGCTAGAGAACAACTGATGGAAGAAGTCTGCGGGCGGCAGAACTGCCGGCAGGCATTGGCCCGAGTCAAGCGCAATAAAGGTAGTGCTGGCGTAGACGGGATGACCGTCGAGCAGTTGCCAGCG
>DASQKG010000532.1:0-4702 GCA_035630655.1 Pyrinomonadaceae bacterium
AGTCTGTTGGCGAAGGACAGGCACGAAAGGTGCGGGTCGAGCCGAAACGCTGATAATGATCGAGCCTCCTTTCTTGTTACTTACCTGCTGAGGTGCGATGGATACCATAGTCGCAGTCGCCACGCCGCCAGGTCGAAGTGCGATCGGTATGATTCGCATGAGTGGACCACGGTCGGTGGATATACTTCGCGCGCTTGTTAGGGACCCGCAGTTCAATCCTGGACCAAATCAAATCGTCTTAAGACAGATCTTCCTTGGTGGGTCGGAAGAGGTGCTTGATTCCTCTCTGGTCAGTTTCTTCAAATCTCCACACTCGTTCACCGGTGAAGACATGGTTGAGGTTAGTTGCCATGGATCGCCCGTGGTCCTCCGCCAACTCCTCGATCAGATCCAGCAACTTGACGCGCGCCTGGCTGGTCCAGGGGAATTCACGCTACGCGCTTGCAGGAATGGGAAGTTGAATCTGAGCCAGGCTGAAGCGATTCGCGATCTGATCAACGCGCGCACCAGCGCCGCTGCACAACAGGCAGTTCGCCAGTTAACGGGAGAACTCTCGACCGCGCTTGAAAAACCTAAAGGCGAGCTGATCTCCGCAATTGTTCGACTGGAGTCAGCGCTCGAGTTTGTTGAAGACGATCTACCGCAATTGCGCAATAACGAGGTGGTGGACCAGGTGTCTCGAACACTCGCCGGGATCCACGCACTCTCCCGAACGTTTGCAACCGGGCACCTGCTACGCGAAGGAATCAAAGTCGCTTTGGTGGGACGCCCGAATGTCGGTAAGTCGAGTGTGTTCAACAGGTTACTGAGATTCGACCGTGCCATAGTTACGGATCTACCCGGAACAACGCGGGACAGTCTGGTCGAGCAAATCAGTCTTCAAGGCATTCCTGTTTCTCTGACCGACACCGCGGGAATGCGGGAAGCTGGCGATAGAATTGAAGCGCTGGGCATCGGGCGCACACAACAAGCAATCGCTGATGCGGATCTGGTAGTTGTGGTGGTGGATGGTTCAGCGAATCTTTTGCCCGAGGACCATGCGGTTCTTAAACAGGCAGCGGCAAACAAGCACATCGTCGCAGTCAACAAAACTGACTTGCCAAGGTCGCCGCAAATCGATAACCAGCTGGCAGTGGAATCGCCGGTGGTCCATCTGTCCGCTCTCACGGGTCAGGGACTGGAGGATCTGACTGCTGCTATAGTGAAGCCATTCGCGGAGGTCGATTCGGAGTCGGTAGGATTGATGATCACCGACAGCAGGCATTATGATCTACTACGCCGTGCCGAGAGTTCGCTTGAGGGGTCATTGTTGCTGTTGGGCCAGAACGCGAGCGAGGAGCTTGTGCTCGTTGGACTCCACAACGCACTCAGATTCCTCGGAGAGATCACCGGCGAGACAACAACCGAGGATATTCTTGGTCAGATTTTTAGCACGTTCTGCATAGGGAAATAGGATGCCGTTTGACGAAGTATTCGACTGCGTAGTGATTGGCGGTGGCCACGCGGGTTGTGAAGCAGCCTCGGCCGCCGCACGGCTCGGTGCGAAGACGGCACTTGTAACGTTGAATCTCGATCTCATCGGCCAGATGTCTTGTAACCCCGCAATCGGCGGTATCGCAAAAGGCCATTTGGTGCGAGAGATAGACGCGCTGGGCGGCATCATGGGTCGAGTGATAGATCGCACCGGCATCCAGTTTAGGCTGCTAAATCGGTCCCGCGGACCAGCTGTCCAGTCACCTCGCGCGCAAGCCGACCGCGCTTTGTATCGCTTGGATATGAGGGCGACACTTGAAAACACACCGAACCTACATCTGCGGCAAGGGATGGTTGTTGAGTTGATCGTGCATAACCATAGGATTCGCGGCATCGAGATGCAGGACGGGCGGAGAATCGGAGCCGCGGCGGTCGTCATCGCCGCCGGCACGTTCCTAAATGGCCTGATACATACCGGTCGAACAACTTATACCGCAGGGAGAGTTGGCGAACCTGCATCCATTGAACTGGCTGAATCCCTCAAAAATCTCGGCTTTCCGGTAGGAAGGTTAAAGACTGGTACGCCGCCGCGACTCGATGGCAGGACGGTCGACTGGAGTGCCTTTGAAAAACAGGCCGCAGATGAACGTCCGGTAGCTTTTTCGTTTTCCACAGACGAAATTCTCCAGGATCAGATCAACTGTTATATCGGCTACACCAGCAACAGTCTGCACGAAGCGATTCGGCAGAATCTGCACGAATCGCCGCTCTACTCCGGCAAGATCAAAGGCGTAGGCCCGCGTTATTGCCCGTCAATCGAAGACAAAGTGGTGAAGTTTGCCGACAAGGACAGGCACCAACTCTTCCTGGAGCCGGAAGGGCACAACACGAATGAGGTTTATCTCAACGGGTTCTCCACGTCTTTGCCGGCTGCGTTGCAACAGGATCTCGTAAGGATGATTCCGGGCCTGGACGAAGTGAGGATTATCAGGCCAGGTTATGCAATTGAGTACGATTACGTTGATCCTCGCGAGCTCGGGCCGGATCTCCAGTGCCGAAGGGTAGCCGGACTATTTCATGCCGGGCAGGTGAACGGCACGACCGGCTATGAAGAAGCCGCGTGCCAGGGATTGGTGGCCGGAATTAACGCCGGGCTGCAAATTCAAGGTCGAGAGCCATTTCGCCTAAGGCGTGAGCAGTCGTACATAGGCGTTCTGGTGGACGACCTGATAAAGCAAGGCGTTGACGAGCCGTATCGAATTTTCACGTCGAGGGCCGAATACCGGCTTGCCCTGCGACATGACAACGCTGATGAGCGACTGCGTGGCTACGGGCGTGAAATTGGATTGGTGGGAGATTCCGATTGGGAGCGGTTTAACCAGCGCCGGGACCGAATCGCCAAAGTGAAGAAGGCGCTGACGTCCACACGCATCCGCAAGTCGGATGCAGCCTACGCCGCCTTGTCCATACAAATTTCAGGGGATCTTGGCGATTCCGTAACACTTGCTGAGCTGGCCCAACGCCAGGGAATGACACCCGAGACGATTCGCCGGTTGCTGCCGACAGACGTTGCTGCCGACGTTGGGTCAGGGGATTTGGAGTTCGCTTTGGCCGATAAACTTTATTCAGGGTATATCAAGGCGCAAGAAGCGGTTCTCCAGAGGCTGTACCATAACGACTCGACTCCCATACCGGTCAGCACGGATTTCAGGAGCTTTAATGGCCTTTCGCATGAGATGGTGGAACGGCTCGAGAGGGTTAGACCTTCCACGTTTGGTGAAGCCAGAACTATCCCCGGCATGACCCCCGCCGCGCTGACGACCCTCTTGGTTGGCGTAAGCTCCGCTTCGTAAGCTGTTTACGCAATGTTTCACGTGTCCCCGTCGTCTTTGGGGTCATTAGCGGGACACGTGAAACATCATAGTTAGCAGTGTTTTCTAGCAACTCCACACCTCCTATGTTAACTTTAGCCGCGCTCTCAATCTAATGGCCAAGACAATAGCAATTGCGAACCAGAAGGGCGGTGTGGGAAAAACCACTACCGCGGTTAATCTTGCTGCCGTTCTTGCAAGCCCGGAAGTTCCCGTTTTGCTTGTAGATGCCGACCCCCAAGGGAATGCTACGTCCGGAGTGGGAGTACAAAGGGGTAGTTTTCGAAAGAGTGTGTACCACAGCATAGTACTTAGAGAGCCTGCCGAAGACGCGATCATTGACACTAACACGCCCTACTTAAAGGTTCTGCCGGCCAACAAGGACCTGGCTGGAGCGGAAGTGGAGTTGGTCGACCTGGAGCGCAGAGAGTTTCGACTTAAGGAAGCGCTAGAGCCGGTCGCCCACAACTTCCAATACATCATTATCGACTGTCCGCCATCGTTGGGCCTTTTGACGCTGAATGCTTTGACCGCCGCGCAATCTCTACTGGTGCCAATCCAGTGTGAGTATTATGCCCTTGAGGGAGTAACCGAGTTGTTTGACACGCTCGCGCGGATTCGGCGACTTCATAATCCCACTCTAACGATCGAAGGCTTGCTCCTCACAATGTACGACGAACGCACAAACCTCTCTTCGGCGGTTGCGTCGGACCTCCGAGACTTTTACGGCCGCCAGGTGTTTCAGACGGTAATACCTCGGAATGTTCGACTAGCGGAGGCGCCGAGCTATGGCAAGCCAATAACCCTCTACGACCTCCATTCCAAAGGGGCCGAAGCGTATTTCCAGTTAGGCAAGGAGATAATCGCGCATGACACGAAAGGCATTGGGTCGGGGGCTGGGAGCGCTGCTGTCAGCTGAAGGCACTGCGACTGCGACTGAAGACGCCGGCGAAATCCCCATAGATCTTATCGAACCGAGCCCTCTGCAGCCTCGGATTGTTTTTGATGAAGCAAAGTTGGCCGAGTTGGCGCGATCCATAACCGCGAACGGCGTAGTTCAGCCGCTTCTCTTGCGACGTCGAGGCGACAGGTTTGAACTCATTGCTGGCGAGCGACGCTGGCGAGCGGCTCAACTCGCTGGCCTGTCGAAGGTGCCCGCAGTTGTTCGTAACGTATCGGATGACAAGGTCCTCGAACTCGCACTCATTGAAAACATCCAGCGAGAAGACCTCAATCCTATAGAGGAAGCCCGCGCCTACAAGAAGCTGATCGAGACGATCGGGTTGACCCAGGAAACGGTCGCCGAACGCGTCGGCCGGGATCGATCCTACGTAACAAATTATTTACGACTCCTTCGG
>DASQKG010000533.1:0-5357 GCA_035630655.1 Pyrinomonadaceae bacterium
GACAAGCACGTGGTGGGGCAGCGCAATGCCAAGCGCGCCGTTGCCGTAGCTCTACGTAATCGCATTCGCCGGCAAAAGCTCTCACCAGACATGGCAGTCGATGTGATGCCGAAAAACATCATCATGATCGGTTCCACCGGCGTTGGCAAAACCGAAATCGCTCGGCGTCTGGCGCGAATGTCGGATTCTCCGTTCCTGAAAGTCGAAGCTTCGAAGTTTACCGAAGTCGGTTACGTCGGCCGCGATGTCGAAAGCATGATTCGCGACCTGACCGAGATCTCGGTCGACATGACACGGCAGGAAAAAATCGACGAGGTTGCGGAAAAAGCGGAATTAAATGTTGAGGAGCGTATTCTGGATCTGCTCTTGCCGCCACCTCGCTCGTCATCGAGTTTTTATGACTTTGAATCTGCGGCTACTGATGACGAAAACTCCCAACCGCCACTTGCTGATACCACTGACGCCGGCACGCGCGATGAACAGTTTCAACGTACCCGGGAAAAGTTGCGAACCCAGTTACGCAGCGGCAAGCTTGATAATCGCATGATTGAACTCGAAATCCGCGAAAAGAATTTCCCGGTAATCGAGCTGGCCGGTCCACAAGGGGTTGAGGAAATGGGCATCAATATGAAGGACATGTTGGGGAACATGTTTCAAGGCCGCACGAAGCAGCGAAAGATGAGCGTAGAGGAAGCCATGGAGCACCTCATGGCTGAAGAAGAAGAGCGGCTGATCGATATGGACCAGGTCGCGCGCGCGGCCATCGAACGGGTTGAAGCTTCAGGTATTATTTTTCTCGATGAGATCGACAAGATTGCCGGAAGAGAGTCGGGACATGGACCTGATGTTTCACGCGAAGGTGTGCAGCGAGATATTCTTCCGATCGTTGAAGGCACGACAGTCAATTCACGCTACGGCATGGTCAGAACGGACCACATTCTGTTCATAGCCGCCGGGGCCTTCCACGTTTCCAAGCCATCCGATCTGATTCCTGAATTACAGGGACGCTTCCCTATTCGCGTCGAACTTGAATCGCTCACAGTGGAAGATTTCAAACGCATTCTCACTGAGCCCAAGAACGCTTTGATCAAACAATACCAGGCGATGATGGCCACCGAAGATGTGATTCTTGAGTTTACTGACGATGCAATCGACGCAATTGCCAACTTTGCGGCGAAGGTGAATGAACACACTGAAAACATAGGGGCGCGCAGGCTGCAAACCATCATGGAAAAGCTCCTGGAAGAAATAAGTTTCGAAGGGCCCGACCTGGAACCAAAAAACCAACGCATCGATGCCGTTTATGTCGATGCCATGCTGGCAGAGACTGTCAAAGATCAGGACCTCAGCCGGTATATCCTGTGAGCGAACCAAATACCCCTCTGTGCTTCATCGGTGTCCTCTGTGTCTCTGTGGTGCATGTTTGCCTCGTAAGATTCACCACAGAGACACAAAGTACACGGAGGAAGCACAGAGAAAAGCAATTTCTAGCGTTCACTCTGGGACTGATGGCCGTCCTACTTATTCCTGCCTGCGGAAAGCGGCGACCACCCCTCCCACCAACAGAGCGCGTGCAACAGCGGACTGAGTTTCTTTCCGGAGTACAAAGGGGAAACCAGGTGATTCTGAGCTGGCCGGCGCCTTTGCGAAACGCGCCCGACGGCAGCGTCCAAAGTATCAGGCGTATCGATGTTTACCGTTTAGCGGAAAAGCCGCGGGCACCACTGCCGTTAACTGAGGAAGAGTTTGCTACCAGATCAACGCTGATTGGATCGGTTGACTACGATCAAATCAAGAATGCGGGCGACGTATTGACATATATCGACACCCTCGAGCTTGCCGGCGAGCCCGCGCGTTTACGTTATGGCGTTCGTTATGTAAATGCAGCGGGACAGCGCGCAGCATTTTCGAATTTCCTTTTGCTCGAACCCGCGGCGAAAGTCGCGCAGTCGCCCGCTGTAATCTCGACTGGAAATGAAGTGAGCGAAGATGCGATCACAATCTCGTGGCAGCCTCCGCCCGGAAATATCGACGGATCCACGCCTGTGAATTTACTCGGCTACAACGTCTATAGAAGCGAAGATTCAGAAGGCGACTCCGGTGGGGCCCCCTTGAACAGTCAGCTCGTTTCTGGGACTCAGTACAGCGACAAGAACTTCAAATTCGGAAACAAGTATCGTTATTTCGTGCGCGCAGTTTCGCTGGGAACGGAGGGCGGGCAGGTTGAGAGTCTGAATTCAAACGCAATCACTATTTCGCCAACCGATAGTTTCGAGCCATCAGCGCCTGCTTCCATCACGATCGCCGCAGCTCCTGGCCGGCTTTCTTTGTTCTTCCCTGCAAACCCGGAACCGGATATTGCCGGTTACGACTTCTATCGTTCAACTGATCCGAATCTGGCGAAAGATCAATGGACGAAATTGAATGCAGAGCCGCTGGACAGAACAACCTTCCAGGATGAGAAGGTGGAGTCGGGAACGAAGTATTACTACTACGTAAGGGCCGTCGATCGTGCCGGCAATTGGAGCGACCCGTCGGAAGTGGTTTCGGAGACGGTGCCTTAAGTAGGACAGACATTCCTGTCTGTCTGACGGTCTACAGAAGGAAGTCAGCAAATCAGCTTGCCACTACCGAACTCGTTCTCCGAGACCGACAGACAGGAATGTCTGTCCTACTAAGACGTTTGGCAGCAAATACACCGGGACCGAACAAGCCATTCTGCGAGACGCAACCCGGTCGCTATCGCTTCCGGTTCCGATGCCGCTCGCTACGCTCGCGGTTTTACGATTGAACGTCAAGACGTGTGATAAACCGATGCGTATCTGTCGCTTTACAACTGCAGACACACCCACGCCGCGCTTTGGCTTGCTCGAAGCCGACGTAGTTCTTCCTTTGGCCGAAGGGGAAACTATAGAAGCCTTTGATCCGCGAACTGACAAGGCAATCTCAATTGACGAGGTTAACTTGCTCGTCCCGCTGGTACCGTCAAAGATCGTCTGCGTAGGTCGTAATTACCGGGAGCATGCGGCGGAGCTGGGAAACAAGATGCCAGACGAGCCGTTGCTGTTTCTTAAAGCTCCTTCCGCGCTTATCTCAAACGGCGAATCGATTGAGTTGCCGCCGCAATCGAACCAGGTCGAACATGAAGGCGAGTTAGGAGTTGTTATAAGTCGTCGAGCAAGAACTCTGGGGAACGACGATGATCCATTGAGCTACGTGCTCGGCTACACGTGCGTAAACGACGTAACTGCGCGCGATCTGCAAAGGAAGGACGTTCAGTTTACGCGCGGAAAGTCTTTCGACACATTCTGTCCAGTCGGTCCTTCAATAGTCGCTGGGTTGGACCCGCTCAATCTGGTCGTGACCACGCGTGTAAACGGGGTCGTCAAGCAGAAGGGACAAACTTCCGATATGGCGTTTTCAGTTCCCTTCCTGATTCGTTACATCTCCAATATCATGACTCTCCTTCCAGGAGACTTAATAGCAACGGGCACGCCGGCCGGAGTTTCTGCTATGAAGGACGGCGATGTGGTGGAAGTTGAAATAGATGAAATCGGAATACTGCGAAACCCTGTAAAGGCATAAGAGTGATGTTCGACACACTTCAGTTTGTCGCTGTTTTGGTCCGGGCGTGTGGCTTCCAAATACGCCCTATCTCCAAACGACAAACTAATAGTGTGTCGGACACCAGGTAACCGGAGGTCTTATGAAATTTTTTCTTGATACCGCAAACCTTGACGAGATTCGAGACGCAGCAGCTTTTGGAATTGCCGACGGCGTTACCACCAATCCTACGTTGATTTCCAAGGAGGGCGATGTGGATTTCAAAGAACACATCGCCGCCATCTGCGAAATCGTGAGCGGTCCTGTTTCCGCGGAATGTACCAGCGAAGACACCGAAGGCATGCTGCGTGAGGGCCGTGAGTATGCCCAGATTGCCCCGAACGTGGTGATCAAGTGCCCTTTGACGCGAGCTGGATTGAAGGCGACCAAACAGCTGTCGAGCGAGGGCATCAAAGTCAACGTAACCCTTTGCTTCTCTGCAGCCCAGGCAATTCTGGCCGCCAAGGCCGGCGCTTCATTCATCAGCCCCTTCATCGGACGACTCGACGACATCGGCGAAAACGGGCTCTTTCTATTGAGCGACATAGTTGAGATATATCGTAACTACTCCTGGCCCACTGAGGTCCTGGCTGCAAGCATTCGACATCCGATTCACGCCATTGAAGCGGCGCGCATGGGCGCAGACATCGCCACCATGCCGTTCAAAGTAATCGACCAGATGTTTAATCATCCTTTGACTGATAAAGGCCAGGCACAGTTTCTGGCGGATTGGCGAAAGAGCGGTAGAAAGTAGCTGATGCGAAGGAGAGCGTGGTGTCCTAATTCTGTAGGGGCGTCCCTCCGTGGGCGCCCCGTACCGCGCAGAAAAACGAGGCGCCCACGGAGGGACGCCCCTACAGATTCGCCGACGAAAGACTTTGACTACCAACGGAAGAACCATCATCGTCAGGGCATGCAAGTACGACGGGCGTGAACACCGGCGCTGGCCGGCGCAGTTATTGAAACAGGAAGGCTCGCTGCTGATCCTGAACGCTTATTTTCCGGGGGAAATAAGCCACGACATCCTCGGCACCATTGCAGCCGGTACACATAGTCTCGAGTATTATTGGCTGGATCGCTGGTACAACGTGTTCCGGTTCGCACAGCCAAATGGCGAACTGAGAAATTACTACTGCAATGTTAACGTGCCGCCCACGCTCGAGAACGGCGTCCTGAATTACGTAGACCTGGATCTCGACATTCTGGTGGCGCCGGACTATTCATACCAGATTCTTGACCGGGAAGATTTCGACGAAAACGCAACGCTTTACGGATACTCAAACGAGGTTCGCCTCAACGCAGCGCGTGCGGTTGATGAGTTAATCGGAATGATCCAGGCGCGCGAAGCTCCATTTAACGAATGACTTCAAAACACCAACCTAAACATTCAAAGTCGAAGCTCGACGTACTAAAGGAACTCTCTCGGCAAGCTGAAGCCGGCGGGGGCACCGAACGCGTGGAGAAGCAACATGCGGCCGGGAAAATGA
This sequence comes from Pyrinomonadaceae bacterium, assembly GCA_035630655.1. Lineage (GTDB taxonomy): Bacteria > Acidobacteriota > Blastocatellia > Pyrinomonadales > Pyrinomonadaceae > PSRF01. The sequence continues at coordinate 5,091 of DASQKG010000533.1, forward strand.
CTGCCCGCGAACGTATCGAGTTTCTGCTTGACGAAGAGACGTTTGAAGAATTTGACAAACTCGTCGTGCATCGTTCGCACGATTTCGGTTTGGACGAACAACTGTATCCGGGCGACGGCGTGGTCACCGGCTACGGCCTGATCGACGGCCGGCGCGTGTTTGTTTTCGCGCAGGACTTCACGGTCTTTGGCGGTTCGCTGTCGGAGACTCATGCGGAAAAGATTTGCAAGATCATGGATATGGCGATGAAGGTTGGCGCACCAGTGG
>DASQKG010000534.1:0-7953 GCA_035630655.1 Pyrinomonadaceae bacterium
CCACATATCCCATACTTCTGAGAGTCGAAGAATGCGTCGGTTAGGTCGGGCGATCGATATCGCGACTAAGCCGGGCTCGGCTCTAACGGAGATCACGTTCAAGCCATGTGTGGTCAGGAACTCTGACCGACGCCTCAACACCTGTTCTACAGTTAGATTGGCGCTACCTTGGAATTTCAAGAGGGCCGCGTTCGGAGTCAGCGTCTTGCTGACAAGTTTCGATTGCAGTTGAAACTGCTGCAAGGCTCCTCTGCATCGGCTGTCAACCTGCTTCAGCCATTCTTCTTCTGCCGCATCATCTCCCCCGCCCCGATCAGATCCTGCGAGTGCCTCCGTTATAGCTGGGTAAGCCCAGGTACTCGGTGATTGAACGGGAGTTGATTCGATCGATTCGTGGGTCGATTTATCCACTCTTGAATCCATGAGTGTCGATGCCGTCTTTAACTCCAATGGCCGACTATTGCCCGGCGCCGCGAGTTCATCACCGCTCAGCTGAGGATCATCGGTTCTACGTTTCGTGACAAGCTGAATGCGCGAAGATGGGATGCGGTAGAGTCGTTCGCTCCAGACGTCATCCTCCGTATTGGCTTGTCTGACAGGCATAGGATCGGAACCCTTCCAATAGCACAAAACCAATTCGCGTGTTCGGGCGCGCGAAAAAATCTCTTGGTACGAGTGCTCAGCACCGGCTACTGAGGCGAAGTCCGAACAGTCGGCTGAATCTGGGGGACCAGAAACAAAGATATGCGAATACCCGCGCAAGTAAATAGCGCACTTGCCATCACGAACAGCCCGCCTCCAAGCGCCTAAATCAATCGGTGCTGTGGCAGGAAATTGTATCCCGCTAAGTATTAAGTCTGAGAAACGTGAGAGCCAAAGATCGCGGTCGAGCCTTCTCGGATCGCCAAATACGGCATCATCAATTCGACGAATCGTATCACGCAGTTGCTTTTGAGATTCTTTACGCTTAACGGCCAAATTTCCTAAATCAATATACTTGGATTCTGATATAACTGCGGCTAACTGCAGTTCGCCCTCCGCTACCTCAGGAGACAGGACCAGCAGATCCGCGATCTGCTCTTCTCGCTGACCTAGCCATTCAGCATAGTCATCGAGGAAATACCAGCCGAAGCGACGGTCCCCGCCAAGCTCGCATTGGATAAGGTACCGACTAAGCACGACTCCTATCAGTTCACTGGCATTCCTACCGCGCTTAGCGGCGCGAAGCACTATATCTCCAGAAATCTCATTTGCGTGATTGATAAACCTTTCCGTGAGCTCTCGATATTCGGCGTCGGACAGGCCAAGATTTAGACCCCTCAGCCGCCCCAAAACCATCGACCTGAGCAGACTCAACGGGGCTGTCGAAGACACCAACACGTTCCGGCCTTGCCCCGTTCCTTGCTTATACCTAATCACCTTCACATTCTGATTCAGCAGCTGACGCCTATCGAGTAATCCGTCGTAATTAACCACCCAGTTTCCAAGATTGTGGATCTCGCTGAAAATGTTAGACGTGAGAGGATTGTTAAAATCTAACTTGCGTGCTGGTAACAAACGCTTCGTCTCGTTCCCGTCCCAGTCTCCCTCAATAAAAGTAGTGAGCGCAGTGATGAACGACCATCCTTCAGCGCTTTGCACGGGACAACACAAGTAGACGACTGATTTCATATCGTCAGTGGCAGACGGGCGGCGCCGTGACCATCGAGCGGGCACGAATGCCGAGAGGTCAACTGGATCGGCCGTCTCCGGGTACCAGTCTACTGTCGCATGCCGAGCGATCACGTCTTCCAAGAACACAATATCTGCCGGTGGTCCATCTTTTGGATCCGGTACCGGCGCTTGATCTGCCATGATGCCAATGCGGAGCCTGGCCATGAAATCCTTAGAGGCTTCGCTCGAAACGAAGGAGTCCGCGTCTGCGTCTGATGACTCAATAATTTTCTCATAAAGTTCGCGCAGTTTTTGGCCGTCTCGATGGCGAAGAATGATTTGGCAGCGAAGATCGTCCTCGTCTTCGTGGAGTTCACTCATCTCGTCAACAAGAGCATACGGTAGTCGGGCCGAATCACAGTTGTACAAGACGACTGATAGATTTGCCCTCTCGTGTGGGTATAGCAGAAGATATCTTTTCGTGAGATTTAGGAGTAATGCAGAAGTCTCAGAGGGACTTTCATTCGTATCGTCGAATCCGTCATTACCGATCACAGGCGTCTCATGAAGACTATAGTCAAGGTACGAGTCCGTTAACGTCAGAAGTTCGGGCTTCGTTTGCTGCCAACCAAGCACCACCTCTGGATAGTAAGGATGGGAAAGTTCCTGTCCCAGTTCTTTAAAAAAGAGCGCGGGATCACCGAAGACCACAGTGTCTGTGGTTAGAAGGTGCCTCAGGAGAGAGCCAACCTGGTTCGCCTTATTTGCAATCGCGGCCAGGCGAAATGGATGCCATGGCGCAACTAGCGCAGTGACTCGACCACCGTCGACTCTGATCGTCCCAATCTCCAATAGCGGCCTCAGGAGCAGTTCCCGATTGCGGTCCCCCCTAGCATCTCTACATATCGCGCTCAAAAGAAGACTGTAGTCTTGTACCTGTTTGATGAGAGATGGACTAGCCAACCCACTCTCTCCAAAGTCAGTAATCGCTGCTGCATAACTCTCCCGAAAAGTCTGGAACAGAGTACCCAACTGTTGTGCTGTGCCTTTCGACACGAGCCCATCAGTTTCGGCGTGCACCAAGTTTTTGGGCCAAATGCGCGATATGTCGTCGCTCTTTTTGTAGACCCCAACAAAACTACCTCGTTCCTGCCCATAAGCAGCATAGAGCGTCTGGACGTTGCGCAAATCCAAGGACTGGGGCCGGCCTTTACTGCTCATTGGTTCGCGACTAACGCGGCAATACACGAGAGGGTTTTCGATGAGGCGTGACCAGTCGCCGGGGAGCTCACTAGCTATCGCAATTGGAGCGTACTTCCATATGAGTTGGCGATGAAACGTCGCCGGAACGCCGGTTGATTGCTCCACTTCCAACTCAAGTAGAAACTTTAGTTGTAAGGCGGGTTTGGCCGTCGATCTATTCACGTAAGGCTTTTTTGCTTGCCGCCAAAGATTACTAAGCGCTTCGAAATTCAGAAGGTCACCAATGTCCCATGAAACCTTGTTGCCAAAAATCTCTTTGACTCCTCGGTACCGATGTGCGAAATAGAGGCCAGCGTCGATGTTGACTTCCTTCAGGTCCTTCTTTGTGCGCCGATCGCACGTGATCCTTAGACGCCGCTTCGTAGCAATTAAGTCCTCGTCGAACAGCTTCCTCAAGCACGCCGCCACTCCAGCAAGGAAGTCATCGGACTCAACTGGACTGCCAAAGACAAACCTATCCCATTTCGCCTTGAGGGATGGCTGCTCCTTAAGTTCGCCTCGATGGCGACTGTAGAATTCCTCATCCTCATCTTGAGCTTCAATCCGCTTTGCAGCTCGGGAGAGTCTATCCAGGTAGTCGCCGTCGTCGTCGTTCAATAACCCCTCTTCTCGCTCGTCGTAGAACTCAATGGTCGCCTTCCCCAGATTGAACTTCTCTCTCTTGAGACCATCGAATAAGGGCTGGACCAACTCCCACTCACATTGGGCAAGCGCTGATGATGCCGCGTTCCAACCACTATTCGCCTTAATGAAGGTCTCGACGATGGGGTGGATGTCGTCGGGTATAGCGTCCTTCACCTTTTCAAACGAAGACGTGAGGTCATCTTCAAACAATGGTGTTTGCGTGGGAGTCTGCTTTAGTAAATAGCAGGCGCGCCTCTTGACCGCTTGAGCAAAGAGCGCCTTCCATTTGGAAGCATACGCGGCGGTCTTCTCGCTTAGACTGGTGAAGTAAGTTGTGTCTCTCGGAATCCGAAGAGCAGGAAGTGCAAAGCCGAGCGCGTGAAGAATAGGATGGCCGTCAGCGATGGCGGTCTGAGTTTGTAAGACATAGTCCGCATAGGTGTCGAGTGAGAAGGATCGGACTTCGAGCAGACTCTGTAATGCTTTTACCCACCAGTTCTTATGTTGATCTGTTATTGGAAGATCTTTTGAAGCCAAGCGCACCCACAATTCAGGTTGCGCCTGAAGTTGAGATCCGCCTACCGGCATCAACTCCTTCAGTGACTGGTCTTCATCATCGCCGGTATTTGCCACCAACAAAGCGGATCGCGGGCAATCAGCATTGCGAAAGTATGTTGTTCTCTCCTTGGTAAGAACTTCGTCTGGGAGGCCATGATCACCGACGAAGTGCAAGGGCAGCTTGATTTCGATTAGTTCCGAGAGGGCCTGGTTTGACAGAATCACTTTAGCTACTGCAGCAGTTTGGCTGGCGGTAAGACTATCGAGAAGAAAGCGCGCCACGCCACCCGACTCATCCTCAGATAGTCGGTCGCGGAGGTAAACCGCAGCCACTAGTCCGATCAGCTCATCGCCAGTCATTTCAGCTCTGTCCAGTAAGGATTGATTACGTAGGCACAACCATCTGAAAGGCGCCTCAACAGTCCTAGGCTCGCAAGCCTCTGTTCCAATCGGCGCGAGTTTGCCTGAAATGCCTTCTTGTCCAGCTGGTCGCTTGCTAGAACTTTCTCAGCTTCCTTATCACCAAACACAATGCCGTATCGTTGATAGAGTCTATCGAGAAACTGATGAAGTTCAGTACGCTTCTCTACGTTGGCAAAAAGAAGCGTGCGAAGCAGAGAATCCGTAGGCGCATAACGAAGCCTAACGGTGCCTCTCTTCGATACCAGTCCGATCTCCCTGCCGTAATTCCGGTGGATGTTAGCCACGTGTTGTCGATGGCGCTTCATCGCCGCCTCTCGAAGAGCGGCAATTAGGAAGTGCGGGTCACGTTGACCTTCATAGATTTCTCCCCACCGCGCCTCTTCATACAAAATTGCCTTACACTTTTCAAACGAGTCATTCTCGGTTAACGCCTTGTGCCAGCTTGCCGAATTCTCGATGTTCGCGATAAAGCATTCTATTGCGCGCGCGGGCAATTGATTGTTCTCCTGATACAAGTCGCACGACACTTCACGCACAAGTGACCTCTTCGGAACAACAAGTTCACAAATTAAGTGTACAGGTCCACTAAAGCCTAAGAGCTGCCGCGATACCGTTAGTTGATATCTCAGCAAATGCAGCCCCACAAGATTCACCAAGTGCGGCAACACGTCGAATCCCGGCATGCTTAACTTCAACGTTGCAAGCCAGTCCTCGGCTAACGCATCAAAACAATCATGCTGTTCGTAAGGCAGGAACGCATTGGCGCGGTCACCGCTGATCTGATCCTCATCAGATGGCTGAAGGCTTTTTACAATCGTGTTCCAAGTGCTGTCGGCTTCTGACAATTTGGCAGTAAGCACATTTAGTAGTGTTTCCTTGCCGGCGGCGCGGCAAAGCATGAGATAGAGTATCTCTCCGGTTCGCCCGAAGAACCGGCGATCATTTGTCCCGGCATTCTTATCGAGGTCTTCGTAAAGACACTCCTTGCCATACGGAAACACAAACTTCGAAGTCCATCGCTTATTACTGTTCACTTCGAGACTTGTTAAGCGAATCAACGAAACCACTTCACAAAAGTCCTCGAAGGAATGAAAGCGATCCTTAAGATAATTGAATTCAGGGTGAGCTATACCTTGAGCCGACTTCATACGCTTGAGCCACTCATCCCATCGGCTACCATCGGAGGGAAGGCTCCTCAAGATATCGGGCAGATGAGGATTGTTGAAAAGAATGTTTCGCAGGTGGAGGCGATGAGCAGCCCGATACTTCAAGGTGTTAAATCCGTTCGGCTCCTCAAACGCTCGTTTCTTCTCAAACTGGTAGTGAAATACGTTCAAGAATTCGAGCAACACCATCCAAGGCAGTTGCTCGTCATAAAGGCGGTGCCCCCAAATAGCCTCGTCGACCCACATTGAGGACGATTGGTCAACGCTGTCAGGCGGAGGAAGAGGCTGAGGTAGAGGACTCATGGGGTAATCTCAACGAATCTCGGGTCCGGCATGCCTTGCTCAGTCAGCGCGAGGAGACTTAGCGATATCGTCGACCGCGTTTCGTGTTCAGTTCCCTGACGTTGAGCGCAAGCAGCAATCAATTGACTCTTGAAGGCCAAAAGATCTTCATAACATTCCTTCGAAAAGCTTGCGGGCAACGCACCCTCCGAGGCAATCCGAGACAGGAACTCATAACGAATTAGCGTTAAGTTGAAGTCCACGAACAAATCTGGAGCAAAGTAGACTGAGAGTAATACGCGGGAATTTGAATGATCAAAGTGCAGTACAACCTTCTCACCTTTACTCGGGTCGACGGCAACACGCTCCACAAGAATCCGGCTGACCTTTGACTGGGAGTAGTTTCCGCTCGTTGCCAGGAAGAGTTCTCGGTCACTGTTCATGAACATGCCCGTGAAAACTCTGTTGAGGCCCTTTACAAGCCGCGACACGATCGGCCGCTTAACACTATTGTCTATCCTGAGGATTTCAACAACCGAGTTTAGGTATTCACCGGCGAACTTGAAAACAGTCAATTCCCACAATTTGAGGTCTTCCTCCTCCTGCTTTGGGATCTTGAAAAACAAGCCGCGCCTCTGACTTACAAGCATTTGCAAAAAACTATCTGCGCGATCCTCGCTCTCATCTGTTCCCTCAATATATTCACGCTTGGCGGCATAGTAGGTAGAGTCTGCACCATAGAAATTGTCACTCGCTACATAGTCGTAAAAATACTTAGAAAAGTTTTCATCATCTTCACCGAAGATCAGCAGGTTATCTATGCGATTGGAAGTCTCGTAACCGATCTGAAACCGTTCTAAATAGTCGAAGATCGTGATCGTCTGTCTGCGCAATTCAGAGAGGTTGCCTCCGAATACATTATTGTAGAGACTCGCCTTAAACACCGTTCCCGCAGCAATCACTTTTGGCACATCTTTGGGAACCATCAAGTGATCTTTCACATCCGGATGTCCAAGCACGGCGTTAGTCAAGAGGATCAAGATCTGTCGAATCGGAACATGAAGCCCGTTATAGTCACACAGCTCTAAGAGCGCCCGAATTCGTGACTGAACCAGCGGTGCTTGAAGCAACTCATAGTTTCGGCGAATCGGACATAGTAGCCCAAACACCTCGTTGTCTGGATGAGTTGCCTGCTCTAGTTCCTGCCAGCCGGAATGTCCGAGAAATGCAGATAACGCGCGATCGAATAACTCGGTGGAATTAATTCGACTAAGGTTGAAGAACTTCAGCCGAACGCCGGGTTGCTCTTGACGATCTTCGACGAGTAAATCCTCAAAGATCCGACGTGCCTTCTCGACAGATTCAGTATCACTCAATCGCCGCCAAGACTCGACAAGCTGACCGTCGTTCGCCGCTATCAAGAACACATCGTTAGAAGTGGGATCAAAGATAGACTCGCAGAACGTCTGAAGCAGTTGCTCCTTTTCCGGCTCCCAATCCGCGCCCTGCTGGGGAGCCCAACCACTCAAATCCCGCAGAAAATGCAGGGTAAGGCTTCGAGGGCTGTCGCGGTCCAGGTCATTTGAGCTGACTTTTTGATCTGTCGTGGGCGAGATCTCTAATGTTAGATATGGATTATTTGAAGCCCACTCCTCCTCGTTCCCATAGAGTGCTTCCCATACCTGGCGGCAAAGGTGGGTTTTACCATCCCCGGCGGTGCCAGTGAGAATTACCGAAACCGGATCTGCTGTTTGAGTAAAGGAACTGACTAGAATTGACTGAATCGGATGCTCAAACTTGATCGGCGCGATTTTGGACCGCCGAGCCGATCGTTGGATCGTCTCGTCGTACATATTGTCGTTATAAGGTACCGGCCCGTAGTGGCGCAGGAACTTGAGCCATTTTTCCATTAGGTTAAGGCCGTTTCTCTTAATACAGGCTCTAGCGCTAATCGCACCTCTGCCAAGCTCGCACGTCGCACCTT
>DASQKG010000535.1:0-13143 GCA_035630655.1 Pyrinomonadaceae bacterium
CTTCCACGGTTGCGAGACCTGAGAAATGAGTGCTCCTCCGGTAAACTAACCGGGAGGCAACGATGTAACTCTTTCTGCGGGGAGCACATTACATCAAATGCAGGAAATTTTGCAAGAAGAAACGGGTCTTTTTCCACCGCAGTCTGATTGTCGCTTTCGCTCGAGGGCAACAAGAGTTTGGTTCCGAGCATCTGACGGCCCGACCTATTACTGTTTCACGCTTTGAAGTATCTTATTCACAAGGACTAGAGATGATCGGTATCACACTTGTCAGAACGCGAAACCTCCTGATCGCGGCCCTTTTTGTGCTTTCGTTCCCGACCTACTTAGTTTCGGCGCAGGGGGCCGGCAACGGGTCTGATCTTCCCCCGGCGGAAGTTGACCGAATTATCAAAGCCTTTACGACCAAGGAAGGTGAGTTTCGCCGCGCCTTAAACGAATACTCGTTTAAGCGGGACGCGCTGCTGCAGAGTCTGGGGATGGGGGGTCAGGTTACCGGGGAATACCACCGTGTCTCAACCTTCACTTTTGACGACGCGGGGACACGGTACGAAAAGATCAATTATTTCCCCATGCCTTCCTTCGCAAACATTACGCAGGAGGACATCGACGACCTTGGTGGTGTTTCTCCATTTGCCCTCGAGCCTTCCAAAGTTGATCGATACAACTTCAAGTATGTGGGAAAAGAAAAGATTGATGAGTTAAGTCTGTATGTTTTTGATGTTTCTCCGAAGGTGATGCCGGACCCGAAGAAAACCAAGGAGCGTTTATTCATGGGCCGGATATGGGTTGACGATCAGGACTTCCAGATCGTGAAGACCAAAGGGAGAGGGGTGCCGGAAACGAAGAAGAATAAGTACCCCATCGTCGAGACATATCGTGAGCAGATTGGGCAGTTTTGGTTTCCGACTTACTCCTACGCAGACGAAGAGTTGATTTTCGAGGACGGCAACGTACTCCACGTGCGAATGAAAGTTCGTTACTCCGACTTCGAGCTTGCTCGCGCGAAGGTGAAAATCACTGAAGTCGAGGGTCCTGAAGCTGAGAAAAAGAAAGAAACAACACCGCCCGCAAAGCCGCCTGCTAAACCCTAACCTTTCAAGCCGCGTGCGAGTCCAGCTCTTTACTTACGAGGGATCGCACGCGGTCAACCAAACCCTTAACATCTTCATCGCTAACGCATCCTTCCGTTGAAACTGGCGGCAGCATGACCATCTCAATCGTTCCGCTCCTGGCTTGGCCGGTTCCCTTCCCCATCAACCTATCCGTATTTCTAATAGCCACCGGTACGATTGGAACTCCGGCCTGCGCTGCCATATAGAAGGCGCCTTTCTTGAAAGGCAGAAGTTCTCCAGGCTTTGCCCTGGTTCCCTCAGCAAACACACCAAACGACCGACCGGCGCGGATTCGATCCGTCGCTGCTCCAGTAGTCTGCAACGCACGCTCGCGGTTAGACCGATCGATGGCCATTATGTTAACGAACCCCATGCCGACACCCAGTATCGGGACCTTGAGCAATTCTTTTTTTGCCAACATTCCAATTCTTCTGCCGGTGTGAATAAACAGCGTGGCGGTATCCAGGTAGGATCTGTGGTTGGAAATGAAGACGTAGGTTTGATTGGGATCCAAATGCTCAGCGCCCTTGACGTAAACGTCCACGCCGCTTAACCGCAGCCAGTTTCGTGCGCCAAACAAAGCCCATGGATAAACCAGATCGGGCTTCCTCCTTAGCCAGGCAACGAACAGCACAGGCGGCCCGACAATCAGTAACAGGGCGCCAGCCACGAAAAGTGACCACCAATAGTGTAAACGTCGGAAGATTCGCATAGGCGCGGGCTGGAATTCGGGGGAGATAATCGCATATTGCGCAGGATACGGCGATGACGCGTGTCCTTGGCAGCAACCCGAGAGCAGGAGGCAGGTGGCGGTGGCTGAAGGCAAAAGGCAGATTTTCCATATCATCATTTCTCATTTTTCATTGCCCTAACTGGGTTGTTCTGAAGAGGAGGCTCGTAGTTCCAAGAGAGCTCCAGGGGGCAATGTCTTCAAATGGCAAATAGACATGCAAAATGATATATGGAAAAACTGCCTCCTGCCTCCTGCCCTGCCCCCGTTTTACCTTGCCACATTCGCCCTCCAGCGTTATCTTCCACCTGTAACATTCTCTCCCAGGCCTGCTTCAGGCGAAGCAATCCAATCCCGTATAGGCGCATCCAAGGTATTCGCTCCCAAGTGTAATTTTGGCGGCAGGAGTCTTTGACCAATGAAACGTATATCCTCCTTTGTATTATTCCTTCTCTTGTTTGCAAGCTGCGAAGTCCTACTGCAGGCACAAACGCGCCCCCGTCGCGTTGGACAAGATCGCCCTCAATCTCCCGCCGTCACTACTTCTAATCCCGCTCCAAGGCGACCACCTGTTCTCGGCGGAGCGAATCGCACCCCCGGTTCGCAACAAAGTGAACCACAGTCCACAACCACCAACGACGGCCCGGAGGAAGTAGACGCAGGCGACATCATCAAGGTTAATACAACGTTGGTGACGTTGCCCGTGAGCGTGATGGATCGCGATGGCCGGTACATCCCAAATCTCAGGAAAGAAGACTTCCGGCTCTGGGAAGAAGGCGTTGAACAGGACGTTGCATTCTTTTCGGCGGTCGATAAACCCTTTTCGCTCGTTTTAATGATTGATACCAGCGGTTCCACTCGTTTTCGCCTCGAGGACATACAGGACGCGGCTATTACTTTCGTAAATCAACTACGCCGCGATGATCGCGTGATGGTCGTTTCCTTCGACGACGATGTGAGAGTGTTGAGTGAGTTTACAAGCGACCGGAATCGCCTGAGAGATGCGATTCGCCAGACGCAAACCGGAAACGGTACCAAGCTTTACGACGCAGTCGATCTCGTGATCAACCGGCGCCTAAGTCAGGTCTCCGGTCGCAAGGCCGTCGTCCTGTTCACCGATGGCGTTGACACCACCAGCAGGTTTGCGTCATATGCCAGCAACGTCTCTGATGCGGAAGAATTGGACGCGCTGTTTTATCCAGTTCAATACGACACCTTCACGGATATGGGTGGAGGTTCGAGTTGGCCCGGTTCCGGCGGGTCCGGAACAATCAACGACATTCTGGGTCAGATACTTGGTGGGATTGTGGGTGGAAAGGGTTCGGGTGGCGGCGGCTCGGGAAGCCGCAACCGCACCGGCACATCTAGGCGCGATTATGAAACCGCCAATCGCTACCTTCAGGAGATGGCGGAAAGAACAGGAGCCCGAACCTATCAGGCCGACTCAATGCAGAATCTGGCTCATGCTTTTTCCAACATTGCCGAGGAACTGCGGCGACAATATAGCCTGGGCTATTACCCGAAGAATCCCGCGCAGGCAGGGCAGCGACGACAGATTCGCGTACGCGTCAATCAGCCAAACTTAGCTGTAAAAACGCGCGACAGCTACGTGTTTAATCCCTCAAATACCGCGCCACCAGACACTGCTCAAAAAACGGCGCCCGTGCTTCGCAGAAATCTTACGGAAGCGGGCGATTACCGGGGCCGCGAGTAAATAGCTGAGTAAATAAAATAGCGCGACGGTTACCTATGTATCCGTCGCGCTCACTACGCCCACAGGAGGAGAAGGGCGTACAACTCGGCCGGTATTATAGCCGACTAGCGTCAACTTCCCTCCATGTCCGGTCATCCCGTTTGCGTTTTTTTATCTACCTTTCAAACCCTGGAGCTTTTCCTCCAAGCCTTATTCATCCCCCGTTTGGCTGTGAGGCGCATCCACTGGCTTCGATTCTTTGGAGCCTTTTTCGCGAAGGAAAATAGTCAGTACCACCATCGAGCCCACCGCCAGGAACTCGCTCTGCCAGTTTTGTAACGACTCAAACCAAAAGCGCGACGTACCCATGTAACCGATCATAGAGACCTGCTCTGTTTGTCCATGCTCCTTCTGCTCCGCATTGTATTCACCCGCGCCTCCTGCCGCATGCAGCAAGAACGAAATCGCAAAGAGTAAGAAGAATGCTAGAGACAGTGAGTGTTCATAGATGGTGAGGGCAATCCCACCCTTGCGCACCGGCCAGGGCGCACTCTTTTTGTTTCGCGATTTGCGAGGGTCCCTGTCAACCGGTTCTTTTTCATCTGGCTTCTTCGATTCCGCTGAGCCTTTCTGGTAAAGAAACACAGTAAGGACTACGAAAAAGAACATTTGCAGAAACTCGCTTTCCCAGTTTTCCATTGTGGCCTCGAGAAAGTGGTAGCTCTGTAAATATTCGAGGTAGGTGATTGGCGGCTGGCCGTGTTCCTGCTGTTCGTTGTTGTATTCCCACCCGCCAACGATTGATTGGCCCAGCAGAAACGTGAAGAAGAACAAGCAAAAGAGCACCAGCGAAAGCCCGTTATTACGAAGAAACCCTCGCATGTATCTATCCTCCCCCTTGATGAAGCTTGATGATAAAACCAAGGTAGATATGGATTCTCTTGTACTGCAAGTAAAGGGCCGATAGAGCAAACCGGCGAACAACAGAGTCGGCAACACACTAAACTCAATCCGGCACTCTCTTTGCAGAGTTATCCCCCGCATTACCTATTACAAGTGTATTTGCCTCTCTTGTCGTTCGAGCGGTCTCGAAAGGGACAGGAAAGCCGGACGCTTGTATTGGAAAGCTACAGAAGTGCGCAGCGGCAATAATTTAGAAAATAGGTCGGGACCACTTGGGTACTGACAAACTTAATCGAGCAAAAGGGAGATTGAAATGGATACATGGGAAGTTACCTTCGATGAAAAACCGGAAACCGAGGAATCGCAATCCGACAACGGGAACGGCACCGGAACCAACGTAGGCAAAATTGAACGGATAGCCAGTGCGATCGGCGGCGGCGCGCTAATCGGATACGCCATAAAGAGCCGTTCGAAAGGCGGAATAGCTTTAGGACTATTAGGCGCTGGGTTGCTGTATCGCGGCGCCACTGGTCAATGTGAAGCTTATCGCGTCTTTGGAGTAAACACAGTTGACGGAGCAGAAGAAGTTGCACGCGATGTGCACATAGAAAAATCGATAACAATAAATCGCTCACCGCAGGAACTCTACAAATTCTGGCGCGACTTTGAAAACCTGCCGCGCTTTATGGAAAACCTGGAATCTGTAACTCGCTTAGACGACCAGCGATCCCACTGGGTGGCGATCGGTCCTGGAGGAAAAGAAATTGAATGGGACGCCGAGATCTATAACGAGAAGGACGGCGAACTAATCGCATGGCGTTCGCTGCCCGGCTCGGACCTGACCAATGCGGGCTCCGTGCATTTTGAACCAGCCCCGGATGGCCGAGGCACTTACCTCAAGGTCACGCTCAACTACAACCCGCCGGGGGGCAAGGCTGCAGCTCTGTTTGCAAAACTATTTGGCCAGGAGCCGGGCCAGTTAGTCGAGCATAACCTGAAACGTCTGAAGCAGTTCATCGAGACTGGAGAAATTCCCACCACCGAGGGACAGGCTTCCGGACGGGAGAAAAACACTGAGTCAACAAACCAACGCAAGCAGCACAAGCTTGCGAGTAAGACGCCTGTCCGCAGCATGGCAGCATCGGCCTCCGAGGAGGTTGCATGAAGGCGCTCTGCTGGTACGGCAAGTATGACGTGCGCGTCGAGCAGGTTCCGGATCCCGAGATCCTGAACCCGCGCGACGCGATTATCAAAGTTACGACGACCGCCATCTGCGGCTCCGACCTGCATCTCTACGACGGATACATTCCCACAATGGTCAAGGGTGACATCCTTGGTCATGAGTTTATGGGAGCAGTCGTTGACGTCGGCGACGCCGTAACGAATCTCAAGATCGGCGACCGCGTGGTTGTTCCGTTCACCATCGCTTGTGGCAATTGTTTCTTCTGCCAGCGCGGGTTCTGGGCGTCATGCGACAACTCGAATCCAAATTCACATATCGCTGAAGCTATTTACGGATTCTCGCCGTCGGGTCTGTTTGGTTACTCCCACATGTTGGGCGGCTATGCAGGCGGCCAGGCCGAATATGTGCGCGTGCCTTTCGCGGATGTGGGAGCCACGAAAATTCCCGACGGACTGCCCGATGAGAAGGTGCTCTTTCTTTCCGACATCTTTCCCACGGGGTACATGGCTGCGGAGAACTGCAACATTCAGCGCGGCGATACGGTAGCGGTCTGGGGTTGTGGACCGGTCGGACAGTTCGCGATCAAGAGTGCGTATCTTCTCGGCGCAGAACGCGTGATTGCCATCGACGACAATCCGGATCGTCTGCGAATGGCCGCTGAGGACGGCAAGGCTGAGACGCTCAATTTCGACGACGAAGACATCTTTGACAAGTTAAGGCACATGACCGGCGGTATGGGCCCTGATGCATGCATTGATGCAGTGGGTCTGGAAGCGCACGGCACCTCGCTCGATGCGCTTTACGATCAGGCTAAGGCGGCGCTCATGCTGGCCACGGATCGTCCACATGCTTTACGCCAGGCAATTCACGCCTGCCGAAAGGGTGGCACTGTTTCGGTACCAGGTGTCTATGGGGCTTTTCTTGACAAGTTTCCATTCGGCGCCGCCTTCGCAAAGGGCCTGACTTTCAAGATGGGCCAAACGCACGTCCACAAATACATGCAGCCGCTGCTCGAGCTGATCCAGTTTGATCAAATCGATCCGTCTTTCGTCATCACACACAGCGTGAGTCTCGACGATGCGCCGGAGGCTTACAAAACCTTCAAAGCCCAGACGGACCATTGCGTCAAGGTTGTGCTTAAACCCGGACAACCTTCAGCGAGATCCAACGGCAATGGAAACGGAAGAGTGCATTAGCAATCACATGGAGAAAGGACAACCGATGAGCGAACAACAATCACAAAAACGCGGTGTGCGTTCGGATGCACAGAAGACTGAGCGAGCTCGCGATGGCTATGAACCAATTCCGCCCAGCAATCCGGTTGCCGGCGCATTTGGTGATAACGATCGCCACACGCCGACCGATCAAGATCTGGCGTTAGACCTGAGCACAAAACGCCAACAGGAAGGCGCTAACACAACCCGGGACGAATAGCTCACCTGAGCGATGGGTAAACCTTCATTTTCGAAAGGAGACCAATAATGGCAACAGCAGCAGAGTCGAAAGTAACCACCAATCATGACGAGATTAGAGAGTGGGTCGAAGAACGAGAAGGTCAACCGGCACGTGTAAAGGGCACCGGCGACGACGATAGCCCGGGCGTGCTACGGATTGACTATCCGGGATTCTCCGGCGAAGGAACTTTGGAACCAATCACCTGGGAAGAATTCTTCGAAGCCTTTGACGAAAACAACCTGGCATTCCTTTACCAGGAAGAAACAAAGGACGGAGAGATCAGTAGATTCTCCAAGTTGATTGATCGCGACTCCACGGACGAGAAAGCCAAGGCGGCAGGCAATTAGCCGGAGTTCCTGCTTGTCTCCCAGACCGAAGTTTAATATTTGAGTTCATCGCGTTCGTGCGATGAACTCAGGGCGGTTAAACGACGCTCGCTCGCCGCATTATCAAACTGCATCAGTAGTAAGTTTCAATCGTTTGACATTTCTTGCAAATACTCTGGTATTAGCGAGAATCGGGCTTGATCGCGTAGGACTTGAAAACCGGTGCGGTCATCGGTATAAGGCATGACAACTGGGCGATGGTTGAATACCTAGCCCCGGTATGGAGTAGTTGAGTTTTTGACTCCTACCCATGCTTAGAGAGCGGCAACGAGGTGAGGACGTTGCCGCTCTTATTATTTTGGAAGAGAAGTCAGTCGCGGGTTATGAACTCAGTACCACCTCGCGGTATCGGGTAGGACAGACATTCCTCTCTGTCGGGCGTTGTAAGGAGGCACGCATTGCCGTGACAGCCTCTAACTTAAGACCGACAGACAGGAATGTCTGTCCTACTCGCGGCTCGGTTCTGTAAACTAATCAAACTGCCGGGGAGGCGCGATAACATTCGCAGCGAAACCCGGGCCCGGCAAAGTCGTCAGGATCTTGTTTGTCAGCAGGCCGTTGAAAGCGATTGGTTTTTGAAATTCCTGTCGCTGCACGCCACGCGGCATTGGGCCAATAGTTCCGACGTCCACCCCCACTTTAGAAGTTAACGGGCGCAAAGTCTCAACATCTCCCGGACGTATCTTCAGCTTATTGGAATCTCCCATAATGTTCTCACTTACTGTTTGCGCTCAGGCGCGTGTTGGAAAACCGACTAACACCTCGGCTGGATTCTGCCGGCCCTCTCTAACTGTCGGTCGATAGACGTCTCCAACGTGTCGATACAAACAGGCTTCACTAAGTAATCATTCGCGCCGCCGGCAAACGCCTGTTCGCGCGCGGTTGGCTGTGCATGGCCAGATAGAAAAACTATGGGCAGGTCATAAACGTTGGGCAGGTTAGCCGGCTTCCAATCGTTCCCCCGCACGTTCCAGAACCTGGCGCGCGCGTCAGCTCCCGATGCCCTGTAGTTCAGAGCGTTCGCTAAACACCACTAAATTTTTTGCTCGCTCTGCTCGCGAAGGGATCATTACTTAACCACTTTGTTACACATTTCGTGTCGTCCTGCTCGGCCAGACTCGATGGAAGAAAAACGTCAGTAGCCAACATCCCGTTCCCACCAGCGTCGTCAGTAACAACCAAAACTTCCAGTAAGAGCTGAAGGATTGTTCGAATCCGTCCTGCACTCTGTGCGCGAGGTTTACATTCATACTCGACGGTGTAAGCAACCGCGACAACAGTTGCACAACGAAGTACCAACCGAGCGCATAGAGCCAGACGCGTTTGTCCATTCCAATTCTGCGCAAGGCCACCAGCCCGATCGTCAGACCTCCAAGGTGGGCGCCGCTCGAGGCCATCACCGCAAACAACTGCCTCCACGTGAATTGACCGGTCAATAACATTCCCCACGTCGGTACCACATAAATGCACCAAACAATCAGACCCGGTACCATCCACAAAACTGAGACGCGGACCAGCAGCGGTCTTTCGAGAAACATACCAATGGCAAGCACTAGATTTCCGATATTGCAGGCCCAGAGCATGTTGCCGAGTTCATTTATGTCCCAGTAATGGATCGCTTGAGCGAGAAAAAAGGTGAGGGGAAGAAAACCCAGCAAGCGGATTTGGCGATTGGGTAGTTTGTTACGGACCAACTCTAATATCCTTGTTGAGGTTTAGTTTCTTGTTGAGATTTTGTTTTATCTCCGCCCCTCGCTCGCTCACTCCGGTTCTTTCGTTTTAGAATAACATCGTCAGATTGCAATTTGTCAGTGGTCAGTTGTTAGTAGTCAGTTGCAATTGGAAACAGCCAGTCCTGGACTTCGCTGCCTGCACTAAGTCCCAGGGCCAACTAACAACTGACTACTGGCTACTGACAACTGACAACGGACTACTGACAACCGACTACTAACTAACTAATGCCATCCCTCGAAGATCTTCTGAGCAAATCCATACCCGAATTAAGGGAACGCTTTCTCGATCGCCAGCGTCCAGTACCTAAAGGTTTACTTGAAGCCCTGGAAGTGGACACGCGTCAGGGTGCGCATCAACTAGCCCGCCGCATCCGCGATCGCTATCGCAGCAACCGTTCAGAGGGACAACGTCTGCACACGATGCTGCGATTCGAAATTGACTTGTGGTCGCAAGGATATTCGCTCGTTGCCGGCGTTGATGAGGCGGGTATGGCGCCCCTGGCGGGACCGGTAGTCGCCGGCGCGGTAATCCTTCCGCAAAACTATAAGCTTCGCGGCCTCAATGATTCGAAAAAGATTCTCGACGCGGAGATGCGCGAAGAGCTGGCAGCACAAATCAAACGAGATGCGGTTTGTTGGTCGTTTGGCTTCGCCGAAGTTGAAGAGATCGATCGCATAAACATTTATCACGCCGGACTGCTGGCAATGCAGAGAGCGCTTCAGGGACTAACCTGCCTTCCGGATTTTGTTCTGGTTGATGCTAGGAAGATTCCGCATTGCCCGTCGCCGCAAAGAGGGATTATTCGAGGCGACGCCTTATCTGCGACAATCGCGGCCGCATCGATCATCGCCAAGACGACGCGCGATGCCCACATGTTGGAGATGGATTCGATGTATGCGGGTTACGGTTTTGCATCACATAAAGGTTATCCAACACCTGAGCATTGCAAGGCCCTCAAGGAGCTTGGGGCTTTGCCGATCCACCGGCGCAGCTTTGGCAGGGTTAGGGAAGTTCTCGGCCTGGATCCAATTCAGAGTGAACTGTTTGAGAAGGAACCAGCACCGATTGAGCCAGTAGAAGGCTGAACCGATTGCGGCCGAGCAAATGGCCGTATCGACTTCGTAGAAACGCTGAGCTATCCGTGCCCGAGCGCCAACGGCGCGAAATGTAACAGCCTGGGGCAACGCCCCAGGTCGGGTGCTGTTTGTTTTAGTAGCGCTGAAGGCGCGAAATAAGTCTTAACCCAGAGTGTTTGATTCGCCGTTAACGTGTTTTCGCGCCTTCAGCGCTTGGGATGATCTTGTGGTTCGACCTGGGCCGGTGGCCCAGGCTATTACATTTCGCGCCTTTGGCGCTGAGCGATATCGTCTCACGCATGGAAGCAGTTAAGGAATCACCTTAGGTCATGGCACTAACTGAATACAAAAAGAAGCGCAGGTTTGATAAAACTCCAGAGCCTGGTCCGAAGGAGAAGAAGACTAAGACGGGGCGGATGTTTGTTATCCAGAAGCATCGCGCCACTGCGCTTCATTATGATTTCCGCCTTGAGGCGGACGGCGTTCTCAAATCATGGGCGGTTCCCAAGGGGCCCTCTCTCGACCCTAAAGTGAGACGTCTGGCAATGCAGGTCGAGGATCATCCGGTCGATTATGCTGACTTCGAAGGTGTGATTCCGGAAGGTGAGTATGGCGGCGGAACCGTGATGGTTTGGGACTACGGCACGTACGAACCTGAAGAGACCGACAACGTAAGCGCGGCGCTCAAGAAAGGGGAGTTAAAGTTTTCCCTTAACGGTGAGAAGCTGCAGGGCTCTTGGGTGTTGGTAAGAACGAGGGATCGCCAGTGGCTCCTGATTAAGCACCGCGACTATTACACGACTGAAGAAGATGTGACCGAGATTGCTCCCGCCTCAATCCTCACGCGACGCACGTTGGCAGAGATTGCCGAGGACGAAGGCGGCGATGTGAAGAAGGCCGCCACCGGCGACCCGAAAAAGATTCCCAGACGTACGGGCGTCAAGCGCCGAAAGAAGGGGAGCAAGAAGAAGGTCTGGCACAGCAACAAGTAGGACAGACATTCCTGTCCGTCTTCCTTTCGATACTTGCCCGGAGGGGAAACTGAAGCCTCAGCGTCCCTTCTAACTAAACAAGAATCTGGCAACAGACCGACAGGCAGGAATGTCTGTCCTACTAAGCCAACAATCCCTCATAAGACAAGCGCCCATCGATGATTCGAGCGACAGAAGTGTATGGATGCGGTTCCGACTTCCCTGCTGACATAATGTGAATCACTTCCACACCTCGCGCTTTCAAGTAGTCTGCAATCAAGCTCCGATGACAACGCCACCATAAAGCTTCGGCGCACATGACCGCTGCGCGTTTGCATTTCCCAAGTTCAAGCAGTGTCTCAATTCCCTTTTGAAAATCTGCTGTCTCCATGTAGTCCGCGTATCCGCGAAAGCCTTCGTTCTGCCAGGCGATGTTCTTTGAGCCGGCGCGAGGTTTGCGCCGGCCACCCAGTTCCGGCAGATGAAGATATTCGAGATCCGCTTCCGGCAGTGTCTCGGAGAGTTGACCTTTGTTGAAGTGAGGATAGCGACGCGAGCCGGGAAAGCTTCGGACATCTACCAGGGCCTCAATGCGATGCTCATGTAACATCTCAACAAACTCCTCCACGCCGCGCGTGGAGTGACCGACGGTCCAGATGTGAGACGACTCATTCAAGCTGTTAACTGCTCCCTGCCAGCTCCGTCATCGATAGGGCCGCACTCCATTGCGGCAGGTAGTGTGGGGGACTCCGCCGACCTGCGCGATGAAGTCAGTACCACCTCGCGGTAGCGGGTGGTATTGATTTCATGATGCAGTGCGCGGGGGTGGTGCTGACTTCAATCCTCGTCCGTTAAGGTTTTCGCTGAAGTGTCTGCTCGCCGACCTGTGAGGTGTTACGTGAATAAGGGCGTTGGGCTCTAGGTGTTTGGGTATGCGGAACGAGTTGGCAATCTACCCTTCACCCCACACCCTACACCCACACCCCACCCTTAAAGAAAAGCTTCAAGTTTGAATCGCCCTTTCTTAGCCAGCAGCGGCTTCCACAGGTCCCCTAACTTCTTAACTCGCGCCGGCACGTTGTCCATCCTGAAATCGTCGAGGCTAACCCCGCGTTCCAGTTCCTCCCACGTCACTGGCGTTGAGACTGTCGCCAGGGGTTTAGGCCGCACAGAATAGATAGACGCGAGTGTGCGACCCCAGGCGTTCTGGTTGTAGTCGACCAACACCCTTCCCTTCGGCCTCTTCGCAACTACGTAAATGGCAGTTATGAGCTTCGGCGCCTGAGCCGCCAATGCATGTGACAGCTGCTTGGCAAAACCCCAAACCTGCTTCTGCGTTGGGCCACGCTCGATGGGAACGTAAACATGAATTCCCTTTGAGCCGGTGGTCTTCGCCAAGGCCGGCATCTTTAGAGACTTGAGAGCCTCCCGCAATAACAAGGCTGTTTCAATCACTTTCTGAAACGAAGCACCCGGCACAGGATCCAAATCAAAATGCAGATAATCCGGCCGGTCGACATCGTCACAGCGCGCGTACCACTGATTAAGATCAATGCAGCCGAGATTTACTACCCACAGCAGCGAAGCCATATCTTGAATCATGGGAAAGTCGATGACGTTTCCCGAGGAATGTTCGATGTGACATAACTCTATCCAATCGGGCCGCGGCGAGGGCGCGCGCTTCATAAAGAAAAACTCGCCGGCCGCGCCGTTTGGATAGCGCTTCATCACCATCGCGCGATCAGTTAAGTGCGGTAGCAGGTATGGAGCAACGTCGGCGTAGTACTGCAGCAGGTGGCGCTTTGTCAGGCCGAGCTCGGGCCAGAACGGCTTATCCAGATTGGTAAGCTTCACGCGACGGCCTTCTACGGGGAGTTCAATTCCCTGCTTGTCCTTC
>DASQKG010000536.1:0-6339 GCA_035630655.1 Pyrinomonadaceae bacterium
TCCATCGGGGTATCCTCCTTCTAGTTTTTTAGTCGGAACTTTTAGAAGGGTACCCCGCTCTTTATTTTCTACCTACTTTTTCTTGGCGCACTGAGGAGAGTCCCTAACATGCCTCGCGTTGCGGATGGAAGAAACTGGCAAACCGTGCTGTTGCAAGCAGTAGGCCGGCTGATGCAGTCTTTAGCAAATAGTGGATAACTGGGAGAAAGTACGTGGAATCCATCTACTTCAACAGAACAAACCTCCTTGCGAAATTTGTCCTTGGCTCCTATCCTCCCTAGCCACAGTAGGACACCGGCCACATGAAGCAATTTCATAAGAACTCGGCGATCTGGTCGAAAGTCGTTGGAAAGCCGAGAACTACAGTGAACAGGTTTTTCCGAGGTTGCGGCTCAAGCTGTCGGCGAGGAAGACCTGGCAGCGCGCGTGACCTAACCGATTAAGCTTCCTGGCACCTGGACTCGCTTGGACGTACGCATCTCCCGACATGTTCGGTTCGGCATAACGTGGCAGCTAAAGTCATTTTAGAGAAGGAACATCGAAAAGATTCCGGCAAAGCGCTGGGAGAAGCAGTCGCCGCCATTCCACTCATAAAGTCCGTTTCAGAAATAGTTGCTTTGCTGAAGCCGCCTTTGAAGTGGGCGGGTGGGAAGCGTTGGCTGGTGCCGCACCTCGAGCCTCTATGGCGACCGCATTCACGGCGTCGTTATGTCGAACCATTTTGCGGCGGGCTGGCGGCAGCGTTGGGACTAAAACCGGAACATGCTCTGCTAAATGACGTCAATCCTCATTTGATAAACTTCTACAGGCATCTTCAGCGTGGTCTCGACGTTACCATCGAGCTGGAAAATGACGCCCAGGCTTTCTATCGACACCGCAGTCGCTTTAACGAACTCATCGGTCTGGGGAAAACGACGGGAAACGAAGCAGCACAGCTCTTCTACTATTTGAACCGGACAGGCTTTAACGGTCTCTGCCGTTTTAATCAAAGCGGGGAATTCAACGTGCCGTTTGGCCGTCATAAGACGATCAACTACGCCAGCGACTTTTCCGCTTACCGGCAGTTGTTCCGTGACTGGCTGTTTACTGCCGACGACATTACTGCGATTCCAATTCAAGCGGACGATTTCATTTATGCCGACCCGCCGTACGATGTTGAGTTCACGACGTATAGTAAGGACGGTTTTGATTGGGAAGATCAGGAGCGCACTGCCGAGTGGCTGGCGTCGCACACAGGACCTGTAGTCCTTTCAAACCAGGCGACGCCGCGCATCGTAGAGCTGTACAAGCGACTGGGGTTTCAACTCAGATTTCTCGAAGGGCCAAGGCGAATCAGTTGTACGGGTGATCGCACGGCAGCGAAAGAGGTTTTAGCAACACGGAACCTGCGGTAAGGACGCCTCCTTGGAGTGCGCCGGCCCGGCGGCGCTTTGGTCCAACCGCGAAAAACCTCAAACCTGGTGGGTGGATTGTTGCGCAACGAAGCGGCGCCAGACCGCCGCGGGCCAAAGCGCCGACAACCGGGGTCCCCGGCGCGGCAGCCGCGCTGGGGTGGCGTGGCGGCGCACTCCAAGGAGAGGCCTTTTGCGATTGTTCATTTGGAGGACATTCATGTTTTTACGTTTCATCGTAATCGCTGCTGCTATCTTTCTCATTAGTTCCACCGCTTTAGCGCAGGACGCCGCGACTACCAAGTCGCTGCACGATCTCTTCGGTAGTGAGTGGGAGTACGGTCTTCAGCAGAGCCCTGCACGCGCGTCGCAACTCGGCGACCGTCGCTGGAATGATCGCTGGGGCGACCGCAGCCTCGCCGCCATCAAGGCGCGTCATGAGCACGACCTCGACGTGTTGCAACGGTTGGCAAAGATTGATCGCAGCAAACTCTCCGTAGCAGATCAGTTGAACTACGATCTGTTTAAGAAGGACTACGAGAACGGCATCGAAGAGTATAAGTATCGCTGGTATCTCGCGCCGCTGAATCAGCGCGGCGGAATTCAAACTCAAAACGAGCTGGCCGATTCGCTGCGCTTCGAAACCGTCAAAGACTATGACGATTGGATTGCGCGAATGAACGCGTTTCCCGTCTACATGGACCAGACAATCGCCCTGATGAGCGAAGGGATCAAAGCGCGCGTACTGCTGCCGAAGGTGATCATGCAGCGCGTGCCGGCGCAGATCGATAAACAGATAGTCGAGAAGCCTGAAGACAGTCTCTTCTACAAACCGTTCCGGCGTTTTCCCGCAAGCATCCCCGCGGCCGAACGTGAACGGCTGACACGCGACGCGCTGGCGGCCGTCAACGCGAACGTCATTCCCTCATACAAGCGCTTCAGGAAGTTCTTCGTTGATGAGTATCTGCCTGCGTCTTTCGATGAAGTTGGCGCCTGGCAACTTCCGCAGGGCGAAGCGATGTATGCACACTTCGTACGCAGGTACACCACCACCAACGTCACGCCGCGCGAAGTGCACGAAAAGGGACTGAGCGAGGTCAAACGTATCCGCGCCGCTATGCAAGAGGTGATGAACCAGGTTGGTTTCAAGGGCACGCTGGCTGAGTTCTTCACATTTCTCAGGACGGACAAGCGCTTCTATTACGACACGCCCGCGGAGTTGTTTGCCGCTTATCAGGCGATGTCGAAGCGGATCGATCCACACCTGGTGAAGGTTTTCAGAAAGTTGCCGCGCATGCCTTACGGGGTCGAGGAGATTCCAGCGGCGGTGGCTCCGGACACTACCACCGCTTACTACCGCCAGCCTTCAGCCGACGGCTCACGCGCCGGGACTTACTTCGTGAACCTGTACAAGCCCGAGTCGCGGCCGAAGTGGGAGATGATGGCGCTCTCGCTGCACGAGGCGGTGCCGGGACATCATCTGCAAATCGCCCTGGCCCAGGAGCAGGGAGACATCCCAAACTTCCGTCGCTACGGTGGCTATACAGCTTTCGTCGAGGGCTGGGGATTGTATGCAGAGTCTCTGGGCGAGGACATGGGACTCTACGACGATCCCTATGCGAAGTTTGGTCAACTGACGTACGAGATGTGGCGCGCGGTGCGTCTGGTAGTTGACACCGGCATACACCAGATGCACTGGACGCGAAAGCAAGCCATCGATTACTTCATGGAGAATGCGGCCAAGCAGGAACTCGACATCGTTAACGAGGTGGACCGCTATATTGCCTGGCCGGGCCAGGCTCTGGCGTACAAGACGGGCGAATTGAAGATTAAGGAATTGCGCGCGCGTGCGCGGCAGGAGCTGGGAAGCAAGTTTGATATTCGCGAGTTTCACGACGTCGTGCTGGGCTCGGGCGCGGTGCCGCTGGATGTTTTGGAAAGAAATGTTACTGAGTGGATTGCGAGGAGGAAGTAGACCGGATTGACAAGAGACTGCGGAGATAACGCGAACCGCGGTTATGAAGCCGCATCTGACAAACACTTGACGACTGCGAATTCAACAGCCTGGTTGCCGGAATTGATTTACGTCGACGGGCGTTTTCAAAGCAGCCGTGCGTTGGCTTGCGACGGCAAGGGTGTGATCGTTGATGCAGCCTTCGAAAACGAGAATGCGACCCGCCTCAAAAATCGAGCAGTGCTGCCTGGTCTCGTAAACGCGCATTCGCATGCCTTTCAACGCGTGATTCGCGGACGCACCGAATACCGCACAGCCAACACAAAAGACAGCTTCTGGACCTGGCGCGAGATGATGTATAGCGCCGCGACCAGGCTAACGCCCGACGATGTTTACGACGCTTCGCGAATGGCGTTTCTCGAGATGGCGCTCACCGGCATCACCGCCGTTGGCGAGTTTCACTATCTGCATCACGCACCGGACGGAAAGCCGTATGACGATCCGAACCTGCTGGCGAAAGAGGTTGTACGTGCAGCGCGGGACGTCGGCCTGCGCATCGCGTTGCTGCGGGTGGCTTATGCACGTTCCGGGTTTGAGACCGAAACAAATCCACAGCAGGCTCGGTTCATTGAGACTGACCCGGAAACTTACTTAAAGTACCTCGATCAATTGCGAAGTGATCTCGCTGCTTGCGAAAGCAATGCATGGGTAGGTTTGGCGCCGCATAGCGTGCGAGCAGTGCCTTTAGACTATTTACGTCGAATCGTTGCGTTTGCAGACGAGCGGGTAATGCTGGTCCACATGCATGTTGCCGAGCAGCCGGCCGAGGTCTCCGCCTGCATTGCTGAATACGGCAGATCGCCGGTCGCATTGCTGGGAACGGAAGGCTTGCTCAGTGAACGCTTCACCGGCGTGCATGTGATTCACGTGACGCCTAAAGCTGTTGGCTTGCTGGCTTCCTCAGGCGCGACGGTGTGTGCGTGTCCCACGACGGAACGTAATCTTGGAGACGGGGTCGTTCCGGTCGATGAGTTTATGAAGCAGGGCGTGCCGGTCGCTTTGGGAACCGATAGTCATGTCGAGATCGGTTTACTGGAAGATGCGAGGGAGCTTGAGTATCACCTCAGGCTGCAGAGGATGGAGCGCGCAGTGCTCGCTGGACCGGATGACGAAGGCCATTCCGCGTTAGCTGCACGGCTGTTTGAATGCGCAACGGTAAACGGCGCAAAGAGCATTGGCATCGCCGGTGGCAGTCTTGAGCCGAGTACTGCCGCAGACTTTTTTACAGTCGATCTTAATGATCCGTCGATTGCCGGGGCGTCGTCTGAGGACCTGCTCTCAAGCATCGTGTTTTCACTCTCGCGAACAGCGGTCAAGGATGTGGTGATAGGCGGAAAGCGGATCGTTGAAGACGGGAGACACGCGCAGCAGGAAGAGATTGTGGAAAGGTTTAAGAGATTGCAGAAGAAACTGTGGGGATAGGACGTCTCCTTGAAGTGCGGCGGCCAGGCGCCGCTTTGGTCCAACCTCAAGATACCTCAAACCTGGTTGATAAGTTGTTGCGCAACTATCTATGAACGTCCAAGAGACACTCGCTGAATTGGTAGCAATTGATTCCGTGTCATCGCGTTCAAACGTCGCGATCTGCGACTACCTCGCCAAACGTTGTGAGGCGCTTGGGTTCTCAGTTAAACGACTTCCCTACACCGACGCGGGCGGTATTGAAAAAGTAAACTTGATCGCGCTGGCCGGTACCGAGCTGTCAGACAGGCCCGAGGTCGAGTTGGCTCTGGTGGGCCATACAGACACCGTTCCCTACGATCCAAACTGGAAAGAAGCGCTCACGTTGAATGAGCGCGACGGCAAGCTCTTCGGACGGGGCGCTTGTGACACGAAGGGTTTCATCGCGGCAACATTGTCAGCCGTCGCAGCAGTCGATTTGCGCAAACTTGCCCGGCCGCTGGCTTTGATTTTCACCGCCGACGAAGAGATCGGATTGATCGGCGCCAAACGTTTGGCTGAAGATCGAGCGCTTAGTATGCGTTATGCGATCGTGGGTGAGCCCACGTCACTGCGTCCGATGCGTGCAGGGAAGGGTTACTGTCTGGCAGAAGTTTTTGTGAAAGGGCGCGAAGCTCACAGCGCCTATCCTGCTTTAGGATCTTCCGCGGTGATGGGCGCAGCGCGGTTGATTACACAAATAGAAACGATCGCGGAGCAGCTACAGAGTCAGGCACACCCCGCGTTTGATCCACCGTTCACAACTTTGAATGTTGGTCTCATACACGGTGGCACCGCCAAGAATGTAATTGCCGGGGAGTGTAAGTTCACGCTTGAATGGCGGCCTATACCTGGTCAGGGGCCAGAGAAACTGTTGCAGCTGTTGTCAGCGGCCGTCGCGGAGGAGAACAAATTCGATCCCGGACTCGTGTTTGAAGTGGATGCTGCGCGTACGGATGGAGGGTATGAAACGTCGCCTGATTCCCGTCTGGTTAATCTTCTTGAACAACTTTCCGGACAGAAGTCCGGCACCGTCGCGTTCGGCACGGAAGCAGCCCAGATGACAGCCCTGGGGGCGGAAGCGGTGGTGATGGGTCCGGGAGACATTCGCGTTGCGCACCGCACCGGCGAATTTGTGCCGGTTGAAGATCTCGAGCGATGCGTTCAGATATTGAAGGATGGGATAGAGGCAGTGTGTTACTAATGAGCTACTTCGAAGCGAGTCCGCTCCGATGGGGGCGCCGGGCCGCCGCACTGTCTCCAAGGGAGGCGTTCTAATCCGCCGAGGCAACTGCGTCGCGGTTTGCTCCATCGGATAAGTTCACAGGTTTACTACGAAAGCACAGTTCTAATCAAATGCACTCCATTTTTAAGTATTTCTTGGCGGTTTCTGCGCTGCTGATTTGCGCTCTCACTGCCTTTAGCCAGTCTTCGACGCAGCCTGCTTCCCCGCTCACCAACCGCGAGCTGGTGACGCTCGTTTACCAGCTGCCT
>DASQKG010000537.1:0-19729 GCA_035630655.1 Pyrinomonadaceae bacterium
AACTCCTGAACACGCCCCAGCAGTTCCTTGTACCCGAGCACGGAACCGTCTCCCTGAACACCATCGATACTGCCGTCGAGCCCGTCGCTCATGAGGATGATCGCTGTGCGACGCCGGCTCTTCGCGTCTTCCAAAACCTGATTCACGGTAAAGTCGGTAGCATCGTAGAGTTTTGTGTCGCCCGTCCTTATCGTCTCCATCGCAGTTAATCGCTGGCGCAGGAGGCGTCTATCCAGAGTTAAAGGCGAAACTACAGTCGGTCGCCCAGCAAAGGCGATCACTCCTATGCGATCGGACGGCCGGGCTGCATCGACAAAGCGCACCGCTGCGGCACGAATCAGGCTCAGCACGTCGCGTGTAGAACCCGAAAGGTCGACTAGCAACAACAAATCAAAGGGCGCTGAAGACGACTCAAATTGGAGGATCTCTTGTGCTGCGCCATTTTCGAAAAGCCTGAAATCTGACTTGGCGAGTCCAATCAGGCCGCGGTTGGTATTCCTATCGACAACGCTCATGTTGAGCGTGACAAGCTGAGAGTCGACACGGATGATGTCGCCTTCGCTGATTTCCTGGGCATCCGTTGCAGGTGCGGGAACGCCCGCCGCCGGCGGCCGGGGCTCAGGTGAAGAAAACTCCTCAGGCCTCCCTTTTGCGGCTACGAGCCTGAGCGGCTGGCTTAGAAGAATGTCCCCACCATTCGCGGTGATCCGTAAGGTTTGCTCTCCTGTGCCGACGCGCGCTTGCAGAACTTTCCCTTCGCTTAACAATTGAGGCAGTTCCGATCTCACCAAACCGTTTAGCGACCTTGCGGTGATATCGGCATTGGCTGGTCCCTGAAACTCTACCCTCACGTCACCGGCCCCTGATCGAATTGATGTCGACTTTGGCGTACCGCGCAGCGAGATTGGATGCTTACCTCCAACAATCTCGACGCGCGCGCTCGCAGGGAACTTTATGGAGAGCTTGATTTCAGCAACAGGGTCAGTCGGGCGGCGAACGATATTAATCGCCACCAGTTGCTTCCTGTTTTCAATTACAACCGGCGATCTCGTCAGTTCCGCTCCTCCTCCAACAATGGCGGAAACGGCAACATGTCTCTCGGTCCAAACCTCAGCCGACACCTCGCCAAACTGGTTCTCGATCCGCAGATGGCCGCCTTCGGGAAACTCAATGCGCAGGCCCTCATCACCTTGTGCAAGACCCACAGGTGTCAGAAGTACGAGCAGACAGAAAGCAGAGACTACGCGCAAAATGGATCGTCGAAACATTCTTTTAGTATTAGTGGACTGTAAAACCTGGGGAGAGCTGCGAGACTTTTCGAGCCGGAGTATAACCTATGCCTATCTTTCAATCATATCCAGCATCGAGCCATCTTCCTTCGGCGACGTTGCGGGGCGAGCGCTCGCACCGGCACCTAGATCCCCAAGTCGCAGCAGAAGATTGTTTGCGTTGGTCGCGTAGGGAATAGCGCCTTCCTGCGTCAGGATGCCATCGCGAACCATCTTTTCGAGCACGCCGTCGAAAGTCTGCATTCCGTCCTGATCGCCCTGCTCCATCGCGTCCATCAGCGACTTCCCTTCCGACTCACCCTTTTCGATGTATTCACGGGTGCGCATGGTTGACTTAAGAATTTCAATCGCGGCAACGCGGCCTTTCGCATCCGCGCGTGGAATCAGCCGCTGTGAAACGATGTAGCGGAAGGACTGTGCGACCCGGGTCCGGATCGCTCTTTCTTCATTTTTCGGAAAAACTCCGATGATCCGGTCCACGGTTTTTGGCGCGTCGATAGTATGCAGAGTCGACAGCACCAGGTGGCCCGTTTCAGCCGCTTCCAGGGCGACTTCGATTGTCTCCCGATCGCGCATCTCGCCTACCAGAATTACTTTTGGCGCCTGCCGAAGCGCTGCTCGTAGGGCAATTGAAAAGCTGGGCGTGTCCGAATGAAGCTCGCGTTGATGAATCGTGGAGTTTTTGTGGCCATGTAAAAACTCAATCGGATCTTCGATAGTGACGATGTGGTAGTACTTGGTTTGATTAATCAGATCGATGATCGCTGCCAGCGTCGAGCTCTTGCCGCTTCCCGTTGGTCCCGTCACCAGCACAATTCCATTTTTGATATCCGCAATCTCTTTCAGTTGCGGCGGCAGATCAAAATCCTCAAAGTTTGGCGGCCGAGTCGGAATTACGCGCATGACGATCGCGTGCGTCCCGCGCTGTTTGAAAATATTGACGCGGAAACGCGCCTCGCCCGGAGCGCTAAACGAAAGGTCTGCTGAGCCATTCTTCTCCAGGCTCTCAGCGGCGTTTTGGTGATTCCCAATGATGATCTTGGCGATACCGGCAGTGTGCGCCGGGGTGAGCTTGTCTAAGCCGGGAATGGTTACTGGTTCAAGTTTACCTGACAACTCAATCTGCGGAGGCCGGCCGGGCGAAAATATCAGGTCGCTGACGCGGTCGGAGGCGCGGAGCATTTGCCGCAGCATAGCAATGAAGTTAAGAGGCGGAGGACTGCCGGCTGGTGTGTTTGAAACAATTTGAGCACTCATTTTTATTGAACTTTTTTCTCGTGTTAACGTCAAAGTGTTCGGACGTTAGGAATTGAGTTTAGAGGCGCAACAACCAGAACTCGATTCCCTTACATCAAAGTAGAGGTTAAGTAAGCAGGAACGAGCTTAACCGATTTCAAGGAGGAGGCGCTGGAAAAGAAAATGGCAACTTACAGAGATCCCATTCACTGCTTTGCCCCGTTGGAAGTGCTCGAGCGCCTGCTGGAAATTCGTGCTGAAGCGGGTTTTTCTCCCGCCGTTTTTCTCCTTTCACCCGATGATCTCGCAGACTACTTCGACGCCTTTGGCTTCGACATCTATGCATTTACTGAAGCAGAAAGCGAGTTTCACTTTGGAGACTACCGAGCGCCGCTGGCCCCCGGTGGCGACCACGCCCACAATTCACTGACTGCTCACTAGGTTCCTTGTAACGCAAACTGTTAGTTTGCGGTCGGTTGGTAAGAGGCGCCCATCTTGTGCCGATTGATCTCTTGATTTCCATGGCGGTCTGAAGGTCGAGGTCCGCACACTAACAGTTTGCGTTACTAGATGGCCTTGATAACAAAAAACGTGGCGTCGTCAGTCGCACCGCGGCCTTCAGTAAACTCCAGCACTTCGTTTTTCACTGCCGTAATGAGTTCACGCGCGCTTAGTTGCTGATTCGCGCGCGCCGCTTCAGCTAATCGCGTCCGGCCAAACTCTTCGCCATGAGAATTCTGCGCCTCAGTCACGCCATCGGTGTAGAGCACCAATACGTCACCCGGTTCAGTCGTCAAATAGTACTCGTGATAACGAGTGTCCTTGAACATGCCCAGCGGCAGACTGCCCTTATCAATAAACGTGGCGTTCCCGTCCTTATCGAGCAGCAGCGGCGGATTGTGACCGGCGTTGGTGTAAGAAAGCGTTTTATTCGTGGCATCAAGAATTCCGTAAAACGCGGTCACGAATTGATTCCGCTCGATAGATTCCCACAAGAGATAATTCACCTTGGCCATTGAGATGTGCGGCGAGTAACCGATGTGTGTGGCCGCGCGCAGACTCGCGCGCAGGAAAGCCATCAGCAGCGCCGCCGGGACGCCTTTGCCGGAAACATCCGCGATCACCAGACCGATCTGGTCGTCGTAAATCTTGACCCAGTCGTAGTAGTCTCCGGATACTTCTTCGGTGGGATAGTTGTACGCGCTGATGTCGTAGCCCTGTAACTCAGGATCTCTGGCGGGCAACAACTCCAACTGGACCTGGCGGGCCACCTCGAGTTGACCCTCGAGACGCTTTTTCTCAATCAGCTGTTCATGCAGCATTACCTTCTCGATGATGATGGCGACATGTGAAGCAAGTAACATCAACACCTGGAGGTCGTCGTCGGAGTAAGCATTGAGTTGATCGCTCTCCAGATCGAAGACACCGATTACTTCAGTGTTTGAGATTATCGGCGCCACCATTTCCGAACGAGTTTCCCGGCGCGCGTTTATGTAGATCGGGTCGTTGCGGACGTCGGGCGAAATGATCGGCTCAGCCGTGAGGGCAACGTGGCCAATGAATCCCTCGCCAAGTTTAAGGTGAAGGTTTGACAACTCCTCGATGTCATAACCACGGACGGCTTCGGCCTTGAATACGCATGGCTCCTCACCGTCGGCGATTTTTTCTTCATCAGCGCACTCGACCACAAAGATTCCCGCGGCGTCGTACGGAATGAGCGAATCGAGCGTGTCCATAACCAGGTTGAGGACTTCCTGGAGGTCAAGTGAACGGCTGATCTTATTGGTGATGTCGAGCAACATCCGCAGCTTGTCTGTGGTTGTTAACCCGGGCAATGTCAGCTCTTTTATCTGTTCACTCATGGATATCGGCGCCTCTGAGCATAACTACCTGAATGGCCCAGGGCGATGGAACAAGTATAAGCGCTGAGGTCAGAAACCGTGAAACTCCTATCTTGGTTGCGTACTGGCAGTTTTGAGTCTTACGCTGAAAGCGTTCGCTATTTCAGCGTTAGATCGTTGAATTCAAACTGCCCAGTGCCCTTCGTCCGTCAATGAGCAGACCGGTAAAGACTCCACAACCGCGTCACTTTCAATCGATACTCCACGAGCTCACGGCTGACCCGGAAATGCCTGGAAATTTGAGAGGATGTCTGGCCCGCATGTACGAACTTACGCAGCGCCGCATAAGGGACCAGCGCGGCCGCTCCGGTTGCATATGCCGCTTCTTCATCGGCCTTCCGGTAATCTCGCGAAATCGATCGGCCGCGACTGTCTTTGGCGGCAATTTTCAAACGGCTGGGCTGGTGACCCAGGAATACATGCGAGATCTCTTCCATGAGGGTTGCGTGCGTGCGCATTGGATTGTGATTGGGATTTAGAATGACGATTCGCCGCCCGTCGGGGAGAGGTTGAGAAGCCGCACCCCCCGACCACCGATCAGATGCGTCGCCGAGAAGATGTTCTCTGGTCTTGTCGCTCAAGCCTTTGATTTGTTCAAAGTCGAGCACCATTAAATTAGCGAATTTTGCCAGCCGGAATGGATTGAGCGGCGCAGTGGGTCGCACGCGAGCAAAATCTCGAAACCCCTGGGCGAGTATCTCGAACTCACGCCATTTCTCACCCGGCGGTAAGTCAAAATCATTCACGACTTGGATTATAGCTTGTGTTGGGGGCGCGGGCGTCTCCCCCGTAGGAATGAACTCTGAATAGTTAGAGGTTGGGAAGGAGGGCTGGCCCGGCTCTTCGTTGGTAATCTCAGTGGCGCGACGAAGAGCGGGGGCATGCCCTCCTTCCCAACCTCGAGGGGGTTTTTCGTGCTTCTGTCTGTCGAAAATATTCTATTGAAATCGCTCAGCGGCGTTTGCGTGAGGCGCTGCCTGGCTCGTTACGGCTGAATTGTGAGTATGCAACCCGAAACAATTCCGACAGAGCATCAGCGGTTTCAGGACTAAGATTACGATCTGCTCGGAGGTGCGCTTCTACAATTTCCGGCGTTGACTCATGAGGGTAATAGACCACAGCCTTCGCCTCGCCTCTCTCTTCCCTGCCGCCACCAAGAATTCTTTGCAAGGGCATATCAAGCCACGCAGTCAAACGTGCGATGTTATCGGCATCGGGTTTGCCGGTGCCATTCTCGATGCGCGACAAGGTGGAGGCTGAAACGTTTGTCTGATCGGCAACATCGCGCAAACTCAGCTTTAGTTCCTCGCGACGACGACGAATCGCCCGGCCAAGCTCCTCAGTATTGATTAACGATTTTGGATGACGCGCCATAGCTGGTTTTCCGATGGCGCAAACAATATCACATCGCGGTTTTAGAGGCAAGACTATGTTTTATGGCTGAAACAGCGAAAGCTGTAGCGCTATGCTCGTTTAGATGGCGCACTTGTGCGCGCCGTACATTTCATGATGTCCAAGGGGAGCGGACAAGTCCGCGTTCTAAACGGGGTGATTTGTGGTGGCGAGCGTAGCTTCTGACCAGAGTTGACCGACCCGCTACCGCGAGGTGGCCCTAACTTCATCGCCGAAAAGTTTGTTCGGCTACGGCTGCGTCTGCCGCCGGGTCGCAGCCATGGCGAGATCTCTGGCGCGTGGCATTGCCGCAACGGACCGTTCGACTTGCGGATCGTCTGTGGTGATAAAGACGCGGTCTGCCATCTGCCGGCCGTAAGCTGCAGTCACTACATTGTAACGGAGCTGCAACTCTACGAAGGATCGATTGCGTGCGATGAGCGGACTAAAACTGGAAAAAACTGGATCGTGGATTACAAATTCCGTGAACGCCTTGAAGACGTCGTCCGTAATCGGAAAGTCGGTTGGCTGCAATTCCTTTTCGAAGTTGATGCCTCGCTCGACGCGGTATTGCGGGAAACCGGCAATGCGGCCATTTACCAGTTCGCGACTAAAAGCGAACATCGGACTAAGTAACCGCCGTTGGGCCGTCGTGATCGTTCGGGCGCTTACCGTTTCGTCGGGTGCGATCCCGCCCCCGCCATAGACTTTCCTGCCGGTGTCGGTTTTCTTTTCCGGTCCCGACGGCTTCAACTCATCCGCTTTCTGATCAAGCCGCTTTGAGCCGCCTTGGGTGTAGTAGTCGTAGAAACTATTGTCGGAATAATCTCTTTGAATCAGACGGCCCGACGGCGTGTAATACTTCGCCGAGGTCAAGGTGAGGCCGCCACCATAATCAAGCGGGATGATGCTCTGGACCAGGCCCTTTCCAAAACTGGTTTCACCGACAATCAATGCGCGATCATGATCCTGCATGGCGCCCGCCACGATTTCTGAAGCTGAGGCCGTACTCTCATTAATCAGAATCACGAGCGGCATCGGATCAGCAGATCGATTTTTTGATCTGTAGACGTTGTCGCGCAAGCCGTTACGTCCCTTCTGGGTCAGGATCAACTGGCCAGTAGGCAAAAACACCTCTGCCACCTGTATCGCCTGATCCAAAAAACCGCCGGGGTTGTTTCGCAAATCAAGCACGACGGCCGTGGCGCCTTTTGAGTGCAACGTCACGAGCGCATCCCGAAGCTCGTCGGTAGTCGTGTAATTAAATCCGCGGGTCATGTCCACGTAACCGACGCCGGGTTTCAACAGGTACGCATCCGGTACCGACGGTTGCGGGACGGCGTCGCGTACTATCTCAACTGTCTGAATTCGTTTGTCCGCCGCACGCTCGACAGTGATCTTCACGCTGGAGCCGCGAGGGCCACGAATCTTGTCGCGCACGTCTATGGAAGCCTTGCCGGCCATCGGCAAACCATCGACCGCCACTATCCGATCCCCAAACCGCAGACCAGCCCTCGACGCAGGCGAGTTATGAAACGCTGACGTAATAAATGTGTCTGGTTTCTCGCTGATGATGTAATTCTGGATTGAAGCTCCAATGCCAAAGTACTCCGAGCGCTGGTCCGTCTTTAGCTCGTCATACTCCTCACTGTCGTAATAGTTCGAGTGCGGATCGAGCGATCGCAACATGCCGATGATGGACGACTTGAAAACCGAGTTGTAGTCCAGCTTGGGACCTTCAACGTAATTGTCCTGAATCACTCTCAGAGCCTCATCGAAATCGCGCTCAATTAACGGAATTGCCGGTGACGGTCCACGCGAAGGGCGGCGACTGGTTCCAGGCGAGCCAGAGTTCGTCTTACCAGCGGAACCTACAGGCGACTGTGGTCTATGCTGTGCGAAGACAAGTGGTTGAATACTGCAGATTGCGAGGACTGCGATGAGCGCCAGCGAGAATCTCTTTTTCACTAATAAAACCTCTTGATTATTGCGTGCTTAATCCCGGTTCAGAACCGAACGCCGGGTGAGCGCGCGGTTGGAGGGTGCAATACTAACTAATCGATAATGACCGGGCAACTTATAAGAGCGAGGTTACAGAACCGAGCGCGGGTAGCGCCGGATGCTGGACTTACTTTCGGTAATCGCTCGTCGCCGGCCATCGAAGTAATACGGACTATCTCCAGACTCTTTTGCAAGTTGACTCCAGCATCCGGCTCTACCGCGCACGGTTCTGTAACATTCCAAGTTGGTTGGAGGTCACGCATTTCCTGCGTCGCTTGACGCCCCTTCTAAGCCGTCCGTAGAATGAACCTATCTAAAAGCCACAACGTATATAGAGACGACTTACCGAAATTCGTGTTGGTATAAGGAGTTTGACGTATGAGCAGTCCATACCAGGGTGGTCCGTATCAAAAAGAAGAAGCAAAGCCGTCGGAAACGGTTGATGATCTAATGTTAAATGACGATGAAACGGAAGGTGATCCTGAAAGAAACCGCACCGCTTCGTCTGTCAGAGATATTGCTTCACGTATTCCTGAATCGCTGAGCGCGATTGGGCGCGACATTAGTCGCACCATTGAACGCGCTATGGCGGCCAAGGATGATTATGTAGTGGCTGTTAAGATTTCCCCCACGGCGCAAGAAAAAGTCGACCAACTCGTGGCGGCCGGAATCTTTCGGAGTCGCGCGGAAGCCGCCGGCTTCCTAATTGAAGAAGGCATCAAGACTCAAACGGCGCTGTTTGAGCGAGTGCAGCAGAAGCTCGCGGAAATTGAAAGACTGCGCGCGGAGTTGCGCGGCATGGTTGAAGAGCGACCGTCCTGAGCCGCTTACTCAGCTTTCCCAGTCCCCCATCCAAAAATGAGTCTCCCACCGAGGGGAGACTCACGCTCAAAAAAGTTTCGATGAATCGAGATTAAAGTGGCCGAAAGATTCAAGCTTTCACCGACCCCGCTCACACAATTCAAACTCTCCAATGGTCTCCGCGTCATTCTTTGCGAGGACCATGCAGTGCCGGTGGTTTCTGTCGCTATCTATTACGACGTTGGTTCGCGAAATGAAAAACTGGGCAGAACCGGCTTCGCGCATCTCTTTGAACACATGATGTTTCAAGGGTCGGAGAACGTTCCTAAAGCAGCGCACTTCCAACACATCTTCAATGCCGGCGGGACGATGAACGGAACCACGTCCACCGAGCGAACCAATTATTTCGAAACACTACCTGCCAGTCATTTGCCGCTGGCGCTCTGGCTGGAAAGCGACCGCATGCGATCGCTCAAGGTTACTCAGGAGAACCTCGACAACCAACGAAGCGCTGTTCAGGAAGAAAAACGGCTCCGCTACGACAACCAGCCGTATGTCAACGCATTTCTCCGCACCAACGAACTAATCTATCGGAACCCCGCCAATGCACATTCGACAATCGGTTCGATGGAAGATCTGGATGCGGCGACGATTGAAGACGTACAGGAATTTTTCAGAATTTACTACGCGCCAAACAATGCAGTGTTAACCGTCGTCGGAGACTTCGATAGCCCGGAAGCTGCGGATCTGGTGCACAAGTATTTCGACGACATTCCCAGTCAGCCTCCACCACCTCCTGTTGACACGAGCGAGCCGGAAGATGTGGCCACGACCCAGGAGGTTTACCACGACACTCTGGCCCCTGCTCCGGCGTTTGTGCTGGGTTGGAAAATTCCTCCGCGGAGGACCCCCGAGTTTTACGCAATCTCATTGGCGGCGGATCTTCTGTTTGAAGGCGACAGTTCGCGTCTATACCAAAAGCTGGTAAAGGGCGACGAGTCGGTGGTTTCAATTCAGGGAGGCATCGACGAACGGCGTGGTCCATCGGCGATTTATATTTTTGCTCTACCGAAGCCGGGAGAGGAAGTAGCAGCGATACGCGAACAAATCTTCGACCAGATCCGTTCGCTGAGAGCGTCTGGCCCATCGGCTGAAGAAATGGAAAAACTCCGCAACTCGCTTTGCAACGATGTCGTTCGCGGTCGCCAGTCCACGATGTATCGCGCCCAGCGACTGGCGGAGTATGCTTTATACGATGGCGACCCTTCGCTGGTTGATTCAGAGCTCGACCAATATCTGGCGATCACCCCTGAGCAAATTAAGAATTCGGTCGAGCGTTTCCTCGACGTGGAAAACCGCGTAGTGCTCGACATTGTTCCGGTTGCTGCCGCTGAAGAAGGTGAAAGCGTAGCCGCTTCTCCGCAACCGCCAGGCGAGCCTCAGCAGCCGGCCGCGCCTGCGCCACAGGTACCGGCCAGCCCTTCATCAGAACCCGCGGTTGAAGCCGGCGCCACGGTTGGAACTTCTGCCAGCGGAAAGGTAGAGCCACCGCCGCAGCCGGCGGATCCTCCGAAACAAACTGAAACCGGGTCCGGCCCCTTGCACACGTAACCAAATGAATCCACAGCAACGTACGCTTCAACAGCCACCGCCGCCGCTTCCAACTCGTGCACTAAAACTCCCAAATGCATTCGAGAAGACGGTTGTTAATGGACTAACCGTAGTTATGATCGAGGACAAGCGGCTTCCTCTTGTCAGCTTTCGTCTCGCGCTTCGCACAGGTGACGCGCACGACCCGAAGGAGCTTCCCGGGTTGATGGATATGTTGACCGGCCTCTTGACTGAAGGAACACAGTCCAGGACCAGCCGAGAGATCGCTGATGAAGTTGCGCGATTGGGAGCCACTCTTCAGGCGGGCGCCAACTCTGATTACACCACCGTCGCGGCATCGTCGCTCGCGTCCTTCCAGGAAGAGATTCTGGAGTTGATGGCCGATGTGGTGTTAAGACCAGTGTTTCCCGAAAACGAAGTCGAGCTGGTCAAACAAAACACGAAAGAAAGCCTCAAGCAACAGCGCGCCCAGCCCTCTTTTCTGGCTAACGAGATGGTTGCCAAAGTAATGTTTGGCGATCACCCTTATTCGGTTACAGCACCGACTCCACAGTCTGTCGATGCGGTCACTCGTGAACGAGTAATCGAATTCCACAGGGCCAAGTTTATTCCGAACAATGCGGTGCTCGTAGTTGCTGGTGATGTAGATAGGGATTCGACATTAAAACGCGTCGAGGAATTGTTCTCGGGTTGGTCACAAGGTGTGGTAACAGGTGACGATTTTCCGGCGCCACCCTCGCGAACGTCTCGTAAAGCCTACGTCATCGATCGGCCGGGCTCTTCGCAGGCAAACATCATCATTGCGAACACCGGAATAACGCGAACCAGCCCCGACTACTTTCCTCTGCTGCTGATGCATACGGTCATTGGCGCTAATGCTTCATCCCGTCTGTTCATGAACTTGCGCGAGGAGAAAGGCTACACCTACGGCGCCTACTCGAGCCTGGACGCGCGACGCACAGCCGGAACGTTTCGCGCAACTGCCGAAGTGCGAACCCCGGTAACAAAAGACTCGCTGAAAGAATTCTTTTACGAATTGAATCGTATCCGCAACGAGCCCGTGTCGGATAAAGAGATTGCGGACGCAAAGTCGTATCTTACGGGAGTCTTTCCCATCCGACTGGAAACGCAGGAAGGTCTGATCGATCAATTGGTTCAGATCAAGATGTTTGGGCTACCGGATGATTATTTAGAGATTTATCGTAACCGGGTGCAGGCTGTCACAGTTGAACAGATCCAGGAAGTGGCACAGAAATACGTGAAGCCCGAGGAGGCTGCGATCGTGATTGTCGGCGACGGTGCCAGCGTTACCGATCAGGTGAAAGACTACGCCGAAGATGTTGAGCTCTACGGCACATCTGGTAAGAAGAAAACTCGTCCATCTGTCGGCGTCGCAACGGCTCATAAGGCGGAGGCGACTCTCGCGGGCGACTGGTCTTTGCAGATTGATACGCCGCTCGGCCAGAGCATCCCGGCAACGCTGATTCTGGCTAACACTGTAAATGGACTGTCTGGACGCGTTGAATCTGAGATGGGAACCGGTGAACTGCTAACCGCAACCTTCGATGGCGAGTCGTTCGCGGCAATTGTTTCGTTTGAAGTTGCCGGCCATAGGATGGAAGCTCAAATCGCTGGTGAGGTAGAAGCTGAACAGATGGAAGGAAACATCAGTTTCCAGGACTCGCCGGCACTCAACTTCACAGGCAGCCGCACGTCATAGTTAAAAAGCAAACTGTTAGTTTGCTGACTCATGTAACGCAAACTGTTAGTTTGCGGACCCGCCGTTACCAAGTCAGTTACCAGCTTCAGATAAGCCAAGTAACAGGTTTCCCTGCCTCAGCAAACGAACAGTTTGCTTTACAACACAAAAAGACGCCCGGCGTTTGCGACATGCCGGGCGTAAATCACAGGAGGAACCGAGTGTTATGGTGGCCGTTAATATTGCTACGACCATCCTAATAACCTCGTTGTTGAGATGTCTTATACGGGTTTTTTGGTTGCTTTGTTTCGCATTTCGCAAGGTTGAGAATCAAATCGCAACATTTGTTCCGGATTGCTCTTGGTATGTGAGCTCTAGCGAGCCAGTATCAGGAACCGGAAGCGGTAGCAACCGGGTCTGCGTTGGACTCATGTACAGCGGTTTACCTGGGGGCAGACTTCACATCTGAGGCGGGGGAGGCGTATAACCAGCGCCCACCCGGTCGCTTCCGGTTCTGATACCGCTATGCGGTTCACTGCTCGTAACGCAGAAGCATTCCATCCGCTCCGACTGCCCACCCTATTTTTTTCGCGAAATACAGACCATACAAGTTCTGTTTAGTGCCCGATTCCTGCCCAATCCAAGTTAAACCTGCATCGTCTGTGCGAAGGATTGTGCCGCCTCGCCCAATCGCCCATCCTTCGTCATCGGTGACGAACATTACATTCAACAAGGTCGAGCGCGTGGGAACCGTTACCTCAATCCAGGTTGCTCCCCCGTCTGTCGTTCGTACGACCACTCCGCGCTCACCTACGGCCAGACCTTTCTTCTCACTTCGAAAATCGACGTGGTAAATAGTTGCCGTAGTTCCGGATTCTTGTTTTGTCCAGGTTTGCCCGGAATCGACAGTTGCCAGGATCGTGCCATCCGAACCTACAATCCAACCGCGCTTGTCGTTCGCAAAATCAATGTGAATCAACTCTAAACGGCTCGGCGCCCGCTGTCTTTGCCAACTCTCGCCGCCATTTTCTGTATTGAGCAAAATACTATCTACTACGCGGTCGCCGCGGCTCACTGAGCCTACTACCCAGCCTTTCTTCTTGCTGGAAAAGCGAACGCTATAAAGCTCAACGTCAGCGCCGTCAAACTCAGACGGAAGGAACCGGCGGACTTCTGTCCAACGCGTACCATTGTCACGCGTGGCAAAGATAGCGTTACCCGCGATTAAAAAGCCGGCCTCTTTATCGCGAAAGTAGATGTCATTGATTGCTACTTTGGTTTCTACAATCTGCTGGACCCAACTGTGTCCACCGTCATCAGTTCGGCTCAGAAAACCGTTATCGCCACCTACCCATCCTCTTTTGCCATCCAGAAAGAAAACCGTGTTGAGATCCTGACCGGGTGGCGCAATACGCGTGGCGACCCATCCCTGCTGGCCCTGGGCCGGAAAAGCAGCCACGCACAGGACAAAGGCACAAAACAACAATCGTAGATTCATGATGCTGTCGCGGAATCTCATATAATTTGATTTGATGAGACTTTTGTACCTTAAACGGCGTGCTTAGACAAGACCGCTGCTTACAGAACCGACCGCGGTAGGTTATGAAGTCAGTATCACCTCGCGGTACTGACTTCATGGCCCTAACCGCTCGGTGCAATAACGCCCCCTACGGTGTCGTGGCATTCACCCGATAGATTCGGCCCTCAAACACCACCAGCACACGCTCGCCCAGCGAGAAGAAATCTCCCAAACGAGGTTTCTGCTTGAGCAAATTGAAATAGTCGTCGCTTCCGAATTTAACGACGGTTTCGGGCAGTGTTGAACCTGTCTTGAACTCCGAATCAGTCCAGACGCCCTCGCGTAGGTAAAACGTCTTGCCGCCTGCATTCTTCACAGCAGATGAAATGGAATCGAGGTCCACTTTCGACGACTCTTGCTGCTCGCGCGCACGTTTACTCTGAACCACAGCAGACAGCCCTGTAACCGCCTGGGCGTCGGCCGCAGTCGGTGGTGGCGGAGCATTCGGTCGAAGCCCTCCCGTCATGAAGCCTCGGTTATTGCGTGCCGCGTTGGTCACGGTCTGTGGACCTGCGCCCGGCTCAAGTGCCAGGTACGACGTATAAGGCGTGACTATTCCGTAACGCGTTCCGAGGTCGACAATCTCATCACGAAGCTCTTTCTGCTCACCGTTTGTGCGAATCTGCTCCATCAACCAACCCACGCGTCGCGTGGCCCACAAACGCGGGAGAAAATCGTTCGTCTCTTCACGCAGAGGAAAGCTCAAATTGTTATAGAGAAACGTACGACTTGCGCCACGGCTATTTCCGGTCAACTTCAAACGCACGTATTCCATCTCGATGGGATTACGGTAGCGTCCGATTAGCGTAAGTTGTGTGCCTTTAAAAAGATCCGGCAACGAGCGTGGATACATGAGGTCGGTTTCCACTCCCGCCAAATCAAGTTGAAGATCTGTCAGTACGGGATGATTTATCTTCGCAAAGAAGTTTGAGACCTTCACCTCGAGGTCCTCTTTTGGTTCGACGTAGTCCGCCACGCCGCCGTTCTCGCTCGCCAATTTGTCGAGCAGTGTTGTGTTCACGTCATAGCCAACCCCAAAGGTGAACAGGCGAAGACCTGGTGTTTTCGCTGTTCGGGAGTTATCAACAATCCGCGTAGGATTAGTCTCACCAACTGTTGGCAGCCCGTCAGTCATGAAGATGAGAATCTTTGGGCGATTACTCGCCTCAAACTGGCGCATCGCTACCAGCAATGCCTGATTGATATTTGTGCCGCCCGCCGGTCGCAACGATTGGACAAAAGTTTCCCCACGCCGGCGTCCACGATCGTCCGCATCAATCATCCTGGTTTCCATTACCCGCTCTTCGCCGGCGAATGAGACCACATTGAAACGGTCCTGCGGACGCAGAATTCTGATCCCATACAACAGCGCCGATCGCGCCTTCTCCATCTTTCCCGCGTCGGACATTGAGCCCGAGGTATCAAGAACGAAAACAATGTCCTTCGCGGCATACTCCTGTTCCGACCAATCTTCCTTAGGCGAAACCATCAGCAGGTAGTAACCATCTTTCCCCGCATCGCGATGAGTCAGAAGTGTTACTCCAAAGTCTTCGTTCGAGCGCGTGTAGAACAGTTGAAAGTCCTGCTTCTCTTTGCCTGATTCGCTCTCAAATGAAACGACGGACCGGCGCTCGCCATTTCGCTTGATGTCGATGGCATGGGTAGGCGAGTAAACATTGCGGAGCGGTTCCTTGCTGTCCAGCTCAACGCGTCCGGAGACGGAGCCAATCTCCGCCATTTGCCGGCCGGTGCCGAGCGGGTAGCGATAGGCGATTGTTCCTGATTCGGCCTCAAGGACCTGGCTGTATGTAAGTTCGAGTTTTTTGTCGGAGCGAGGTGGGATAGGAAAGATACTGGCCTGGAATAGATTCTTGCCTGCATATTCAAGCAGGCCCGGATCGCGCTGGCGCCTGACTATCTCGTCATAGATCCGCCTGGCCTCTTCAC
Source organism: Pyrinomonadaceae bacterium (assembly GCA_035630655.1). Lineage (GTDB taxonomy): Bacteria > Acidobacteriota > Blastocatellia > Pyrinomonadales > Pyrinomonadaceae > PSRF01. The sequence goes on from DASQKG010000537.1 coordinate 15,457, forward strand.
GCGAGCGGACTTCTCCAACCAGGCGTCGATCGCCGTCCCAAATCGCAAACTCGGTGATCGAGGCTTGTTCGGGAATCGGAAAGAAATATGTGCCTTCCAGCACGGCGTCGGTATCGTTTCTAAAAATCTGTTCGACGTGCGTCGTGGCTACCTGCGAAGAAATCTTTGTGTCTATTTTGATGGATTTGATAGGAAGCGAGCGCGGCAGAGGAGCCGGACGGGGGCCGTCGGGACAACGCCGGCAAGGCCCGGGAACAATCACTCCCTGAGCTGCGCCACTCACCGCACTTAATACCAAAAGAGAAAAGCAGATAAACAGCACTCGAAGTTTCAGGATTTTCATGATCTCCTCGCTACAAATCGCAAAATTTGACGACCTTATTCCCGCTTCCGGGTTAAAGAACGGCTGAGATAGGGTTTCTTGCAGATTGAGCGGCTTTGCCGCATTCCGTGGGGAGACCTTACAGGCGTAAAGAGTGCAACCTTCAGGTTGCGTCTTAACAAACATGCGCGCTCAAGCCCTACGTGCTTCTTCGCCACGACGCAAGCTAAAGCTTGTACTCTATACGCCTGTTATGCCGGTTATCGTTAATGAAGCTGCCGCAAGGCGCGGTTTCGCAGTGCCATTGCGCCCACGTAGATAACAATGCAGGCTCCACCGCCCGCTAGTGTCAAAGGCGCGCCGTAACGGTGAGAGACTGCGCCGGCAAGAAGATTTCCGATTGGCATAGTTCCAATGAACGAAAGAATAAACATACTCATCACGCGGCCGCGCATTTTGTCGGTCACGAGTTGCTGAAGCAGTGTGTTGGTCATAGCAACCGAAGTGACAATAGCAAAGCCAACGCCGAAAAGAAGCGCGAGCGACAGCATGAGGTGGGTCGACAGTGCGAAGCCGATCACGAACAGACCAAATGCAAAAGCGCCTCCCAATACCAGCCATCCCTTGCGTTTGAGGTCGCCCAGATAAGTCAGAAACAAAGCGCCGAAAAATGCGCCGGCCCCGGCGACGCCCATCATCCACGCCAGCCCGCCTGGTCCAAGGTTAAAGATGTCACGTGCAAAAATAGGAATAAGCGTGAGATAGGGAGCGCCAAAAAGACTTGTTACAGCCGAGAGAGTCAACAGCGAGAAGACCCTGGGCCGGCGTCTCACATATCTGAAACCGGCAAGCAAGTCTTGCCAGAGAGCGCGTCGATCCTTGACGGAATGGGTAGCGGCCGTTTTGGTGGCGTGGTCGAAACGTATCTTGCGCAGGGCAATCACAACAGCCACAAACGAAAACCCGTTAACAAAGAAACAGCCCGCAAGTCCGAAAAACTTGAAGCCCAGACCAGCCAGCAATGGACCAGCAACGCGAGAAAGTTGAAACTGGGTTGAGTTGAGGGCGACTGCGTTAGGCAGGTCCTCGCGACCTACGAGGTCAAAGGTCATTGCCTGGTAAGACGGAGCTGCCAATGCCATACAGCAACCGGTGACTAGCGAAAATCCGAGGATCATCCAGACGGTGACATGGTCAGTCCAAATCAAAAAGGCCAAAGCAAAAGCTGCGAGGCCGGCCACTACCTGAGTGTAAAGAAGCAACCGGCGCCGATCCACGAGGTCAGCGAACACTCCACCGAGCAGCGTCAGGAAGAAGCCCGGAGCGGTGGCCATAAACGCGTCAATTCCCAACCAGAGCGATGAGTTGGTAAGTTGTAAAACCAGCCAGCCCTGCGCAACAGCCTGCATCCAGGTGCCAACATTTGAAAGAAATGCCCCAATCCAGAAGATGCGATAGTTGCGATGAGAAAGGGCACGAAACATTCCCGCGCGCCGAGTCTTTGGAAATTCCGTAGGAATTTCGAGCCGGGTCAACTTCGAGGGCATGCCAGAGTTCTAACACCGCACTGGGTTAACTTCAAACCTCAGCGCTGTGTCTGTCGAATCGGGGTCTGAGAGTACTGTGCGCAACAAGCCGGTGCCTTGTTGTGTTCCTAACCTGGCTCGCGGCTTAGCCGCGGCCCAGAGTCATACCGATAATAAGAAGGCTTAAGAGGTGTCTATCTGTAGCCGCTCAGAAACCCGCGCAGCATCTGATACATCGCATCAAATGATTCGGCATAGAAAAGGATAGGTTGATATCTCGTGGGATCGTATTCCTGGAGCGTAATCGCACTTAGGTCGAGCGGCCGCAATTCTGCTTCCTTCATCGATTCGAGTTCGCCCGCCGACGACAGTATTCCCGTGCCGTAGGCTTTAATCTCTCCGTCTTCACGCAACACTCCAAACTCAATCGTAAACCAATAAACACGCGCCAATCGTTCGAGCTGTTCCGCAGTCTCGCTGCGCCTGACAGCCTCTCCGAACAAACGATTGATCTCCGCAAGACGTTCGCTCGCCAAGGTCACTGCATGCCCGAATATCTCGTGGACCACGTCTGGCTCGGGGGTGTACAAGGGTGTGGAATAGTGGCGAATATATTGGGTACACAAAAAAATTCCTTTCGCCAACGACTCCAGGAAAACGCGTGGCTGCACCAATCCGGCAACGGGTTCGAGACGAAAACCACTGATCGCCTCGATCTTCGCGGATACTTCGCGAAGCTGGGGTATGCGGTCCCGAGGGAGGTCCAATCGCCTGACACATTCCAGGTATTCGGCGCATGCATGAGCTTGTTGCGCCGTCTGAAGAGCTTCGAGAATTACAGCCCACAGCCGATGCTCTTCGGCTGTATAGAGGGCGTCGGGGATCGGACTGCCTTCCTTGTATTCCATCGCAATTCGCGCAATTGAATTACGACGGGCGCGGTACTCCTGATCGCGGAAACCGGGATGGTCGGGATCGAGCTGGACAATCGTGTTGCGTCCGGCCGTCGGTTCGTCATCTGCCACAACCAGACGCATGTCGACGTGGTCACGTAGTAATTCTCTTTGCTGTGTCATGTGGGGCTTCTCACTTCGTAGACTCTTTACACAGATTGTTCCTGAGACTTTGACAAATCCGCGCAGCGGACACTCGGTATCAGAACCGGAAGCGGATGGCGACCGGGTCTGCCTGGTCAGAAGCTGGTTAAGCGCCGACAGTCCTCTTGGGTCAGGCGACCCGGTCGCTATCGCTTCCGGTTCTGATATCGCTACGCCGCTCAATCAGCGCTGCTCAGTCGGGATCAGGTTGCGCATGAACTCTCCTACACGTGCTGGTAAATCCGGCGCCCCGTTCAACTTTTCAATCTCAGCAACAATCGCCGATCCAACTACTGCTCCATCGGCGTATTGCCAAACTTCCGCGACCTGTTCACGGGTTGAAATCCCAAATCCAACTGCGACCGGCAAGTCGGTAATCGCGCGCAAACGCGCAACCAGCTTTCGCGCGTCGCCACCCATTTCGCTACGCGTTCCAGTGACGCCCATTCGGGACACCGCATAGATGAACCCGCCGGCTTTTCCCGCGATCATCTGTAGTCGCTGATCGTTCGTCGTGGGGGCCACAAGCAAAATTAAATCCTGAGAGTTCCTGGCCAGCGATTCCTGGAATTCACCTGCATCCTCCAATGCCAGATCAGTGACCAAAACGCCATCTACTCCTGCCCTTCCGGACTCCTCAGCTAACCGATCCAGACCAAACTGCAAAAAAGGATTCAAATAACTGAAGAGCACTACGGGTACATCCATTTTCCGCCGAGCTTCTTTCACCACCTGCAATATCTCCGCGACCCCAAAGTCGTTTTCGAGGGCTCGCATCGATGCTCTTTGGATAACCGGGCCATCAGCAACCGGATCGCTGAAGGGCACGCCTAGCTCGATAATGTCTGCACCGGATCGCGCTAACTCGATAAGGAGCTTCCGTGTCGTTGCTAAATCCGGATCGCCGGCCGTTATGAAAGGAATTAGGGCCCGCTTCCCTTCCCGGCGCAGTTGCTCGAAAGTTTCTGAGATGCTACTCACAAAAGGTTCCCACCTGCGTTAGTGTCCTTGATCACATCCGCCACGGTCTGAACATCTTTGTCACCGCGTCCCGAAAGATTGATGATGCAGATATCATCTCGCGACATCTCCGGTGCAACGCGCATGGCATAGGCGACAGCATGTGCTGACTCTAAAGCGGGAATAATCCCTTCGAGACGCGACAGATTCTGAAAGGCCTCAAGGGCCTCGACATCTGTGACTGAGACATACTGCACGCGTCCTTCATCGTGAAGATGCGCGTGCTCAGGACCGATTGAAGGGTAATCAAGCCCGGCGGAAATTGAATGGGTCGTGGAAGTTTGCCCCCGCTGATCCTGAAGTACGTA
>DASQKG010000538.1:0-2711 GCA_035630655.1 Pyrinomonadaceae bacterium
ACGCACGAGTCGACAATTCACCGCTGGTCGTTGAAGGTCGAATCACGGGAGTGCTGGGAATTGCACGCGATATCACGGAGCAAAAAGAAGAGCGAGAGCGCGCTGCGAGGGCCGATAAACTGAGAGCTTTGGGCCAACTGGCGTCTGGTGTGGCTCACGATTTTAACAACTCCCTGGCGGCCATCCTGGGACGCTCGCAATTAATTCGCCGCCAAACGGAAGACGAAGCAGTGCTACGGAATCTGGACATTATTCAAACAGCGGCCGAAGATGCTGCCGCCACTGTGCGCCGCATCCAAACATTTGCTCGCAAGTCGCCGGCGAAGGAGTTTGAACTTCTCGACGTCGCGGGATTATTGAACGACGCGATTGAAATCACCCGTACCCGCTGGCAAAACGAAGCCCGACTGCGAGGTCTTGATTACGAGGTAACGCTGGACGCCGGATGCGGACTGAACACCAGCGGCAGCGCGTCTGAACTACGCGAGGTGTTCGTCAATCTGATCGTAAACGCGGTAGACGCCATGCCCAAGGGCGGTAAGCTTGGGATCAGTTGCGAAGCTCACGACGGCCGATTACGTTTGGAGTTTTCGGACAACGGCACCGGAATGCCGGAAGATGTCAGACAGAAAATCTTTGATCCCTTCTTTTCGACGAAGGGAACACATGGCACGGGACTTGGTCTTTCCGTCAGTCATAGCATCATTGAACGACATGAAGGGTCGATACGGGTGGCCTCAGAGGTAGGCGGTGGCACGATTTTTACGATTGATCTGCCCGCGGTCGAGAATGAGTCAGTGTCGGAAGACACCCCGGTTGAGCAAGTAGAGGTGCCTTCGCTCTCGATCCTGGTCGTAGATGATGAGCCTTCGGTGAGAGAGACGTTGGCCGAAATGCTCGCCCTGATGGGCCATCGCGTGATGCTAGCCGATGGCGGGCAAAACGCCTTGCAGGCCCTCGCGGTAAATGATTGTGACCTGGTGTTTACAGACCTGGCGATGCCGGAAATGGACGGGTGGGAAACCAGCCGTGAAATCCGCAAGCGCTGGCCCGCCATAAATGTTGTGCTCGTTACTGGCTATGGGACGGGAACGAGGCCTCCATCAGGGGAAGACGGACTCGTCAACGGGGTCATTGGGAAGCCGTTTGACTTTAATCAGATACGCCAAACTATCACCAGTGTCATCGCTAACGAGCCCGTCCTGGAAAACGCTGCGGCGTAAAACCTTTTGTGTGAGGCGCGCGTTTTCCTTTTAGTTGTAGTTCATTATTCCCGCGCTGGCAGTAAACCCTACTCCGAAGCCAACCACCATAGCCGGTCCTCTCCATTCATTCTTCTCAGCCAGCATAAATCCGGTCGAAGCGCTTGAAAGATTGCCGTAGTTCTTCAGCACTTCGTAAGAGCCGTGCACCTTCGCTGAATCCTTTTCAAGATCCAACTGCGAACAAACACCGTCGAGAATTTTCTTACTACCCGTATGAATCAGGCAGTTATCCACCTGGCTCAAGGTCGAAACCGGAGAGTCTGGGTGCTCCAACACGCTCTTAACGGTTGAGACTGCATAATGCGCACCGCGAGCCGGCACAGCAGGTCTCATGAAATACTGTGGCCTTCCCTTCAGGAAGGGATGGGAACTGTTGCTGTTCATCGTCAGAAGATCGAGGTCTTCCGTTTCTTCGTTAGTTAAGTGGGAGATTGGTCCAAAGCTGGGCTTTCCTTCTTCAGCCCCCACAAGCAAGGCTACCGCTCCGTCACCAAAAAGCATTGATTGAATGACGAAGGTGGTATCCAACCTTTTTTGTTCAAACTGAGCGTCATCTACTTTCTGCTCCTTTCGCAGTCGCAAGATTTCTCGATAACCGTTGTATTCATTTCTCAGCAAAGGCGCGACGAAGGGCGTATGCGCTTCGGCCATTAAAACCATCGCCTTCTTGCCAGGATTCGCAGCCAAATACCATTGCGCAACTTCAATAGACTTTAATAAGACCGAGCAACCCTGAGATTGCATGCTGACGGTGCGGATTGATCGGGATAAGAGTCCGTGAGTTTTTCCGATAACTTCCGAAGCCAGACAGGGAAGCATTTGGTCGGGCGTATTCGTGGCGGCAATCAGCAGACCAATCTGCGTGGGGTCGCCCTGCCACTCCTCGATACATCGCTTGGTCGCTCCAACGCCAAGCTCGGTGGTAGAGCTCGTAGCATGCATCGGCCTGCCGGACAAGAAGTCGGGGTAGTTGTCCATCACCGAGTATCGTTGTTCGACTCCTAACGAGTTAATCGTGTTAATGAGTTCGGGGGAGAGCTTATGCATGAGGGCGTTGGCGAGGTCGGTGGTTTGAAAAGCGTGTGGCGGAGTTGAGGTTGCTGCCGATAGTAAGTTCATCATGATCGTAATCTTTCTTTGGGGCGACTGGAGTTCCGCTTCGATCGACTCGGCGGTCAAAAGCTTGGTTTGTTCACCCAATTGTTATCAATGCCTGTGCCACGCGGGCGAAAAACCACAACTATCGCTAAACGTGGAAAGAGTGAGACTTAGAAGGACACTCAGGCGACGCCGCAGAAGGGCGCTATGGATACCGTGTATCCACGAATAGTTGCAAAATCCCTGGTAACAGTTTTTGCAGGGTAATCCTTCGATCCAGGCTTGGTAAGCAGGTATACAACTGTGTAGCAGGTAACCAGAGGTGCAGAGGTGCAGAGGTCAGAGTCC
>DASQKG010000539.1:0-14226 GCA_035630655.1 Pyrinomonadaceae bacterium
CGAACCCCACGTCGCCGCGAGACGATAGTGCAGGGGTAGCCGCGAGTTTGAGTTGGTAGCGACGTTAAGGACTGAGAAGTCGTTGGTGATGAAAAGGTAAGCCAGGCAGCAAAAGGCGATGGCCACGAAGATGAACTGGGCCTGACCGGCTGGTGCAGCCACCGCTATCCACGACTGATTTCCCCGCGCTGCGCCTATTAACGGCAGTGTGGCCTGGATGATAGCGAGCAGCAACGCCAGGATTAAAGCAAATTGGCCGAGTTCAGGGATCATATATGGCGAGTCGGGGTAATTCTATTGGTAGTGATTGAACCGGTAAAAACGATCCTCATACATCCATTAGTTCTTTTTCATGGACCTGGCCCGAATTTGATTCTGAAATCGATTGGCGGAGATGTGCGGCATTGGCTGGGTTCGTTAAAAGATACGAAGTTTCTTTCCAGGAGGTGAATTCATCCATCGATAAGAGCACTACTTCTTCCCCCGCCTCGGTGGAGAGGACGATGGGTTCGGCATCAGCAATTACCTGTGCAATTAACTTCTCCAGGTTCTGTTTCGCTTCCTTCAAGGAAATCGTAGTCATGGTCTGGTTATTATAGCTGATGAAGGACCTTTGTCAGCCTCCGCCTGCTCACATCTCATTGTCACTTAACTATAATCGTCTTGGCCGCTTCTTTCTCATGCTTTGCCGCGTCTAGTGCCTGTCCCGCTTCCGGTGGCATGTAGTTCTCATCATGTTTCGCGAGCACTTGATCCGCATAGAAAACTCCATCACTTCCCAAACGCCCCTGGGCCACGCAACCTTTGCCTTCTTTGAACAGGTCGGGAAGAATTCCCTTATAGACAACCGGCACCGTCTTCGCTGTGTCCGTCACGGTGAAGCGGACCGTGAGTCCATCGTCTGCGCGTTTGAGAGATCCATTTTCCACCAGTCCGCCCACGCGAAATGCTCGATCGACCGGCGCTTCCTTAGCTGCCACTTGCGTAGGACTGAAGAAGAAGACCAGGTTATTTTGGAAAGCGCTAAGCACGAGTGCGGCGGCGATGCCAAGGCCCGCCAGGCCCGCGACAATAAAACCGATTCGTTTATGACGACGTTTCATATTATTACTTTCCGCAAGCTGAGTGACGACTCTGTAATCGGGACCAGCTCCGTAGGAGCCAAATGTTTATAGGTAGAGCAACTGCTGAAGATTCGAGCTCCGTAGGAGCGCAATGTTCCCAGCCAACGAGTAAGTCGAATCGAAAATTTCGCCCCTACGGAGCTGGACGAATCTTTGTAGCGTTGCGGTCTATAAACATTATGTCCCTCCGGGACTGGCGCGTATGGCCAGAAACTCTTTTCAAAAAAAACGGCACTTGTGCACACAGAGAGCACGAGATTGCGCAGAGAAGACTGTCAGCGTAACGTCTTCCTGCGTTTCAGAACCGTAACGACTTCACCACCCATCACCACCAGCGCAATCAGGTAAGAACCCCAGACATAGAAAGCGTAACCGCCCATGTAAAAGAATTCAGACATTAGACCGTGCTCCTCGCAAACATTGAAGCGTTCTGTTCTCGTTCCTCAATAATGCGACGCAGACGGGTCAGCACCACGGCTATCGAGTAAAGCCAGCAAGCTGCGAGCATTATCAGAAGCGCTGCCAGCATCGGTGGCGCTATCGATGGTTTGCCCATGATCCTGATCGTTGCTCCCTGGTGCAGCGTGTTCCACCACTGGACCGAGAAGTAAATGATCGGGACATTGATTACACCGACCAGCGCCAGCACGGCCCCCGCTTTGTCAGCTCGCCGCGGATCGTCTATCGCTGCCTGCAATGAAATAAAACCGGCGTACAGAAAAAGCAGGATTAGCGTCGACGTCATCCGCGCGTCCCACACCCACCAGGTTCCCCACGTCGGCTTGCCCCAGAGAGCGCCCGTCGCCAAAGATAAAAACGTAAACATCGCTCCAGTGATGGCGATTGCCGAAGCCATCATTGAAGCCAGTCGCGCATTAAAGGCCCAGCCTATTCCTGCGTAGATGGCCATCAAGACATAGAGGAGCATTCCCATCCATGCCGCCGGTACGTGAATGAACATTATGCGATAAGCGTTGCCCTGCTGGAAATCGACAGGGGCGACAAAGAAACCGACGTACAGTCCGACGACAAAAAGGATGGCCGCAGGTATGGCAAACCAGGGGATTAGTTTTCCGGCTAAAGGGTAAAAAGCCGCAGGAGATGCGTATTTATACAGGTTCATTTTTCGCTACCGACTCTCCTTGGAGTGCACGTTTATTACCAATCGTCCGTTTAGGTCGGGCACTTGTGCCCGCCAGGCGGACAAGTCCGCTTTCTAAACCGACGACGAATACTGAATGCGTACTCCAAGTAACAACTATTATTCCAAAGATATCCGAAGTGCCGCCGAGGTTGCCCAGGGCGCGAAAACCATCGACAACACCGACACCGCAGCCAACAGCAAAAGATTTGCTTGCGGGTCAGCGCCCATAATACTGGCGTCAACGGCCCCCGCTCCAAAGATCAAAACCGGAATATACAGCGGAAGAATCAACAGCGCGATGAGGACCCCGCCGCCTCTCAGTCCCAGTGTCAAAGCTGCGCCAATCGATCCGATCAAACTCAACACCGGCGTTCCCATCAGCAGGGAAATGAAAAGTATGAAGAGCGTATCGGAAGCCAGGCCGAATTGCACACCGATGAGTGGGGCGATTAATACCAATGGCACTTCAGAAACCAGCCACTGTGCAACGACTTTACCCAAAACCACGAGATAAAGCGGTTGCGGTGTTAACAACATCTGTTCCAGCGTTCCGTCCGCGTAATCATTCTCGAAGACCCTTCCAAGCGAAAGCATCGAAGCGAGCAACGCAGCGACCCAAACAACCCCGGGCGCGATCGATCGCAGCAGTTGTGTCTCCGGCCCGATGCCCAGTGGAAACAGGCTGACGACGATGACGAAGAAGAAGAGGGTAGATAAAACATCGGCCCGTCGTCTCCAGGCCAGCATCAGATCGCGCGTAACGATCCAGCGAAACATCGAAGCGAGTGAAGGGCTGCTCACGAGTGCGACTCTATTGGCCCCGCGCTGCCGGCCACCTCGCCAAGTTGGAGCCGTTGAAACGAACCGGCGGAGACATTAAGTTCCTGATGAGTCGCGACAACAGCGATGCCCCCGTTGCTCAAGTGTTTCTCGAGTAATGAATTCACGAAACCAACCGCTGCCGTGTCAAGAGATGCAAGCACTTCATCGAGCACCCATAGCGTGGCGTCGGAAGTAACAAGCCGCGCCAGGGCGGCCCTGCGCCTTTGTCCTTCCGATAAGAAACGCGCCGGCAAGTCTTCTTTTCCAGCGAGTCCTATTTTAGTCAAAGCGTCCTTCGCCTGGTCACGAGTGAGTTTGGAGCCCGCAAGACCGCAAGAGACGCGAAGGTTTTCCAGTGCAGTCAATTCTTCCTTAATGCCGTTTCGATGTCCCAGATAAGTAAGCGATGTGGCGAAGTCCTCGCCAAGCTTTCGAATGTCGGTACCCTGCCAGCGCACCTCGCCCCTTTCAGGAGGCAGTAAGCCACAGAGAGTTCGCAGCAAGCTAGTCTTTCCAGTTCCATTGCCGCCTGTCACCTGAACGAAGGTTCCAGCGGGAATACTGAAGTTCAAATCGCCGAATAAGGTTCGGCCGCCACGTATGCATGCGAGGTTAATGACTTCTAACATGTGCTGTAGATTCCTGCGGGAAGTGGAAAGAAAGAGAATTCTAGCGAATGATGTCATCAACATCAAAGGTGAGTTACCGGAAAGGCGAGCAGGCCCGAAGGGCCGAGAGTGAATAGCCACGCCCGTAACGGGCGTGGTCACCGGCAAATCTCCCTATAGGCCCAAAGGGCCGACGTTAACGTCACTTACTGTCGGCGCTTCGCGCCTCCGAGTCAATTTAAGTTGGTGATCCACGCCCTCACGGACGTGGCTATTGACTAACTGCCCTTCGGGCCTGCACGAATCATCAGCTTGCTTGGCCGCATTTTTTCAGCTAAAAGACTTCCGTCGTCCAACTAGTCAATTACGCTTTATTAACACTCTTCCAATGACATCATCCCGCGATTCCATTGAGCGTGACGCTCAGGTCATGCAACTCTACGAACAGTTGTTAGAAGTCGAACAGCGGCTGATACCAACAGGACTGCACACGTTTGGCCGGGCAGCGGAGCTAAAAGAAAAAGCAGATCTGCTGCGTATGGTTGCCTCATTTGACAGGCCCGAACATGGTGCGCACGCCCTTCCGAGGCTGGTCGCTGAGGCCCTGGGTATTCATGGCTATGACGCGCTCGTCCAGGAAGCAACGACCAGTGAGATGAAAGAGTTGATTGATGGGGTGGTGTCAGAAGCTGTCCGGCATTTTTGTGAAAACGGCGCCGACGCTTCTGCGAGCTGGCTACATGCTCGGGTGGGAATTGAGCGCGACAAATCGCTGCCGACGTTTACTCTGCTCGGCGATATTTCCAGGCAACTCGATGCCAATAACGAGATCGAATCGCTGCTGCGAGCGTTGCGCGGTGAATACATCGAACCCGGTCCGGGCGCTGACATCGTTCAAAATCCTCAGGTACTTCCAACCGGACGGAACACACACGCGGTAAATCCATATTCAGTTCCTTCGCAAGTGGCGTTTGACCGCGCGCGGCACACTGCCGAAGCTTTACTTGCTCGTTACACGCACGAACACGGTCGCTACCCGCGCGCACTGGCGCTGGTTCTCTGGGGACTGGACAACATCAAGACTGCAGGCGAAGGCGTGGCCCAGGCGCTCTGGTTGCTCGGCGTCCGTCCTGTTCGCGATGCTTTGAACCGCGCCACGGACGTCGCTGTGATTCCGTTGGAAGAATTGAAACGCCCGCGCATTGACGTGGTGATGACCGTGTCAGGCATCTTCCGCGATCTCTTTACTCCGACCATGACGTTGCTAGATAAGGCCGTGCGATGCGTTGCTGCACTTGATGAGCCTCTCGACGTGAACTATGTGCGAAGAAATGTCTCCGAGAGCATGAAAGAGGGCGCTTCGGATTTTGACGACGCGGTGACCCGAGTGTTTTCAAATGCGCCGGGCAATTATGGGACGAACGTTAACTTCATGGTGATGGATTCTCAATGGGACAAAGAGGAGACGCTCGGCGATCTGTTTGTTACCCGCAAATCGTTCGCCTACACGCGCGACTCGAAAGGACGAACGGTCGAGGGTAGAGAAGCGCCACACCTGATGAACGACGCGCTGTCGCGAGTTGAGGCTACCTACCAAAACCTTGATTCATTCGAGATCGGTATCACTGACGTCGATCATTACTTCGAATATCTTGGAGGCATTTCCAAGGCAGTTGAAACGCGAACGAAGTCTCGTCCGGCGATTTACATTAGTGATTCGCTCTCACCGCAGACGAAGATCCGTTCACTCGAAGAGACAGTTCGCCTTGAAACTCGTTCGAAGACGCTGAATCCCAAGTGGTATGAAGGAATGTTGAAGCACGGTTTCCGGGGTGTGGCGGAGATTGAAAATCACGTGGCCAACACGTTTGGCTGGAGTGCTACAGCCGACGCTGTGGATCCATGGATCTACACGGAGATTGCCAGGACGTTTGTGCTCGATCCGATCATGTTCGAAAGATTGTGGGAGTTAAACCAGTATTCGACGAAATCGCTGGTGCGGCGTCTTCTGGAAGCACACGACCGGGGATACTGGAATCCTGACGAGGAAGTACTGGAGAGGTTGCGCGATACTATCGAGGGACTGGAAGATCGATTTGAAGGGAGTAAGGTAATTTCAAAATAGGGCCGGCCGAATGTTTTTGTTCGTGTTGTTTCGTGTGTTTCGTGGATAAGTTCTTATGCCAGACTTCCTGCATGAACGTGTGAGTTACCGCACTGCCTCAGTACTGATTACGCAATCTTTCATGCTATGCCATGCAGACGAAACGATCCACGAACCACACGAAATAGCACGAAGTAAGCAGGAAGGCGAAGCCCCTGGTCGATTTGATCCTCAAAGAAGAGGTTTACCAAATTGTTGGTGCGGCAATGGAGGTTTACTACCAGATAATTTCTGAATTGAAAGCTTTGGATCGATTGTCGGGAATCGACGAATCCCAAATAATTAATTACTTGAAAGTCACTCGAAAACATGTCGGTTTGCTGTTGAACTTTGGCAGCAGGGGACAGCTTGAATGGAAGCGCTAGGTATTGTGAAGCCTTGAGGTTTTATTCGTGTGATTTCGTGTGTTTCGTGGATCGTCCCTCTGTTGCGCGGGACTGCCAAACTATCCACTAATACACGAAATAACACGAACTGGCGTTCAATCGGTGAAAATAACTATTCTATATGTCGGATCAAGTTTGCTGGCGCCGCTGAAACAGGCGGAGCGAGAGATCAATCGTGAGCATGCTCTCGATCTGAAGATCGCCGCATACAATTTCGGCGCGCCTCTGGCTGACGACTGTTGGTCGGACATTGAGCGCGACTTGGAGAGTTCAGAGGTTATCTTCGCCATTCACGTAATGGATGGTGAGAACGCGACGCGACTGATCGCCGCGCTCGAGCGTTACAAACAAACGCATCGGGCCGTTATTGTCATCAACTGCATGCCCGATCTGATGCGCCGGACACGCATGGGCCGTTTGGATGCGGGAAAATTGTTTGAGAAGTCACCTGCAGAAGGTGACAACGGAGGAGGCGAAAACGGATCACGACGCGCAATGCGTCTATTCGGAACCGCCGGCTCGTGGGTCGGCCGGCAGGTCCGAGGGCGAAGGTCAAACGGTAAATCAGAAAAACGTGGACACACCCAGTACCTCAAATTGATCGATCGCCTGCCGGGCATTCTTCGTTTTGTTCCTTCGGCCGGCGCTCTGCGCGACGTAAAAAATTACCTCCACATCTTCTGCTACTTTCTGCAGCCGACGCCGGCCAACATTCGCTCCATGGTGCTTTACGCGCTCAAGGAATATGTGCCGGACGAGCGTCTTAAAAATTCCAGAATTGAGGCCGCGCCGCCGGAGCACATGCCGTCAGTTGCGATCTATCACCCCGACGCCACACAACTATTCGAATCATTTAGTGAATACCGGAAGTGGTACACGAACCGCAGTCCCAAGTCCGAAGTCCCAGGTCTCAAGCCCACGAACCACCGTCTCGATCCCGCATCGACTATTGGTTTGCTGCTAATGCGGCCGCAGGTGATAAGCAAGACAACCAGACACTACGACGCATTGATTCGCGCGATTGAAGCTGAGGGCTTGAGTGTCATTCCGGCTCTCTCCACTTTGATGGACAATCGAGAAGCGTGTCAGAAGTTCTTCGTGGAAACCAAGTCCAAAGTCGAAAGTCCAAAGTCCAAAGTCGAGAACAAAGAGCAAAGAACAAAGCACAAAGAACAAAGCGCAAGCATCGTACCCTCAACTGACGACCGACAACTGACAACGGACATATCCAATTCGCGTGTTAGTCAAATAGTATCTTTGACCGGCTTCAGTTTTGTTGGTGGCCCGGCGATGAACGACAGCGAGGCGGCGGCGGAGTTTTTACAACAACTCAATCGCCCTTATCGCTCCGCCGTCAGCCTGGATACACGGACAATTGGCGGCTGGCGTGCTTCTCAAACGGGGCTGAATCCGGTACAGGCAGGGATGCAGATCGCGATTCCCGAAATCGATGGCGCAACCGAGCCATTCATTTACGGCGGAATTCCTGACAGTGGCGTGGAACCAATCGCGCTCGAGGATCGCTGCGAAAGGTTTGCGCGCCGATTGAAACGCTGGAACCGCTTGCGAACCGCACCGCGGAGCGAGTTGAAGCTTGCACTGGTCCTATTCTGCTTTCCGCCAAACCGTGGAAACATCGGGACTGCGGCTGACCTCGATGTATTCCCGAGTGTTTGGGACACATTACAAAAACTTCGAGCTGAAGGTTACAGCGTCGACCTACCCGAATCTGCCGATGCCTTGCGAGAACAAATCATCGGCGGCAACGCAGACGAGTTTGCATCAACTGCAAACGTTTCGTATCGCATGAGTGTTGATGAGTATCTGAGATTGTGTCCTTATGCCGCCGAGGTTGAAGAAGAATGGGGACCTGCGCCGGGCCGGGTTAATTCGTTTGCAAAGGAACTACTGATCCAGGGCATTCAGCTCGGCAATGTTTTTGTCGGAGTACAACCGACATTTGGTTATGAAGGCGATCCGATGAGATTGATGATGGCCCGCAGTGGCTCGCCGCATCATGGCTTCATGGCCTTCTATACATATCTTTCAAGTGTGCTCGATGTCGATGCGGCAATTCATGTCGGCACCCACGGTGCGATGGAGTTTATGCCGGGCAAGCAAGTCGGCATGTCAGGCGAATGCTGGCCCGACAGGTTAATCGGCGAGCTGCCGAACCTTTATATCTACAGCGTGAATAACCCGTCAGAAGGAACGATTGCCAAACGGCGCTCTTACGCGGAGTTGATTTCGTATCTCACGCCGCCGATTGAGAACGCAGGGCTGTACAAAGATCTCAACACCCTCAAGGATTTGATCATGAGCTATCGGCAATCAACGGATGAGATGGAGCGCAAGCGTTTGTTTGAAGGAATTGAAGAGTGTGCGGGAACGTTGAGTTTTAGCAAACCGAACTATCCGCGGATTACATAGATTATATAGATTACATAATTACATAACTACAGTACGCGAGGTGGTACTGACTTCATGACACTTTTGTAAAATCTGGTAATCGGCGGATAGTTATTTGCTCACACCAAGCCCCCGCCTAAATTCCTGCGGCGTTAAACGGTGCCGGAAAGCCTCCACTCCATCGATTGTGATCACCGGAATCTCATAACGGTAAAGCCTCAATAGCTCCGGATCACTTTCAATGTTTATCTCTTCAAGCGTATATTCTTCACTACACTCGGCAGCCTGAATAGCTCGTTTGGCTTCTTCGCAAAGGTGGCAACCCGGGCGGCTATAGATGATGACGCGGACTCTTTCCGCGGGTAATAATTCATTTGAGTCCATATTTAGTGAGCAGTTTAACCTGAGCTTGCGTTGCAAACTAACACTTCGCATCACGATTCCTGGAGGAACCAATGCCTGAAGATCAACTCGATAAGCCCGCCGCGGTCGCATTATTGAACGAGATTCTCGAAACAGAACTGGCCGGCGTCGTTAGATACACCCACTACGCCTTGATGATTTTTGGGCACAGCCGAATTCCGATCGTGAGTTGGCTACGCGCCGAAGCAACCACCAGTCTGGGCCATGCAAACGAGGCCGGCGAGCTGGTCACACATTTCGGAGAACATCCATCGTTGAAGATTGGAGCGTTACTGGAAACGCACAAACACGGTATCAACGACATCTTGCTTGAAGCGCTCGAAGCTGAGAAAGCGGGCCTGGCGCTCTACAAGAAACTTCTGGATCTGGTCCAGGGCCGTTCCGTTCTATTGGAAGAGTATGCGCGTAAGATGATTGCCGAAGAAGAGCAACATCTGGGCGAGGTGAACAAGATGCTGCGAAAGCCTGGCGAGATAACCCAGTTTAAAACTGCGTAGAACGAAGAGTAGCTCATCATGCATGATGATCGTCGGGAAAAGCCGAGGCTCAAAGTCAGCCTCGACGCAATGTGGGATAGTTCTACGGAAGCCCACAGTGCGCGTGTCACAAACCTTTCTGAAGGTGGATGCTATCTGGACTCAGTGGGCGAGGTCAGGGCAGGCGAAATTGTCGGCTTCCGGATCCTGATGCCGGATGACGATTGGCTTTATCTCGAAGGCGAAGTGAGGCACCTCAGTGTAGGCACGGGATTCGGCGTCAAGTTTGTGGAATTGAACGAAGAGCAAACTGAGAAGCTGCAATGGTTATTGAAGCTGGCGCGCGAGCCGGGTTCTGAAAGGGGAATCACGGTCGACCTCGTTGAAGAATGAATCCGCAGATCAGGTCCATTCAAAGCCGAAGCGGGGAATCTGCGAAACAAACCACTCGTTTTTTCAATAAGATTTTTCCAACCGTTTTTGCCCAGTCCCATAGGGACGTAATGTCTATAGAATCGCGAGCTCCAAGATTTCTCTTCGCTCCAGCGGAGCGAAACGACAGTAGGCTTTGGTACGAGTTTCGGAAACATTGCGCTCCGCTGGAGCGGGGGTCGTGCTCAGGAGGGTTCCTATAAACATCGGGCTCCGCTGGAGCCAGAGCACCACCGGTTACAGCGTAAGCCGCGCAGCGCAGTCTGCGTATGTAGTCCGACGGTTTCCAATTAGACTCAAATCCTCAAAAGGAGTACGAACATGACCTCATCCGAAGAATCAAACAATACGGAGAACAACAAAGCATTGCTGCGTCGCTGGTTTGACGAAGTGTGGAACAAAGGGCGGGCCGAAGCGATCGACGAGATGCTTGCCGAAGACGGGATAGTTCACGGCTTGTCAGAGGTTCCCGAAAGTCCTTTAAGAGGGCCTGGCGGTTTCAAGCCTTTTCATAACACTTTTCGCGGCGCGTTTCCCGACATTGAAGTGGTGGTCGAGGACATGATCGCGGAGGGAGACAAAGTGGTGGCGCGCTGCTCCGTTCGCGGCAAACACTCCGGCGAGCATCTCGGCGTCGCGGCCAGTAACGCCCCAGTCGATTTCACCGGCATCGCGATCGTACGGATTGAGGATGGCAAAATCGTAGAAGCCTGGAACAATTTCGACTTCATGAGGATGAACCGGCAGATTGGGATCATGTAGATTGCCCAGCCCGCTACCGCGGGCTAGGATTCGCTGCCGACAGACTTTTCGTGTATTTCGCCTCGCCTCAACACGAAGAGCCGTCGCGCCACGGGATGGGCAAGATTGCGCCATCTTGACAGTTTCTTTTCCCTTAACACTTCGAAGCCATTCTCGGCGAATGTTTTTCGCCACACCTGTTCTCTACGAAACGTGCAAGGCCCAGTGCGCTCCCGCCATTTAAGATCGTGCACCCGGCAAACAAGGCGATCCCACCATCGCGCAGGGATGTCTTCATAGACTAAAGCCGAGCCGCCATCGCGCAAGACTCGACGCAACTCACTCATGAGCGTTTCGAGGTCCTGGGCGTGATGGAGCACGTAACAAAATATCGCCGCGTCGAATGACTGGTCGGCAACGGGAAATCGACGCCCGTCAAAAGACTTAAAATCGACAGGAGCTTCCACTACCTCGTTTACATCCATGCCCAGGACGCGCATGCCGAGCAGGGCGGAGAGATGGTGAGCGATGTAGCCACTACCGCATCCGACATCAAGCACGGATGAACTCAGTGGAATCAAACGCGCGATCTCGAGGGCCATATCGTAGGCGCGACCAACCTTTCGCCGGCGACGCTCTCGATGCCAACGTCGCGCGAGCCCCTGAAGCCAGCCGGATTCATCCGCGGTCGATGGAAGAGGTATCGACCTGTCTGGGAAGACCACGGCGGCGTTGTGATATGAAGTGTAGGGAGTTGGATCGGATAAAAATGATGCTGACATGATTCCGACAATCTGCAAGGCCAATGCCGATCAAAAACGGGTGTAAACGTTCGAGGAAACGCAGTGAAACATTTTTGCGCCCGATTTTAACGACGGATGAATGCAGGAAAGGCCGGACATCTGTAACGCGAGCGGGGTCCCTAAACGAGAGGGCAGCCAACGCAGACCCCGTCGCTTATCGCTTCCGGTTCTGATACCGGCTCGCTACGCTCGCGCGGACATCACTCGCTTTTGCGGGGTGCTTTAATCACCCTGTAAGATATCGCTAACATCATTCAATCCAGGTTTCGAGGTAGGTTATGACACGACCGTTAGTACTTCTGGTTCTGCTTTCAAGCTTTTGTCTTTTTGCGATGGCTCAAACTAAACCACGCGTAAGAAACACGACTGGCTTGCCGCCGGGTTATTGGCCTTTGGAAAAGAGCCAGCCGATCATCGACAAGACGCAGACGATCAGGCTGGCGCCTGACATCTCGCACCTGACGCCGGGCGAGCGCGTCGCGGTCGAGAAGCTGATCGAGGTCGGCAAAATTTTCCAACGCCTTTATGAAACCCAACGACATCCGCAGGCCTTGAGCGCCTCTGTAAACCTCGCGCGTCTCGACAAACAACACGGTTCGCCGCAGTCAACTCAAAACCTCCTCACGCTGTATCGACTGAATCAGGGCCCAATTGCTACCACCCTTGAAAACAAGCGAGAGCCATTTCTTCCGGTCGACGGTGTGCAGCCTGGGAAGAATGTCTATCCCTGGGGTGTGAAAAAGGAAGATATTGAGGCATATCTTGTAGCCTACCCCAGCAAACGTGACGCGATACTAGGGCTGAGAACAGTAGTGAGATCGGCAGTCTTAAAGAACGTTTCCCAGGATTTAATGATACTCAAACGATACCCCGTACTCGCGACTTTACATCCAGGTCTCCAAGCCGAGTTGACCAAACTCCAAGCCGATCTGCGCATCCCCAAGCCTAACAGTAAAATTGCTTCCTTTTACGCGCTCCCCTATTCCGTCGCTTATGCCGACGAATTGGTCAAGTCGTTTGGCTTGCTGAATGAAGCCGCAGATGCAGTCGAAAAGGATGACGAAGAGTTTGCGAAGTACCTGCGCAACCGCGCGCGGGATTTGTTATCTGACGATTACGAGTCCGGCGACGCTGCCTGGGTCACGGGCCGCTTTAAGAATCTCAATGCGCAGATCGGTTCATACGAAACATACGACGACGAGTTGTACGGTGTGAAAACTTTCTTCGCTTTCAACGTCCTCAGCACGCGTCAACAAGAGACCACCGCTCTGCGCCAGGCGATGAAAGGGTTGCAGGCACTTGAAGACTCTTTGCCGTACAAGAACCACAAGAAAGTTCGCGAAGATATACCTGTCGGTGTTTACGATGTCGTCGCAGACTTTGGACAGTCGCGTGGCGCGAACACAGCGACGATTCTGCCCAACGAAAGCTACCTGTCGCGTCGTTATGGACGCACAATTCTTTTGCGCACAAACATCATGCGCGACCAGAATATCTTTCAGGCAACTTCCACCACGCTGGAAGCAGCAGTTGGGCCGGAACAGGCGAAAGAATTAACTCCCGAAGGAAATTTCTACCGCACGCTTTGGCACGAAGTGGGCCATTACCTTGGCGTCGATCGCACTAAGGACAACCGCGATCTCGACGAAGCATTGCAAGATACCGCCAGCGCGCTCGAAGAGATGAAAGCGGATCTGGTGTCGCTCTATGTGGCCCAGGCGCTGAGAAAGCAGGGCTACTACACGGAGGCGCAGCATCGGAGTGTTTATGCCGGCGGTATCCTACGTGTGTTGCAAAACAATAAGCCGCGGCGGGATCAGCCATACAACACGATGCAACTTATGCAGTGGAATTTCTTTTTACAGAATGGATTGTTGACTTTTGATCCGGCGACCAAGCGGCTTCGCATTCACTACGCTAAGTATCACGACGTAGTTGGTAAACTGCTGGAGAAAGTCCTCGATGTCCAACACCAGGGCGACAAAGGGGCAGCGGATCGGTTCATCGACCAGTACACAAACTGGGACGAGAATCTGCACGGCGTGATTGCGAAAAACATTCGCGACGGGCAACGTTATCGTTTCCGCCTGCTCAAGTATGCCGCCCTCGGGGAATGAAGCCTTCGGGGGAAAGGGGAAGGGGGAAAGGGCAAACGGGAAAGCGACCGATTGCCTCTGCCTTGCCCTTTCCCCCTTCCCCTTTCCCCTACTTCCCAAACACATCGCCGCCAAGAAAATTCTCACGCACGTAGGTGACCGTTTCGTGCAGCGTCTCGCCAGGGTCGCGCGGCTTAAATCCCAGCTCGCGCGCAGCTTTCCCGCAGTTGAGATACCAGAAATACTGCGCCATCTCGATCGCGCCGGGTTCGACCGGGGAAGCGAAATTCCAACGCTTGAAGAGAGAATCGACAACTTGCGAGCCCGCAACCGCTAGTTTCGACGGCAGCGCAATCTTCGGGGCAGCGATCTTTGTCAGTCGTTCCAGTCGTCCAAAGAATTTTGAAAAGGTCCAATTGGCGGCGCCCATCAAGTAGCGTTCGCCATGACGACCCTTCTTCATGCCAACGCGAAAAGCCTGCGCGGCGTCGCGCGCGTCCACGAAACTCAAACCACCGTTGGGCACCGCGCCGATCTTACGGGCCATGAAGTCGAGGATCATCTTGGTTGAGCTCAAACGATCATCGCCCGGACCGAG
>DASQKG010000540.1:0-2690 GCA_035630655.1 Pyrinomonadaceae bacterium
CACAGGATATGTTGGCTTCTACATTTTCGGCAGAGCATAAAAAGAGATTTGGGGACCTTTCCATGCGTCCAAATCCTCTAAGGTGCCTCCACCCAGCGGCGCGCCAGAGTTCTCCACATTCTCATCATCCGGCGATGTTTAACGTGACGCTCGACGTGAGGTTCCACGGGAAAAGTAAGCAAAGGAGTTTGTTGCTTTCGTGACCCCAGTCGACACAGTTCACAGAATTTGGACAGTCTCCAGCACCCGACATTGGGCGCGCTGGTTCAATTTGATGGTGCCCATGACCGCGCAACGACGAGCGTTTTGCCAAATGACTCGGAATGCAGATAAAGCGTACGGGAAAACTTGGCAACTTCGTTATTTTCCTGGAACGACCGCATACCCCGGTCGTTGAACGTCCGTCCCGCACCGCAGCGGCGTCAAGATCAGGAACGACGATGGTCGATAAGCGAAGCCAATCTGCCTCGTCAGGCACATTACCCGTGGAACATTATGACCTTCATCGACGAATGTCGGAAGTCGCCCTTCGTGAAAAGGTCACGTCCCTAGAGAAAGTTGGGAAGGAAACTCGACGGCGCGCCATCAAGGCAAGCACCCCCACTTCCACAGGGTGCAAACCGAAACTGGCGCTATGATGAGCCATATCAAGCAGGACGATGCAGATGGAAGGTCGGCAATCCGGCGAAGCGCTGGGGCGCACCAAAGGTTTTCCGAAGAGGCCGCCAAATCAGCGGCGAACGACAATGACAACCAAGGACCTTGGCCCTTCGTGCCGTCTCCAGAAGGCTCTTATCCGTCTGTTTCGTCCAAGGAAGTCGCCACACCGCAGCGCCTCTCGTGGAAAGCCAAGCTGATTTTGTTAGCGTACGTAGCAGTGACACCCATCGCTATGTTGGGTTGGTTGTACCTTCTTTGGCTGGCCATAGTCAGTAGCCTGGAGTGGATGCTGAATTGAAGCTTCAGGCTGCTGTTGGAGCGGGGGGCTCACCTTACTTGTCGGCCAACTGCTGAGACTTTGGCAATCTGAGTGGTATTCGCACGTGCCGACGTCGGGAAAGCGAAGATCGCGACCATCGGGGTACTTTGCGGCGGGTTTCCTGAGAGCTCGCTACGACTAGCCGGATGCGTCGAGATATACCCCGGACGCGTTGTTCACCCGCTTCCCAAGCAAGATCGACAAAACGAGGGCACGGCCCGAATTGAAGTGGAACGAATTATGTTTGTTGGCCTTGAAATGAGTGAATCCGTTTTTAGGATAGCTCACACGCAAAATGGCAAAGAAGCGCGCATTCACTCAGATGGATACTCAGCCGCAGACGGGCTTTCAGAATGTGCCCGTGCAAATGGCGCAGTCACCTTCAAAACGGAAGGTTGTTCGAAGGACTGGACAGGCAATCTCGGACGCAGAAGCCAGCACGTTGAGACGGCGATCCCTTAAGACGCAACGCGAACAAATGGAGAGCGACAGATAACCGGGGGAGCTGGCCTGTTTCACTCTGCTGCCTGGAGTTGATCCTGAGAAACTACTTCTTCTGTTATAACGTTAAACCG
The DNA here is from genome assembly GCA_035630655.1 of Pyrinomonadaceae bacterium. GTDB lineage: Bacteria > Acidobacteriota > Blastocatellia > Pyrinomonadales > Pyrinomonadaceae > PSRF01. The sequence continues at coordinate 1,555 of DASQKG010000540.1, forward strand.
CGTCAGAACGGCCGAGCCGAAGGCCGTTGAGATGGCCACGTCGGCTGCGTCCCGTTCTCGTGCAATGACAATCCGGCCTATCCGCGGATGATTGTGGCGAGCATCGAATGTATACCAGCGGCCCGCGAGAAAGACTTCGAACCAAGCGCTGAAGTCCATCGGCGCTGGATCTCTGGGCACGCCAATATCACCAAGATAGCCGGTGCAGTATCTCGCAGGGATGTTCATGCAGCGGCAAAGCGTAACGGCTAAATGAGCGAAGTCGCGACAAACGCCGACCCGCTCCTCATGTCCCTCTGATGCGGTCCTGTCGCAGCGGGCGTGGTGATATCCAAATCCAATGCGGTCGTGAACGTAGTTGCAAATCGCTTGAACTCGCTGCCAGCCACCCTGGATGCCGCCGAACATAGACCAAGCATGGTTCAATAGCTTTTCCGTGTCGCAGTACCGGCTGCCTAGAAGATATATCAGTGCCTCATCTGGCAAGTCGCCTACCGGCCATTGCTCGGCCTGATAATTGACCTCGTCGGGTAGTCCGGTGTCCGAGATCAGGAACTCATTTCTTACTTCGAGTATTCCCGGCGGTGAAACGAGGCGTGTGCAAATGTTGCCAAATGCGTCTCGAAAATCGCGCGCCTCTACATCTGGCGAAAGGCGGATTACGTGTTCTGTCAACAAGTCGTCCTGGCGGGAGGAGTGCACGCTTAGAAGCAGGAGCATCGGAACTTCCTGAACGCAGTTGAATGCGATGTCGTAACCAGCCCGTATCTTCAATGTCGCCTCCGCTTTGTCCGATGGAAACACAAGCCTAACGCCGGCTCTTGGTTCCTCGGCGACCAGCGCGAATAGTGCTGAAAGAGAAGGCATTTGCACCTGAGAGGGGCACTGGCGAATTGGATTTCAGAAGTTATTATCGTGTGATAGCAGGGAATCGGCAGGCTATGACCGTCTTCACGGTGCATCACTCGACCACCTATCGGTATAGAAACCCGGTCAGGCTTGGGCGGTGCAGGCGTCTTGCCAAAGATTGGGAGAATCTCAATCGAAAGGCGCTCGCATTTTTGCGCCTCGCTTCAATCAGACTCATGCTGAGAAAACTATGCAATCCAGCATGATCTCTCCGGACAGACTCTAAG
>DASQKG010000541.1:0-5568 GCA_035630655.1 Pyrinomonadaceae bacterium
GAAGTTACTATCGATGTCAGAAACATCCAGCTCTTTGGTCATCACGAAAATAATCTGCAGTCGCCGGACATCCGGCCCGGTGGACCCTATCGATAAGGTTGGTCCACTATTCATGATTTCCTCCACGCCTCCCAAGCCACCCTGTTCACGCTGAGAGCAGCCCCTCTCCTCCGAGTCACGGGCAATACGCGATTACCTGTCGCACTATCCGGCTGAGCTACGGGACCGCGAACCTGCAAAATCGGAAGGCGATTCCATACCAGAGCGGAGGCTTGATCGCCAGCCTGCGATTGCGCCGTGATTTATAACGCGCAACCGCAGGATTCACTGGAGCGGGCGATGTCGGCTTGTGGCCCGAAGCGGGGCATTGAAGCCAGCCCTCGGCATGTAGCTTTGGGCCATTAGCAGACATCTGACGCGAAGCGGACCTGTGGCCCAGCTTTTTCCTCAGGCAAGTAGCCTGTTGAAGAAAGCCGTATCTGCGAAAGAGCTCAAACGCGACGCTGCGCGGATTGACGAGAGCGGCTGCTGCTCAAGGCGGTCTGAAGACAATCCATTAGAACAGCTTCATCGAAAGGTTTGGTCAAATATGCGATTGCGCCCGCAGCCAGGGCGCGTGCGCGAACAGTTGGGACAGGGTACCCGGTGATGAAGATAATCGACGTCCGATAGCCCGCGGCGTGCAAATACTTCTGCAACTCGGTCCCGCTCAGGCCCGGCAAATTCTGGTCGGTGATCAGGCAGCAAGTGTTTTTTACCTCGCCCGAATTCACAAAGTCCTCAGCCGTTTCGAAGCCGAGAGCCGTGTATCCCATTGAATTGAGAAGATCGACCATCGAATCCCTGACCATGGGATCGTCGTCCACAACAGAAACGATGTTGCAAATCATGCTTCGCTCCCCTGCAAGGCGCGGCACCCTACCACCGGCTCGGAAGCGGAAAAGTGGGAGACAAGGTTAAGTCGGATATACTTTGGTTGGTAGCAATCCGTACCCCGAGATCGCGACTCTTCCTGTCTCGACGTACCCTACCAATCAGCCAAAAGCGGCATCATTGCGGTGTTTCATTCGTGCCGAGGGCTTTGTTCCGTAGCGGTGGCCGGGGCGGAGGGCTCCGCGATTTTGGTAGGCAGCGTAAGCTCGAATCGCGCTCCGTAATAATGCGAGTCGGATGCCGCCGACAGCTTGCCGCCATGCTGCTCTATGATCATTTTACAGATCGCTAGGCCCAATCCTGTTCCTTTTGCCTTGGTGGTGACGAACGGATCAAAAATGCTTGCCAGTTTGTCAGGGTCAATTCCGGGGCCTGTGTCTTGCAATGAAAGGGAAACTGAATCGGAATCGCGAGCTATAGTCACGATGCTAATGACCCGTTGTCTTGTGGTCGTGGCCATGGCCTCGATGGAGTTTTGGAGCAGGTTAAGGATGACCTCTCGAAGCTGTCCTCTGTTACCCTGGATAGTCGGCAATTCTGCCAGCATCGTGTGAGCCGTGACATTGTGGTTGTCGAGTTCCTTGCGCAGCAACTGTACCGCTTCGAGCGCCAACACGTTGACGTCCACTGGTTGGTGTTCTTGCCTGCTTCCTTTAAACAAGCTGAGAAAGCTGTCGAACACTTCGTTGGCACGAAAGGCATCATCATTAATTTGGTCAAAGAGCCTTTTTGCCGTGGCGATATCGGGCTGCTCTCGATCTAGAAATCGATACCCGGCAGCGGCGCGTGAAGTCACGCCTGTCAGGGGTTGCCTGACCTCATGGGCAAGTGTGGCCACCACCGCTTGTGCGCTCACTAGCTTATTTACATGTTCGCGCTGAAGCCTACTGTTTGCAAGCGAAAGCCTTGCATGGAGTAGCACTGTTTCAGCGAGCAGCACGATCAACACGACTTTTGAAACGACCAAGGGGATCGCACGATTCGCATAAAAGCCAAGAGTGAAGCGGTTCGTAGCAAGAAATGCGATCACTAAGCTTTCCGCTATCAGCGCGCAGACCGCAACCATCAGCCAAAGACTGAGTACTGATTTTCGCCGAGACCACAGGATTAATAGCGCCAGTATATATGTCAGCGCGATCATTCCACTTGCATAATGTGCCAAAGGCAACACCGCACCATCCAAAAGCAGGCTAGGCAGAAGGCCTTGCCCTGCGGTGACGGTCCAGGTCAGCGTACCGACCATAATGATGACGATCACCACACTCGAGAGAATCGCAGGTCGCGGTGACGACTCGATCGACTCTTTCATGTGCTTGCCTGATATCAGGAGGGCATACCCAACGGTCGCCACGGCAAAACTGATGCGAATGGAAATGCTGAACCAGGCGGCGGTCTGGGGCCCGGCCCCAAGCAGGCCTGTCGGTGCAAACGCGCCCGGAAAGGTGAGCGCGAATGGAATGGCAATCAGACTGGTAAAAAGATAACCGCTTGCCAGCACCAGGAGTGCGCGCGAGCCCGTTGCCGAGAACTGACCGAACAGCAGAACAGCAGTGATGAGGTCGGTCACGAATATGATCGCCGCCATGGCTGGAATGAAGCCGTCGAACCGCTGCAGCGGTAAGGTTGCAAACGGGATCACCGCTCCGTACGCGGCCAGTGTGACGACGACGACGAGGAGTGCGAGCTGGCGTTGCCGCAACGTCGGCGCCGCTGTTGCCACCGAATATTCGAATTCGTTTCTTGCCGTACGCTCGGCCAACACCAACCTCCCCAGGGGGAACCTGAAACTGAGCTTATCACATGGCTGCCAGCATTCGCGCAGTCGGGTTTAACCCCCGCCCAGAAGGCGCCCTAGACGCGGCCGTTAAGGGGATACCGTTCTGGTCTACCCCGATATGGCCCACGGAAGGCGACAGCGAGCACGATTGAAGTGATGGGCGCAGCTACCAGAAGGTAATGACGTTTGCCAAGATATTAAGAGCACTCCCGGTCTGTGGCGTATAAACCACCGGCGTGGGATGATCGGTGTACCCAAGACCAATGCCAGCCCGAATTCCAGGCGCAATCGTTGCTGTGTACGCTGCGGTTATTGACAAGCTGCCTGTATGCGCGAGTTGGCCGCGCTGCAAAGCGGCATCGACCAGATAGTGGCTAAAGACGTTGCGGGAGACCACCAAGGACAGCATGTCTCTCGGCCGAGACGGCAGAAGGCCTATCCCATAGAAGCGCAACTCGTAATACTGACTGAAGCGGTTAAATTCCGGCGGCGCATACATTGCCGAGACGCCGGCGTAGACGCCCCTTCCAGCCTGACCTGTTATTGGCGCGAGTTGGACGATTTGTTGATCGGCCAGAAAGTACGCTCCGTAATTGCCGGTGCTCCGGCCGCCAAATGCGAAATCAACGTATCGGCTGTTGTTGAACATCGGTGCGGCACGCACCCAAGTCGCAAGCTGGCCGGGAGCCGGTTCTTTGCGATAGCCGAACTCGTTGATAACCAGCATTCCGCTGTTCGGCGTCAACCACTTCAGGCCAGTCGGGTTATCGATCTTCTCTGCGAAGGGACCATCTGGGCTGCTTGCGCGTTGAATGCCCAACTTATTGTAAAATCCATCCGGCCCATTGACCTTGATGTTGATCGCCGGACTCGTCCAGGCAGGGGCGTTGATTCCGGCTTCGACTGGAATTGTTGCGCTCGGTCCGAAGATGCTGGCTGCGAGATTGCCGGCCAGAAAGGGGCCCCAAAACTCAAGGGCATTGGCCAGATATCCAAGCTTCAACTCTACCTGCTTGTTCAGAAAGGTCTGATAGTAACTGATCGTCGCAAGGCTCAGCGCGTTCGGGCCGGCGGGTGCCCAAGTATCGAAATTATAGACTCCGCCGAGGACAATCTGCCCGTCGGGGATTCCGTATCTGCTCAGGTCGTAAGTCAGAAACATCACGTTGTTCGTAAAGAAGGTCGGCTTCTGACCGTTGTAGGTCTGGTTGCCGAACGTCGTTCGTTCGTGGGGAAGCATGTTGTTGTAAAAGCTGTTGCTGCTCCAACCGATGTACCCAATCCCGAGGGCGGCAAGACTTGATCGAATGCCCGCGAAATCGGGGTCGATGGTGTCTTCCGGGCCGGGCAACACGATGTTTAGTCCCTTGATCCGAAGGGATTCGAAATCCGGCTTCGGTGTCGTGACCGGCGTGAACGTCGCCGCAGAGGGTGCTGGACTATCCGCAGACTTCGCCGCAGGACACGTTGCGCAAAGGAACACCGCACAAATCGATAAAACGATAGGCTTCAACGAGGTCCTCTATCGCAACGGAACTAGATTTCAGCCTATGCGAGCAGTTCAGATTATTACTTTTGCCATTTATGTATAGACGTTTGTAGTGCTGTAGGCGGACTAAAGTCTTCTCCTTCCGGTCTCAGTATTCTTTATCGACATGCCTGAAAACGTCACGGTCCCTAAAAGCAAAACGCACCAGCGTCCTCATGCGAGTACAGCGTCGGGCGAGTGGATTTCGAACGACGTTAGTCGGGTCCGTGTTGGGCTCTCAAACAGACCTTGATAAATGATCGGCAGTCATGTCCGCTTTGGTGCAGATGTGAGATCCTTTCCTTGATTTTGGATGTGTGCTTGCCCCCCGCAAGCGGACGTTCCAGGCAGGAACAGAGCCAGCCGTTACAACGCAATCATTTCGCGATGGAAACCTCAAGGAAGTCAGCCATCCTGACCAATTCAACAAGCGTGTTTGCCCCCATTTTTTGCATTAGGTGGGCACGATGCACTTTTACGGTGATCTCACTGATCCCGATTTCTGCGGCCGTCTGCTTGTTCATCTTGCCTGCGCATACGAGATTCATCACCTGCCGCTCGCGCATGCTGAGCGCATCATAACGCTCGCGCAGACCACCGGATTTCGAAGCAACTTCGCGACGGGCCAAATCCCGATCGAGCGCAATTCGCACAGCGTCGAGGAGGTCTTGATCCCGCACCGGCTTCGCAAGGAACTCGACCGCGCCACCCTTCATCGCTTTCACGGTCATCGGGATGTCCCCGTGACCGGTGATGAAGATGATCGGGATGTTCGTTTGCGTTCTCGATAGTTCCGTCTGGAAATCAAGTCCACTGAGCCCGGGCAAGCGGATGTCCAGGACTAAGCAACTCACCTCGTCGAGACGCTTTGCGGCCAAGAATGCCGCGGTCGACCCATACGCCTGGCTCCTCAAGCCGATCGACTGGAAAAGGCTCTGCAAACCCTCTTGAACGTGGGGATCGTCATCGACAACGTAGACGATCGGGTTCCCGTTTGTCCGATCCTGCATGGTTTGCGCTCGGTGAACAGTGGTCGGCACATTCGGGTTTGGCGAACCCCGGTCGTCGACTTTTTTATACTTGCTGCGCACCGTCGACATGCAGATACCAAAATCACCTCTTCCTCAGCCAACTCCAGTCTATCACACTGCGTGGAAGAAGCGCGGCAGGATAGTACCCGTTGCGAGGGCTGAAAGATCAATCGAAAAAGATTGACACTCTCAGGTCGCGGCTGACGAGCCTTCATGTCCGCTTTGGGTCAGGAGCGGACATCACAGCCGCTTCCACGAAGAACTGACCTTGGCCGGAAGGCGGACGCTTGCGAGGTCGG
>DASQKG010000542.1:0-4612 GCA_035630655.1 Pyrinomonadaceae bacterium
CTCGCAGGCCGTCGGCCGATATTGGCTCGAGACCCGCCGCTTCGCTGCCGAGAATAATCGGGGCAAGGGGAAGATTATCAACATCGGCAGCATCGCCGGTGAGATGGGCATTCGCCATGTTGCCCCCTACGCGGCGAGCAAGCGAGGTGTGATCGGAGTGACAAGCACGTTGGCAGTGGAATGGGCGCCCGAAGGCATCTGCGTTAATTGTCTCGCCCCTGGGTACATTGAAACCGATCTGACGAGAGCGAGGTTCGATGATCCGGCTTTCACGACCGCGTTTCACAGCCGTGTGCCGATGCGCCGGCGCGGTTATCCAGCCGATCTCGTTGGAACTGCGGTTTTTCTCGCGGCGCCGGCGAGCGACTATCTCACCGGACAGACAATCGTGGTGGACGGTGGCTTTTTGATCGCCTGACCTGCCGGTGAATGCGTTCTCTACAAACGGTGTGCAACATGCCGAAAAACTTCGATTCGGGGAGTCAACGTCATCGCCTGGACCTGCGCAAGTACATAACCACAGCGAGGTCCTTCAGGTTTTGCATTGTGAAGCTTGTTTCTTTTGGGTCACCGGAGGCCGCTTCGAATCTAACTCTTACTGATTCAATGGACCACTGGATATTGAAAGTCACGGCGCCTTTTTGATCTAAGTAGTCACCTACTAAACGCAGGCCTGAAGAAATCGTATGCGTGTCCAGGTTTTCATTGGAGCCGCGTCTTGAGCGACCTTGTTTTTCGAGACGTTGAGTGTCTGAATTGGCATAAATCAGAAAGTTCTCAGATTTTTCTTGTGGTGAAGGCATTTGTCCGAAATCGCCCGTTCGCCAAACCTCATCACCGACGCTTTTCAGAAAGCTGGTTTCCCAGCCACGCACGACATATTTGTTACCATCTGTCTCTAACGTGAAAGCATTGATCCGGAGAGTCTCCAATGCCTGGCCGATGACTCTAAGTGATTGAGCGTATGATTCAGTGGAAGACGCCATATCCCGATTCCGAAGTCGGTCGGTAGGAACGCAATCCCTAAGCCAGATTCAAAAATGGGAAAATCAAGAATTTCTTGGTCCACACTAGTATTTAAGTTTTGTAGTGTGGCAGATAGTTAGTTAAATCGTAACAAAGGTGGCCCCAAACTTACTCGTCATTGGTTGAATCACCCCGTCGGTCGCTCAGGTGTACGAGTCGCTTGACCGCTCTTGCTCTGCATTTGCAGCAGGCAAGGATGCTCGACGACACTTCGACACAATCGTAACATTTAGAATGGGAGCAAAAGCGACACAGTGTGCCGAGCCCCGGCCAGGAATGTTTCAAGTGATCCACTTTGTTTCAATCCCTCCCAAAAGCGATGCCCTTTGTGCACGTTTGAAAATCGAGGTTGGTGTACTTCAAAGCAAATCGCTCTGAGTGTCAAGAGAGATCTGAGGCGAAGGTCGGAGTTGATGCTGGTTGAGCGGGGAAGTGAATTTTTTATTAGAGAGAAAGGATTTTAGAATCCTATCGAATTAACGAGAAGAGACACATTTAGAGCCAGTATAAATGTGCAACAGCAGCCTCAGTTCTCGGTTTGCCTCTATCTCAGCGGTGTGATTGTCGGCAGCTAGAATCTCGTTTGGTTCTTTGTCGATTTGCCTTATCCATGATGATCGTCGATCGTTACATTGCAAGTCGTTTGGGAATGACTGAAGCACCGTGGGGCCGAATGAGGTTCGCACAGCGGCTCAATCGCCGGTGATATACGCATCGCGATATTCCTCTTGGTGCACCAACGACTGGCGCACTGATTCGGCCTGATCTCGCGCCGCGAAATGTCCGACCCGCACGCGATAATAAGTTTGTCCTTTCACCTCGGCTTGGACCAAGTAGCTGTCGTAACCCTTGGCCTTTAACCTCTGCACCAAACCATCGGCAATATCTTTCGCGGGCGCCGCGGAAATCTGCACCGACCACTTTTTGTTCGAGTTGGCGCTCTCCGTGGAGTGAGCGATTGGACCTGTCTTCGCCTGAACGCCTACTTCATGCGCGGCTGAAGCACTCTTCGCGGCAACCCGCACCATGCCATTCGGAGTCGAGACAGAGGGACGGGCGTCCGGCTTTGCTGTTGCTGCCCCGGCGTTTTGATTCGCGCTGCTGCCAGCCCTGTCGATCGAAGACGGGTTCGGCGGTCGCAAACCGATTGCAGTTTGATTCAAGGCGGGGTTCGCCCCATTCGCTAGCTGTTGAATCGGATAATCGGCGGGCTTGCCAAGATAAAAAATGACCAGCGCGCTCGCGACAAGCATCGCTGGCAACGCGACAGCCTGCGTCCGCTTAAAATTGAGACGGCGGCGTGCTTTCGGGTGCTTTTCACGTTCATCTATGGAGAATTCCTGATGATCCGGGTAGGTTCCTAACTCCTTACTACTGTCCGCGTCCACCTCGCTCACCATCGGGCCGTTTGACAGCGACCAGGTTTCGGTTAACGCCGCTTCGGATTGGAGCACCGGGTGGAATCTCGCGATCAGCTCATCCACTTTGGACCTGCACAATTCGACCGAGCAGGGTTCAAAAGTAAACCCCGTCGGCTGCAGGTGCCGGGATTGAAAATCGCTTTCGCTTTCGTGGCGTAGCAAGGCCTCCTGGATATTCGCCGACTCGCCGATGAAAACTTGGCAATCGAAGTTGAAGAGTCCATAGACGCCGGAAGTTGGCGGCGCGCAGGCTAGGATCGCCTCTCTGGTGAAACTGTTGCAACGACCGTCTGACTCCCAAGACAATGTCCAGCTCACAGACTCTTTGTCAACGTTAGCAGTGTTTGGTCTCAAGATCGGGCACCCCCCAATGGCTCACTTATCGATGGCAGTTCGACATCAGAAATATTATCGCCGAGAATGGAAATAGTTTAAACGATTCCGGCGGCGATGTCCTGGTTTTCTTGCTTCGTAATGCAAGCGAGGGGCGCCGAATCGTGAATATTTAAGAGGGCAAATGAGCTTGTTACATTTTGGGGAGGATTGGGGCGTTTTTATTCACTTCAAAACTTCAGGCGTAAACCCTGGTATCAAACCCTGTGGCGTGAAATTTTTATATCGATGAGAAGCTAGAAAACGTTGGCGCACCTATCGCTGCGTATGCTCTGGTTCCGATATGTGGCCGATGGGCAAATATCACGAACCTACTGGCTGGTACATCCCGTCGATTCTTCAATAAAGATTAATTGACCAGCTGCGCTTCGGCCTGCTGCACCATCAGTGTGATCGCCTGAAAGATTTCTTGCGAAGTAAAGTTGCAGTGGCCATACCGCGGCACCGGCACGACACTTAAGAATGCGCTATTACCTTTTTGGGCCACCAGATTGCTGTAGTTCATCTCCTGTTGAAAGGGTACCACTGCATCGAGGGTGGTGTGGAGCGTCACCAACGGCGTGTGTAAATTTCCACTGGGTTCATAAAATCGCCGTGCGTAAGCGCGCGCCCGCCCATCAGACTCGACCCGCTCCACTTCAGCATTCAACTTCGCGTTGTCGGTCGATCCCACGTAGATCGTTGAGCTGTTGTCGTAGAGTATCCCACCTGCGGTGGCGATCTGATCGTTGGTGGCGAAGATACTGTAGAACAACAGACTAAGAGCGGTTGTAATAACGGACGCTGGGTCCGCCACATCAATGGCTGCCTTGGTAACATTAAAGAGTTGCGCAGTCGCTAGCGGGTCGCTCTGTAACGCCGCAATGATGCGCGGTATGTAGACAGACTCCCAAAATAGGAACGCATTTTCCGGAACGTCAACCGCACCGAACGGCTGCTCTCCAGGTTGATTTGGTGGGAACGTGAACACAGTTGGAAAAAAATAATCAAATACCACTCGAAAGTCATAGGCATGCCTGATCAAGTCGGGTGTTCCGCCGACCGGCGCGCATAGCGCCAGGCCCGCATCGTATTTTCCCGGATATCGCTCAAGCAGCAGGAGCGCGATCAGGCCGCCTTCCGAGGCGCCCGTGATGAATACCTTTTGCAGCGTCTGAGGCGGGACCACGGATCTAAAATATTGGAGCAGCTTGTTTAGATCTTCGGCTCCCTGTTCAATCGCCACGCCATTTTTGTGAAAACTGCTGGTGGCAAAGGCGAATCCCTGCGCCAAAAACAGGTTGGGGACGAAGGTTCCATCGGCCAGAGTGAGTTCCTCGCTAGGCAGTTCCAGCGGCGCCTGCTCAGGCACGAAACCATGCGCATAAATGACTAATCGGCCATTCCAATTGGGTGGAATGCAAATGACGATCAACTGATCCGCTGGATTTTTTGGATCGTGGCTCGGCAGCGAACCTTGTTCACAAATTTGTGGCCAGGTGAACTGCGAGTGTGCTGGACTGGGCGAGCCGAGGATGAGCGTGAGAAGGGGGAACAGAAGAAAAGCCGCCAGGTAAATCTTTTTCATAGCGTCTCCTGTTGAAGGTCGTCCGTTAATAATACGGCAAAGCGCGAAACTCCACATACTAAGAACGTTGAAGATTTACAAGTTGTTTTTTTGCTTTGGCAAAGTCGAATTGCCAGTAACGTTATCGAGCCACCGCCGTCACCCGCACCAACCTAGCGACAAACTCGATTGGCTGCTTGCTTTTGTGGCGCTGTTTAAGCGAGCA
>DASQKG010000543.1:0-5416 GCA_035630655.1 Pyrinomonadaceae bacterium
GTTTCAAGACGGCGCGGCGAACCATAGGCGGGTATGAGGTCACAAATATGATCCGGAAGGGCCAGGTTGAAGGAATCGGGAAATGCGACATTCGCGGACAATTTCGATTCGTGGAGAGCCTCTTCAAGGTTGCCGCCTGAGCTGAAGTATCGTTCAGCATTTTTGTGTCTCTACTTATTTTTTGCAACACAACCCAGAGGGGAGGGTGTCAGAAATTCCGTGTAAATGGCCATAATGCCCGGAACAATTTCCGGGGAAAGGATCGATTATGGCCATTTACACGGAATTTCTGACACCCTCTTGAATCTCGCTCGTGGTTATCCCCGGCGCTAAGAGCGAAATGATCTTGTCGCCGAAGCCGTCGAATCGAGTCTGCCACCACTTGACGAACTGCGGCTCGAACTCCCCGTTGCGGTCCCGCGGGACTTCAATCAGGATTTCTCCCTGCTTGCCTTTGAGCGTCTTTCGAGACTTGCCGTTGCGAGAATTGGAGGAGTTTCTTCCTTCGTGCGAGTGGTTCTCGTAACTGAGATGATGGGTCATCCCTCCGTCCAGGACCCGTTCAATCAGGGCTTTGGAGATTTGTTAAAGTGCAATCAAGGTATAACGAGGTGGCCTTTAGATGACAGCCTGTCTACAGCTTTCCGTTTCAGTCCCTTGTCTGGGCTCAGATATTGTCGGGTTGTATCAATATCGGAATGCCCCAGCAGATGTTGCACAGTTACGATATCTGCCCCGCTCTCCAGTAACCGAGTGGCGTATGTATGTCGGAACTTGTGTAAGGTGGCATCCTGAACATTGGCCTTCTTCGCAGCTTTTTTAAGCCTCAGAAGGATTTCATTACGCCCCAATGGATCGCCCCTTTCATCGGGGAAAACCCACTTTGATGTTCGAGGGATCTCTTTAAGGATTTGAATCAACTCTTGTGGTACCGGTATTTCACGCTCTTCGTAATCTTTCGGTAAAAACTCGTCTTTGGCCGTCACGTGAATCTCGAGCCGTCTATAGTCAACATCATTATGAGCGAGGAATCTAAGCTCATTTCTTCGCAACCCGGTTAGAAGAAACGTTATGAATATTGCACGATCAATAGAACCACACGCTTCAAACAATCGGCCCAGTTCCTCCTGAGTGTAAGTTTGTGGGCGAGTTCGCAAACGTTCTTTCGCCGACCGAATCATTTTGAAATTGGCGCAGGGGTTATCCATTTTGATCCCGCGCTTCCGAACCAAAAAGTAGAAAAATGTCCGGAGGGTACTCACCTCAAAGTTGATCGTGGAGGGAGAAACCGTGCGTTTGGTCGCTCCTACATTCTCAAAACTGCGGGCATTTTTATAGTCATCAATGTCCGAACGATGAACTGCCTCAATGTACTTCTTTTTTTCGAGCAACCTTTGAAAATGACCTAAGACCTCATTATATCTTTCGAGCGTCCTTGGCTTAGCTGGGGAATGAGTTTTGATGTGTGCAAGAAAAATCTGGACGGCGGTATCGATCGGGAGCCTCTGGCCCTCGTCTTCGGTTTGAATGAGTTGCCTTCCACCTGCAACCATTGCCCCAATAATCTCATTTCTTTTTCTTCGCTGAGCCTCTAAAGCCTCGCTTGGAGTTTGTCCGGCCAACTCACGGCGCCTTTTCTTTCCTTCCCACCATTCAAGAAAGTAGTGCCCTTCGCGGGTGTCCCAAACATACTTATTTTTGACCTTGTCCAATGAGACAAACTTCCAGACTCCTTCCTCTGTACGAATCTTCTTTATGATCCGTACCTTCTTCTTTGCATACTTGGAGACTGGCGATTTCGGCGCTTGATAAGAGGATGAAGGCTGGCTTGGATGTTGATTCATTGATAACTCCATGGTGTCTATTTTCTCAATTTTATAGACACCATGAAGATACCACGCCGCGCAATCTATTGCGAATAAATCATTTATCGAATTTCAGTGCCGAGGGCGGGACTCGAACCCGCACGGCCTTTTGGGCCAGAGGATTTTCTTACCACTATAGCTTTCGCTACCCGCCGCTCCTTTTAAGTCCGACGGTTTGTGGTCTGGACGATGCCTTCTCCGTGCATGTTTCATTCTATGCCTGCCTTATTTGAGCAGGCGAACAAACGATGTTTAGGAGGGAGCCGTCTCGTCTCTACACTTTGCTAGCTTTTTGCCTCGGTACGTTTCTGTCTGCGCATGACAGTTGGGACATACCACTCTGAGGTTTTCTATTCGATTATCCGTCGAATCCCCGTTGATATGGTCAAGTTCAAGCGGTATTGATTTCCCTAACCATTCAGTGTTTAAGCACATTTCGCATCTTCTTTCTTTCAGCCCTTCTGCGAAGAGGCGCTTCTTTAGCTTGAAGCTTTGAAACACAACTCCTTTTCGCAAAATGTCTGAAATTGGCTTAGCGGAAACAACAGGATTGTGATTTCCCTTTTTCCAGGCTTGCCCCTTGAAATGCGTTGTTTCAATGCCCAACTTCTGGATTCGACGTTTAGTAATCGAATAGTTTCCACCTGCTTCGGATAGCCCCAACTTTGCTAAGACCTGCCGGATCGAGGTCGAACTCTGCACGGCTTCAATCAAGTCTTGATCAGTATATTTTGATCTGCTCATGCAGAGTGTTCACTAGCCTTAGCTCGGCGTTGCCATTCAGCGCATGCTGCTAAGGTTTCGCCGAATTTGACTCCATCCACGCCGGCGTTTCCATCCGACGCGCTCAAATTACTTCAAACAACTTAAGTCCTCTGTGTCTGCCATTCCACCACCCCGGCAAAACAGTGACGAGTTTAAGCATTCGCCTATCATGTTGCAAGCGACGCTTGGGTCAAGGCTATAGCCGCCGCAAGAATGATTGCGGATTATTCAAAAAAGCCCGAGTCAACGACACGTGTTCGACGTCGTCGTAATGCGCTTCGATGACTGGATGATTGTCAAAGCTCAGGATCCGCGCGCCGGGGAAGGCCATCAAGATCGGGGAATGCGTGGCGATGATGAATTGAGCCTCTTGATCGACCATCTCTTTCAACATCGACATCAGGGCAAGCTGCCGCTGCGGCGAGAGCGGCGCTTCGGGTTCATCCAATAAATACAGCCCGCCGGCCACAAAGCGCGATTGGAAGATCTTCAAAAAGCTCTCGCCGTGCGAATTGGCGTCGAGGTTCTCGCCGTACCGCTCGATCAACTCCCGTCGCTGCCCAAGAGCCGCGCCTTTCGCCAATCCAAGGGCATAACCGGCGTACTCTTCGTCGAAGCCGTCGGCGATCTCCTGCAATTCTCTGAGCATAGTCTGCAAACGTCGCGCGAAGTTGAAGAAATCTTCGGCGCGTAGAAAGAACCCGCGATGGGTCTTGTTCAGCCACGAGAACTTTAATTGCCTTCCCAGGGCGCGCGCATTCTGCAGCGTCACGTCACGATCGATGTCGTCGCCGCCGACCGTGGCCAGTTTGACGCCCGCGCCGATAGCCTCGAGCAGCGTCGATTTGCCCGAACCATTTTCGCCCACGAAGAAAGTCACCGGCGAATGGAACTCGACCTGATCGAGTTTCTTGACGAGCGGCAGATTGAATGGAAAGTCGGATCGCTTCTTTGCCCCGGGTTTCAAGCTGATTGATTGAAGATGAATCATAATTCCTGGCATTCTGTTCGCGCTCCGGCGGATTGTAATGTCCCGGCCGTCCTGCTACTCTCCCCGATCATTTCTTTCAAGCATACGATAATCGGCAGAAATATCTAAGCTAAAGTAAGCTCCTCTCGACATCTCGAATGGATCGTCCTCCAACCTCTCTTCGCGTCGCGGCTCGCTCAAAAATCGATTGGCTGGCCGGCAAACTTTCCCGCGTCACTTCGACGGGGGAGTTGATTCCGGAAGTCGACGGTTTACGCTTCATCGCCATCTCGGCCGTGCTGTTTCATCACCTGCTGGCGATGTTTTTATCCGGCAGCGGCCGCAGCCCCGAAGTCCGCACGTATTCGGGATGGTTCGCCGCCGCCGATCAATCGTGGCTCGTGATTCCTGCTTACTGCGGACATTTCGGCGTCAACCTTTTCTTCGTGATCAGCGGGTTCATACTGGCGCTGCCGTTCGCCAAACGAGCTTTCAACGGAAAGGCCGCGCCCGACCTCAAGTCGTATTACCTGCGCCGCGTCACGCGAATCGAGCCGCCGTACCTGCTCAGCCTGATCGTGATCTTCCTCATTCATTGGCGCCAGTGGGGCGAAGGTCCGCGAGTGGTTCCGAACCTGATCGCCAGCCTCTTCTATTCACACGGCCTCGTTTACGGGCGCGAGAGCGCGATCAACGGCGTCGCATGGTCGTTGGAGATCGAGATTCAGTTCTACCTGCTCACGCCGCTGCTGGTTCTGATGTTCAGGTTGCGCAATGTCGTGGCGCGCCGCTCGCTGATCGTCGGGCTGATCGTCGGCTTCGGCTTGCTCTCGCAGTGGGTGATTTACCCGTCCGGTTCGGCGAGGCTGCCCCTTACGCTGCTCAATTTCGCACATTACTTCCTGACCGGCTTCCTGCTCGCCGACCTCTATCTGACCAGGCGGTTGCGTGGCGCTGATAAACGCCTCGCGTGGGACCTGGCCACGCTGGCCGGCGCCGCCGCGATATTCGCGACGCTGATCCGCTTTGGCCAGTTCTATTTTCTGCTGCCGCTGATGGTCGGCCTGCTCTATGCGGGGTTCTTTATGGGAAGGTTGTCGAACGCCTTCGCGCGGGCGCGATGGATAACGATTATCGGCGGGATGTGTTACACGATCTATCTCTACCACATCCTGATAATCTCCAACCTGATGACGCAGACCCTGCCGATGGCTTCGATCACCAGGCCGTTCGACCTCGATTTCGCGTTGCAGTGCCTGATGATCCTGCCCGTGGTTCTCGCGGTTTGCGCGCTGCTGTTCTTATTTGCTGAGAAGCCGTTCATGCGGTGGAGCCTCGCGCCGCGTCAGACGAAGAATTTAAAGGCGGCGGAGGTGTCTGTGGGTGACTAAGGCAGAGCTTGCACAAGCTGACGCTCCACTTACTGTCAGTAAATCACGAAATCGGGCAAAAAAGAGCATTTGTCATCGTTCATTGCTCAATATTCATTTGTCATTGGTCCGGAAATCGCCCGATGAAGATTGGGCATTGATTCGAGATCTCCTCCGGCAATGACCAATATCAAATGACAAATGAACAATGACAAATGGAACTCTTCGTCTATTTCGCAATTTACTGACTGTACCTGCCGACGCGCCTCGCGCCCTCAAAGGATTTCTGGCGCGATCCACTTCGTCATCAGATAACGATCATGGTCTTCAAATCCGAACTTGCGGTAAACGGCCTGAGCCGATGTGTTCGCCCTCTCGACTTCCAGGTGAAGAGCGCTGACGCCTTCCGCAACGCAGACCTCGGTTAAAAACTCCAACGCGCGTTT
>DASQKG010000544.1:0-14625 GCA_035630655.1 Pyrinomonadaceae bacterium
TGTTCCGTCTTCCTCTGATTCACACTTGAGTTCCTGACTCAGCGCTACAATTTTCAATACTCCATTCGATGGCAACGTAAAAATCAAGGCAGCGGCTAACGTCTGCAAATCATGAGCGCGCAGATTCTATCACTGTAGGTCGGTAACCCACCCGAGGCTCGGATGCAGGGCCTACCGTTGGTTCAGGGAGCGGTGTTAATTCGACTTTTAACCAGAGGCAAATGAATATGAGGAATCCCGCTATGTTCGAGCGTTCACTCAGGCTAGATCTTAAGACGACGCTTTACTGCCGCCTCCGCAACATCGGGTTGACCACTCAACATTAAGACTCTCATCGTGGCGCTCCGAACCGCAACGCTCTCGTGCTCCTCGATTGCTTGTGCTAGAGGCGCTAACACGCCGGTCTTCGCCATCACGAAGAGTATGCAAAGAGCATGGTAGGCGCGTTCGCGGTCTTTGCCGCCAAGATCATTGATTGCTTCCGCGGCCAGTCCCGAAGCGACCATGGCCTCCTGAATGTTTTGGCAGCGCGCAGGTGAAGCGCTCTCTATCGCCTGACTGAAGAATTCAGCAGTTCTCGCAGGTTCAAGTTCACAAAGCGCAAGCGCGGCGGCGTTACGAACGTCTTCCGAGGGATCATCAAAGCATTTCGTGATCACGCCGAGAGCTTCCGGCCCACCAGAACGGGCTAGTTTGAACAGCGCAGACGCTCGCCTGCCAGGCTCGACGCTAAACAGATCGCTGGCAATATAAGGAGGAAGGGCCCGGAAGTCGTCGTCAATCTGAATCAGCGCTTCGCGATCGTCTAACACTTGCGCCTTTGTGCGTTCTGGCTCGTTGTTCGGTCCCAAGCGTTGGCTTTTGGCCCAGTTCCAACCTCCCCCTTCGACCCGCTTACTCCCCTCTCGATTATCGGTGAACTGAGCGGAAGCGGCTTGGTCCGGCATTGCTCCATCACCGTCATCACCGAGGAAGGATGCAAGCGAATCAATGGCGATATTAGGATCGCGCATTTGTTCCAGTGCTTCAGCAGCGACCCGACGAACTTCCGGCGCTGGATCGAAGAGCGCTGCGATCAGATGTGGAGTCGTGAGGGGGTTGCCGACAACTCCGAGGGTGTGCGCGGCGGCGGCACGCTTTGTGGCGGAATCTGAGCTGCGCAGGTTACGGATAGCCTCGTCTGGATAACTGCGGTCAAAAGATAGCTCCCCGTCACGCTCTGGGTTTTCGGATTCCGATTGAGTCGCTAGTGGCTCCGCTGCAAATCGCCGCCGATCAGAATCGGACGAAGAAGGCAGGGGCATGTTGCCGGATGAACCTGAAACAGCGTCTTCAGACTCTATTTGTGGAACGTCAAAAGAGGACAATTGATGTGAAATCCCTTCAGCTAAGGATAATCTTATTTGCCACCCTGTTCCGACAATGGCCCTGCTTCCCTACTCAATTTGTTGCGGAAATCGTCTTTATTTGTCCTTTACGGCTCCTGAGTGGAACCATTTCATGTCCACATTTCAGACGTACGTTCGTAGCCCGGGCACCGGGTGTGGTTATCTGCTAACGCTTGCCGCGGTTCATCAGAACGCTCGGGCGCGTTCCGACAAGGACACGAAGACTTGTACCAGCCTGGGCGATTCTGGTATCCAACCCGAATGAGCGGGCATATTACTACAACCGCCGGGCGGTTCTTAAGAAATTGCCGCGTTGTCATACAGGTTTCAAAGGACGGCTTGAAATGCCTCCCTTAATGTAAAACGACCTTCGTAGAGAGCCTTACCAACAATCACGCTGTCCACGCCGAACCCGCTCAACTGTTTGAGTGTCTTCAGGTCATCTACTGAGGAAACCCCGCCCGAAGCAGTCATCTTTAATCCTGATTCCCGGGCAAGCAACAGAGTCTGCTCAATATTGACACCGGCGAGCATGCCATCGCGTGTTACGTCTGTATAGATGATCCGTTCAACTCCCGTTTGAGCAACTATGTTCGCCAGATCAATAGCTTTAATTCTTCCCTTCCGCTCCCATCCGCGCACCATAACCTCGCCGTCTTTGGCATCAATTCCCACGGCAATTCGATCGCCGCCAAAGATGTGAACTAGTTCTTCCAATGTTTCGGGCGACTCGACTGCCAGCGTGCCAACAACTGCCCGGCCCACTCCAAGTTCGAAGACTTCTTTGACGTCAGTCAGCTTGCGCAATCCTCCGCCAAATTGCACAGGGATTTCAATTCCTCGGGTAATCTCGCGAAGCAGTTGCCGGTTAGGCGAGTCCCCATCAGAAAACGCCGCGTCAAGATCAACCACATGAAGCAGGCGCGCGCCTGCCTGTTCAAATCTTTTGGCGATCTCCACCGGATCACCGTCATAGAGCGTCGCGACTTCCTTGCGTCCCTGCGCGAGACGTACGCATTTTCCTTGTCGAAGATCAATCGCCGGAATGATCAGCATGTATCGCCTTGCGTAATCGTCGCCATCACGTCGGCAAACAGTGCTCCATTTGTGGAGATGGCGTTGCCGCCACGAATCGTTCTCCTCCCTTTCCAATCAGTGAATGTTCCACCAGCCTCTTCGAGAATAGGCAATAGAGCGGCACAGTCCCAAACATTCATAATCGGATCAAGCATTATGTCGGCGCGACCTGTGGCAACCAGAATATGACCGTAAGCGTCCCCCCACGTGCGCCGCGCCTGGACCTTCCTCTGAAGGCGATCCGCAGCTTGTCCAAATCCGTACCGCTCACACGTGCCAAAATCCGTCGAAAGGAGTAGAGCGTCTTCGAGAGAGGCGGTCGAAGAGACACACGCCGGAGCATCGTTCCAGAAACAACCAACACCGCGCGCGGCATAAACAAGCTCATCGAGCGCCGGAAGATTAACCACGCCAAGAGATGCTTCGCCATCAATCTCCAGGCCGATTAATACTCCATAGAGCGGCACTCCGTGGACGAATGAATAAGTGCCATCGATCGGGTCGAGAACCCAGCGGCGATTTGTTTTACCTGGCTTGTCCCCTTCCTCTTCGCCGAGTATGGCATCATCGGGGAACGCCTCCTCGATGCTCGCGCGAAGACTTCGTTCTGCTTCTCGATCCGCCACCGTCACGAAAGAATTGTCGGCCTTGCGTTCAGCAATAAACGGTTTCTTGAAATGGCGATACGTGATCGCTCCAGCCTCGCGAGCAATTCCCACGGCGAAATCGAGGAGAGGTTTAAGTTCCGAGGCATCAGGGATCACTGAACATCCCTCTTTTCCCGCGGCTCACTAATTCATCGCGAATCTGCTCCAGAGTGAGTCCGCGCTCGACCATCAGGACTATCAAGTGATAGAGAAGATCGGAAGCTTCTGCGACCAAAGCTTCTCGGTCCTGATTCTTTGCGGCAATGATAGTCTCGCCAGATTCCTCGCCGAGTTTTTTGAGTATCTTGTCCAGACCCTGGTCGAACAGATATGTGGTATAGGACCCTTCCGGCCTGTCTCGCTGTCTCGACTCAACGACCGCGTAGAGTTCGCTAAGCACAACGCCAAGATCAGACTTTCGGATACTGCTGCTGCTTTTGTGAAGGGTCCCTTCCTGAAGCGCATTGTGAAAACAGGATGGCTTGCCGGTGTGACAAGCAGGACCATTAGGCTCGACTAGCACTGTGAGTGCGTCGCGATCGCAATCCACGAAAATATCTATTACGCGCTGAGTGTTGCCAGAGGTCTCGCCCTTGTGCCACAAGGCCGAACGCGAGCGAGACCAGAACCAGGTTTCCGTTGTTTCCAGAGTTCGTTGGAGGCTTTCGGCATTCATGTAAGCGAGGGTCAACACTTGCCGCGTGTTTGCGTCCTGGACCACGACCGGGACGAGGCCTCCCTCATCGAACTTGATGTGCTCAAACGGGATCTTCATCTCACAACTACTCCTCGCTCGCGCAAGTAATTCTTAACCTGCGCAATCTGGTACTTGCCAAAATGAAACAGCGATGCAGCCAGCACGGCGCTGGCGCCGCCTTCGGTCAGGGCTTCGTGGAAGTGTTCAAGCTTTCCCGCGCCACCCGATGCAATCACGGGAATACGAACGTTGCCGGATATCGCACGGGTCAGCTCAATGTCGTATCCATCTCTCGTGCCATCGCGATCCATGCTGGTTAGGAGAATCTCGCCCGCCCCGAGGTGCTCAGCGCGCCCGGCCCATTCAACAGCATCGAGCCCGGTTGGGCGTCTTCCGCCGTGTGTGAAAACCTTCCAGCCTTTGCCGGCGTCGTCCTGGCTGCGCCGCCGCGCGTCAATGGCCACGATCACGCACTGCGATCCGAATGTTTCCGCGCCTTCTTTGATCAGCTCCGGCTGCTCAACCGCCGCCGTGTTCAGCGAAACTTTGTCAGCGCCGGAGCGAAGCACCGCACGTATGTCTTCCAGCGACCGCAATCCTCCGCCAACGGTGAAAGGAATAAAAACTTCGTCGGCGACTCGGCGGACAAGTTGAGCAACAATGTCGCGTCGGTCCGAAGATGCAGTGATGTCCAGAAATGTCAGCTCGTCTGCGCCTTCGGCATCATACCTTTTAGCCTGCTCAACCGGATCGCCCGCATCAACCAGCGAAACAAAACGGATACCCTTCACCACGCGTCCTCGATCTACATCCAGACAGGGTATGATTCGTTTGGCCAGCATATTTATCCGACCCGCGCAAAGTTTGAGAGCAGACGCAACCCCGCTGTTTGACTCTTTTCAGGGTGAAATTGCACTCCAAAAAGATTTTGGCGCGCGACCACCGACGCATAAGCTACGCCGTAATCTGTCTCCCCAAGAATTACTTCGGCGGCCACCGGCTCGCAATAGTAGGAATGCACGAAATAGAAAAAGGCGCCATCTTCTATTCCCTCAAACAAGGGATGCGCGACTCTCTGGCGGATTTGATTCCAGCCAACCTGCGGCACCAACAAGTCTGCCGAGAAACGATGAACGCGACCGCGCAGCAGTCCCAAGCCATGGCTTGTGCCAAACTCCTCCGATTCCTCAAAAAGCATCTGCATGCCGACGCACACGCCCAGCAAAGGTGTTCCTTCGGAGACGCGCTCCAGCACTAGTTCATCGAATCCTCGTTCAGTCAGGGCGTTCATACATGCGCCGAAAGCGCCCACGCCTGGGAGTACTAGACGCTCGGCTTTGCGTAACACCTCCACATTCGAACTTACGACTGCGGCACATCCGGTCGCGTCGAGTGCCTTTTCGACTGAACGCAGATTGCCGACTCCGTAATCGATGATCGCTACTTGCGTCACGATTTTAGAGAACTCCTTTGGTGCTCAACACACCGGTGATTCGGGGATCACGATCGACGGCCTGACGTAATGCGCGAGCCGTAGCTTTAAAGGTACCTTCGAGCATGTGGTGCGTGTTACGGCCACGCAAACAGTCGATATGCAAATTGAATTTCGCGGTCTCGGCCAGCGAACGCCAGAAGTGTTCCGCCAGCTCGACCGAAAAGTTTCCGATCTTCTGGCGTCGAGTCGTTACTTCATAAACGAGGTAGAAACGTCCTGAGAGATCGATTATTGAGCGACATAAGGCTTCATCCATCGGGACGGTAGCCTCGCCATACCGATTGATGCCGGCCTTTTCGCCGAGCGCCTGCGTCAGGCTCTGACCCAGTGTGATAGCGATATCTTCAACCGAATGATGATCGTCGATTTCCAAATCGCCCTTGCAAATGACTTCAAGATTGAACAGACCGTGCTTTGCAAACAACGTGAGCATGTGGTCAAGAAAGGGCAACCCGGTCGTGACGCGCGAATACCCATCGCCATCAAGGTTCAACTTGACGCGCACGTCCGTTTCCTTCGTCTTGCGCTGAACCTCCGCTTCACGGGCTCCGTTTGGCATTCTCATCTTCATAGATTCCTTATCAAAAGGCTCGCGAGTTCGGCACCTGTCAAGATCCGTCTAGATTTGGTACTTGTGCCATCGCTTTGCGCTCAAGCAAAGATCTCACGCATTGCATTCAACAGAAGGTCGTTCTCCTCCGGCGTGCCTACGCTCAAACGGAAGTAGTCGCTCAACATCGGATAGCTACTCACATCGCGAATCAGGATATCTCTCTTGAACAATTCCGCGAAAACTTGTTTGGGATCGATTGACGATAGGACAACCATGAAATTTGCTCGTGAAGGCACTGGTGTGAGCCCTGCGATGCGACTCAACTCCCCATACAACCGTTCACGCTCACCGCTGATCTTGCGCACCAGGGGCTCCAACTCATCGTCATATAGTTCGACGGCTACTTCCGCGGCCATCACCGACACGGCATTCAGGTTGTACGGGAGGACGGCCTTGCTAATCTCCGATACCAGCTCGGGCGCGGCCAACAAATATCCGACCCGCAAAGCCGCCATCGCCATCGCCTTTGAGAACGTTCGCAGCACCACCAGGTTTGTGTACTCGTTTAGCAGGGGAACGACTGAATGCTCGGCGAATTCATGATAAGCCTCATCGACGATAATCAGGCCGGGTGTCGATTCAAGCAGCGCGCGCAGGTCCTGATCGCTCAGTACGCAACCAGTGGGATTGTTTGGTGAGCAGACAATCGTCACATCCGGCTCCAGGTCCGTCACTGTTTTCTGCAACGTGACGGTGTCGTAGCTCAACGCGGCACTCAGCGCGACACTTATGACTTCGCCGCCCAGCACAGTGCTTATTTGCCGGTAAAGGGCAAACGTCGGTTCAGAGATCAGCACGCGCTTACCTGGTCCAACCGTGACCATCAACAACGCCTGAATCAATTCGTTCGATCCATTGCCGGCAATGATGCCGTCTGCGCGCCAGCCTGAAAACTCCGCGAGCTTCAAATGCAGGCCTTCCGGCACGAAATCGGGATAACGCGACCATTCGCGTGTCTCGAGCCGGCGCTGTGTCTCTTCCTTGATGCGTGCCGGAGTATCCCACGGATTCTCGTTCTGATTGATCTTCACGCGCGCGCGATGACGCGACAGCGAATAGGCGCGCAGAGCACGCACTTGGGGCTTAATTGTGTCCAATGAGTTGCTCATCGCTACTCCCTAAACTAATCCAACCTGATCGCGGCTGAACGCGCGTGCGCTTCCAGGCCTTCCGTCCTGGCTAAGGTAGTAATCTTGTTAGCCGACTGTTTCAGCGCTTCACGAGAATAACGCAGCGTACTGGTGCGCTTAACGAAATCGTAAACACCAAGCGCTGAGGAATAGCGCGCTGCCCCGGCAGTCGGCAATACATGGTTTGGCCCCGCGAAGTAATCGCCGACAACCTCTGGACTGTACGGTCCGAAGAATATCGCCCCCGCATGAAGAATGCGCGCCGCCACAGCGTCGTCGTCTTCGGTGACAATCTCCAAATGTTCCGGCGCCAGCTCATTGACGAGTGCACACGCTTCGTCAAGATCCGTAACAACTAAGATGGCGCCAAACCGGACCAATGATTCTTCAACCACCACCCGGCGCGGTAACGTTACCGTCTGACGCGCCACCTCGGTGACTACATCGTTCGCAAGGCGCGCGCTGGTTGTCACCAGGATTGCGCACGCATACTCGTCATGTTCAGCCTGTGCCAGGAGATCTGCTGCGACGAATTCCGCGCGTGCCGTATCGTCTGCAATGATCACAACTTCGCTTGGTCCGGCAATCGAGTCGATTCCGACGGTGCCAAACACTAGCCGCTTCGCGGCAGCAACGTAGCGGTTGCCTGGGCCAGTGATCTTATCGACCCGCGGCACAGTCTCAGTGCCATACGCGAGTGCGGCGATCGCCTGCGCGCCACCGACCGCAAAAACTTCCGTGACGCCAACCTGCAAAAGCGCGGCAGCGACCGCCGGATTGTCCCTGAGCGAAAGTGGAGGTGTCGCAACAACAATGTGTGGGACGCCCGCCACCTGCGCCGGCACGACATTCATCACTACCGATGATGGATAGCTGGCTGTCCCACCTGGAACATACAACCCCACACTGTTTATGGGCGTGATGCGCTGGCCCAGACTAACACCATGCTCAGCCTCAAACGCCCACGAATGTTGCCGCTCGTGTTCGTGAAAGCGTTTCACGTTGCGGATGGCTTCACGCAGCGCCTCCAGCACGTCACTCTCAACGGTCGAAGCGATTTGCCGCAGTTCCTGTTCGCTAATCCGGATCTCGGACGGTTGCATAACGCAGCCATCGAATTGCGCGCTGTAATCAATCAACGCAGCGTCGCCGCGCGCGCGAACGTCGTCAATAATTGATTGGACCTGGCCCATAAGATCAGCGTCGAAGGCCACGTTACGCTCCTGGATGCCCTGTAGCTTGTCAGCCAGTCGTTGCTGATCATGACTATTGATGATTTCAATCATCGCTCGCACGCCTCCGCAAGGTATCTTCAAGAGATTTGATGAACTGACCCAATGCCTCGGCCTCCAGTTGATAACTGGCCCGATTTACAACGAGGCGCGCTGCCGAGTCAGTGATAACTTCGACTATCCTGAGACCGTTTTCTTCGAGAGTTTTGCCGGTTGCTACCACGTCCACTATGCAGTCGGCCAGTCCCAGAATGGGGGCTAGCTCTACTGAGCCTGACAATTCGATAAGGTCGACGGCCACGCCGCGCGCTCCAAAATGGCGCGCGGCGATTCGTGGGTACTTGGTTGCTACTCTCAGCATCCCTAACCGGTTTAACTGCGCATCGATTTTGGCCGCGACAACGATACGACACGCACCTATATTGAGACTGAGTGGCTGCAATAAATCGGTGCTCGACTCCAGCAATACGTCTCGACCAACAATGCCGCAATCCGCGATTCCATATTCCACATAAACGGGAACGTCCGCAGGTTTGACGAAAATCAGGCGATAGCTTCCCGACCCGTCTTCAATCGCCAATTGACGCGACGAGAGGGCTTCACTGGAAAAGACGAGACCCATACCCGTCAACAGATCGAGCGTTTCGGCCTGCAGTCTTCCTTTGGCAACGGCAATCGTTAACTGAGTCACTGCACTGCCTCACTCAAGTTGATCATGATTCTCTCAGCCTTCGTTCTCTTCTCTCTGGCGTCCCTGAATAGATCACTCAGATTGCTAGCTCTAAGTTGTGCTGTCTCCCCGGATGAACTGGCCACCAGGGTGGGCTCGCTCGCGCGATCAAGGAGCACGTCCGTCAGGGCATCGAGTTCGAGCACGAATCCGACTGCTGGCTCGGCCCTGCCAAAACTGGCTGTAAGGCCGTCGTAGCGCCCGCCGCTGCCAACGCGCGCTCCGGCGCCCTTTACATAAATTTTGAAAGTAAGACCAGTGTAGTAGTCGAGACGTGAGACATCTCCAAGATCGATATCGAAACGATCCGCCAACTGAAGCGACTCGATCGCTGACCACAGACTCTCAAGACGATCCAATGCCAGCTGCGAGCGCGGGTTGGCTATCAATCGGCGAGCGTCACTCAGAATATTCCGCTTCCCCGAAAGCTGAATCAGTTGCGCGAAAGAGTGCGAGTCTTCAAGGGAGGAGTAGCGTGCGAGAAAGCGCTCCAGATCAGCGGCATTCCGTGTGTCGACCAGCTCGCGCATTTCGTTCCGTGCCTGCGGACGTAGATTCAATTGTTCGGCGATACCATTAAAGACCTCGACGTCGTTGAGCGTGATCGAGCAATGACGATCCAGGTCGAGACGTTCCAGCACTTCGCAGACAATTGCCAGCACCTCCATGTCGGCGGCGCTGCTATTAGCGCCGATCAGTTCACCCCCAATCTGGGTGGACTCTCGTCTCCATTCCGCGTGAGATTGAGGTTGTTGGCGGAATACGGGCGCGACATAGCACAAGCGCAGCGGCCGCTTAACCTCAGCGAAAAGTGTGGCCGCGGCGCGCGCCACCAAAGACGTAACGTCAGGTCTGAGGGCCAACATGGAGCCGTCAGTGTCAGTGAATCTAAAAGCATGATGGGCCAGCGAGCGTCCCATGCCATGTTCAAAAAGAGCATAGTAGTCAATCGTCGGCGTCGTGATTTCCTCATAAGACCACCCAGCAAAGATTGATACCAGGCTGTCCTCGATTGAGCGGCGGAGTCGCGCTTCCGGGCCGGAGTAATAGCGCATCCCAGTGGGAATCTTGGAAAGTGGTCCAGACATAACCGGGCAAAGCCTCGTCGAATGTTGGTGCCAAAAAGAAAAACCCGCTGCCGCATTTCGCTACGGGCAGCGGGTTCGAAACCTTTGTTGTGATCCTTTGTTACTCTCTTATAGCTTTGAGCTTAGGAATCAAATCGCCAGCGCGCCGCCCCGGTGCCAATGATGATTGGCACGATGGTGCAAATGGTGGCCATGATGGGTTCTGAAATTCATTTATGTTGGTTGACCGCTAACAATACGTCTTATACGTGATTGAGTATTTTCCTGTCAAACACTAACCGTTAGCAGAATGAGGCGAGTTATAATACCTTAGAACTAGCATCCATTAGCCCGCTTGGCAGTAATTGAGCGCACTCATCCAAACTGCTCATCTGAAAGATTTGTCGAACCACTGAAAATGCATAGGGGACACAAAGGTTGTCACCGGATTGTCCCACGGACTTTCGGAGCGCGCGATAGAAGCGGCCAAGCTGATCAAATTTGTGGCTGCCGAATCAAACGGCAAGAAGTGCTCTTTACAATTTGCTGTTAGTCGGCCGTAACGAATGAGCCGTCAGAAGCCAAGCTTTCTCAATCGCCGGCCTGCGAATATAATGAAAAGCCCTGGGGCACCGTACGTTTTCAAGCTGAGATAGGAGCTTGGTTTCCGCTGAAAAATACTAACGAAACAATACTTGTAGTCGATGACGACCAGGCAATTCGCTGGACGCTGACTGAGGCGTTGCGGAGCTGGAGCTTCGAGCCCATTGAAGCAGGGACAGTGGCTGAAGCATTGGCTCAATTCAATGGAGAATCGCCCGCGGCAGTATTGCTGGATATTGATCTACCTGACGGTTCAGGGCTGGATGTGTTGCGCCAGATAAAGCAAGAGCAGCCGGAGTCGGTCGTTATCATGATCACCGGTAACGTGCAGGTTGATAACACTATCGCTGCCCTTCGTGGCGGGGCCTACGATTTCATAGGCAAACCCATTAGCCTGGAGGAACTGCGAGTCACGATCCGCAATGGAATTGAAGCCCGTCATTTGCGGCGTGAAGTGAAACAGGTAAGAAAGGAACGAGCCAGAGAGTTTAACTTCCGTCAGATCGTGGGTGAGTCTCCCGCGATGAAGAAAATGCTAGGACTCGCGGCGAAGGTCGCGGAAAGTGAGGTGTCCTCAGTACTGTTGCAAGGTGAGTCCGGCACTGGCAAAGACCTTGTGGCAAAAGCCATACACTACGGATCGCAAAGGGCGGATAGTCCCTTTATCGCGATCAATTGCGCCGCACTTCCGGCAACGCTGATCGAGTCTGAACTGTTTGGCTACGAGAAGGGGGCTTTCACTGACGCGAAGGCACGCAAGGAAGGCCTATTCGAGCAGGCCCAAGGAGGCACGCTTTTACTGGATGAGATCGGTGAGCTTGAGCTAGCTCTGCAGGCGAAACTACTGCGTGTGCTGGAGGAAGGAACGTTCAGACGCGTAGGCGGCTTAAAAGACATTCCGCTTGATGTGCGTGTGCTCGCCGCATCGAATCGGGATCTAAAAAGCGAAAGTGAGGCGGGCCGTTTCCGTCTCGATCTTTACTATCGTCTCTCAATAATCCAGATCGACATTCCTCCTCTTCGCGAAAGAGGTGACGATGTTCTGCTCCTGTCTCAATACTATATCGAATCGATCGGCTCGAAACTTCGCCGGCGCAAGAAAATCACCAGCTTGTCGCCGGACGTAGTTGAGGTGTTTCGAAGATATGACTGGCCTGGGAATGTTCGTGAATTGCGCAACGTGATCGAACGCACTTTGATTCTCGAAGATACCGATGCGATCACCACAGAGTATTTGCCCGGAGGACTGGTCGGACAATCGCTTCGCGGGGCCGGGATGGGTTCAGGTAACAATGAGAAGTTGGCGGAGCAGTTTGTCCTACCAAGCGAAGGAATTTCTCTTGATGATGCAGAATTGGCTTTCGTACGCCAGGCAATCGAACGGAGCGGGGGCAACCAGACACGGGCTGCTGAATTGCTGGGGATTTCGCGCGACCAGCTAAGATACCGGCTTAAAAAGCTAGACGGGGCAAAGGGCCTCACCGCCGATTCCAGAAGCATGACTTCTTAAAATCCATGGCTGCCAGTAACACCACGTCCCTCAATACACAGTATCTACCGGAAGAGGCATTAGAGCGCTCCCTTAAGGAGTTGGCAGACATCAAGTTTGCCCTTGACGAGTCTGCAATTGTCGCTATCACCGATCAGCGCGGCATCATTAACTATGTTAACGACAAGTTCTGCGACATCTCCAAGTATTCCCGCGAAGAGCTGCTTGGTCAGGACCATCGCATCATCAACTCCACATATCACCCGAAAGAATTCATCAGAGACTTGTGGACCACTATTGCGAGCGGTCAGGTTTGGCGAGGTGAGATGAAGAACCGCGCGAAAGATGGCAGCTATTATTGGGTGGACACCACAATCGTTCCCTTTCTCAACTCCGATGGAAAGCCATATCAGTACGTAGCGATCCGAAGCGATATAACTGAACGCAAGCGTGGCGAACAGCAAATACGCGAGCAAGCGGCGTTGCTGGATCAAGCGCAGGACGCGATCCTGGTGCGCGATCTCGATCAGAACATTCTGTTCTGGAACAAAGGCGCCGAGCGCATCTATGGCTGGACCGCGGAGCAAGCTGTGGGCAAAGACGCTCAAGATCTCCTTCTCAAAGAGCCATCTCCCCAGTTTGAAACTGCCAGGCAGGCGGTAATCGACTACGGCGAGTGGCGAGGTGAAATTCATCAAATCCGTCGCGACGGTACCGAGATTATTGTGGAGAGTCGCTGGACTCTGGTGCGAGATGATCATGGAGCGCCCACTTCCATACTCGTGATCAATACCGACATCACAGAGAGGAAGCGGATGGAGGCGCAGTTTCTTCGCGCTCAACGAATGGAATCCATTGGCACACTGGCCGGGGGCATCGCTCACGATCTAAACAATGTGTTGTCTCCCATCCTGATGGCGATCGACACGCT
Organism: Pyrinomonadaceae bacterium; assembly: GCA_035630655.1. Taxonomy (GTDB): domain Bacteria; phylum Acidobacteriota; class Blastocatellia; order Pyrinomonadales; family Pyrinomonadaceae; genus PSRF01. Next base: position 13,100 of record DASQKG010000544.1, read on the forward strand.
GCAGTTGAAGACGACTGACGATACAAGCAAGAAATGGTTGGAAGTTTTGCGCACCAATGCCGAGCGTGGTGGAAATATGGTGCGCCAGGTGCTCTCGTTTGCCAGAGGCGTGGAAGGCGAGCGCGTAGCATTGCAGCCGAAACATTTGATAAAGGAGATCGTCAAGATCCTCCGTGAAACGCTGCCGAAGTCACTTGAGATCAGTTACCACCTACCCGACGACCTCTGGATAATTTCGGCGGACGCAACCCAGATGCATCAGGTTCTAATGAATCTGTGTGTTAACGCTCGCGATGCCATGCCGGATGGCGGTTCAATCTCAATAAAGGCAGAGAATACATTCCTGGACGAGAACTACGCCCGCATGCACATCGAGGCGAAGGCAGGCCGGTTTGTAGTTGTTAAGGTCTCTGATACTGGACCAGGAATGTCGCAGGAAATCCAGAGCAGGATCTTCGAACCGTTCTTCACAACGAAGGAGATGTCGAAAGGCACGGGGCTTGGCCTCTCAACCGCGCTGACAATCGTGAAAAGCCATGGGGGTTTCATCAACGTTTATAGTGAGATCCATAAAGGAAGCCAGTTTGCGTTGTACCTTCCAGCTCTCGATGCGCCAGGGATGGTTGAGGCCGGAGCATTGCAGACGGATATTCCCCTCGGAAATGGTGAGTTGATACTGGTAGTCGACGATGAAGAGTCAATTCGCGTGATAACTCAAGGCACACTCGAAACTTTTGGTTACAAAGTGGTAACGGCGAGCGACGGCACTGAAGCTCTGGCACTTTACGCAGACCGCAAGAACGAAATCGCGGTTGTGCTAACGGATATGGTGATGCCTTTTATGGATGGGCCGGCGACGATTCGCGCATTAAAGCGAATGAATCCGGAAGTTCGAATCATCGCGGCGAGTGGCTTTGCTACGAGTCAGCATACGGCTGACGCTTCGCTCGAAGGCGTCAGCGTCTTTCTTAATAAGCCTTATACAGCAGAGAGACTACTGAAAGCATTGGCCAGGGTTTTGAAGGACTGAGTTCTGCTTAAGGAACCATGTGAGGTCCGCCATCGGCAATGCCACCCAGTGGAGATCGCGGGGCCGTTAAATCACCCCTCGTGATTCATCTTTACTAACTCTCACAAACATTTCGCCCGCGCCTACGGCCCTTCAATATTTTCCAAAACCAGAACGTTTTTTTCAAAAGGTCAAACCTGTTTGCCTACTGCAAGATGAGTAAGTTTCCCAAGCGGTGGGAAAAAATACGCTCGCGGATTATCAGCGGCGCGAGTCAAATTCCGAATATCCGGCAGGACTCAGCTGGCACAGGCCTTGCGCGGACGAACATTGTCCGCACTGTTCTGTCAGTATCTGGAGTGGCAAGGAGATGATTGAAATGAAGAGAATACAGCTCGGCAACAGCGTCACGATCTTTCTACTCTTCTTTGGTATGGCAACGCTGGAAGCATTTCGGATGAGAAGTTGGTTAGTAGCAGCGTTCTGGTTGGCCATTGGCCTGGTATTCGTTGTTGGA
>DASQKG010000545.1:0-12071 GCA_035630655.1 Pyrinomonadaceae bacterium
TGATTGTGGACGAATGCCATCACGTCTCTGCTTTCTCTTTCGAGCGAGTGCTGCGACAGGTCAAAGCAAAGTACGTCGTCGGATTGACGGCGACACCTATTCGCAAAGATGGGCACCACCCAATTATCCTTATGCAGTGCGGCCCCATTCGTTTCAATGTGAGCAATAAAAAGCAGGCAGCTGCTTCGGCCCTTCAATACGAGGTCATTCCCAGGTTAACCGAATTTACCGTACCTCCTGAATGGAATGGAATTGGCATTCAAGATATCTACACCGCTATAGTTAATGACCCAGACCGAACAGACCTTATCGTTGCCGATGTTGTTTGCGCGATTGAAGCAGGACGCTTTCCCCTCCTGCTTACCGAACGAACAGATCATTTGCAGCTCCTGCTTGAAAGGCTAACGCGCAAGGTGCCGAACGTTTTTGTGATGAAGGGCGGAATGGGCAAGAAACAACGTGAGTCGATTGCTTCGAAGATCATTGCAGTTCCTGAAGACCAGCGACGAGTCATTATTGCGACCGGGCGTTACATTGGAGAAGGCTTCGACGATGCCTTGCTGGACACGTTGTTTCTGGCTATGCCCATCTCGTGGCGGGGCACTTTGCAGCAATACGTCGGGCGGTTGCATCGACTCCATAAGGACAAACACCTGGTTCGAGTGTATGACTATGTGGATGCTTCGGTGCCAGTACTGAATCGCATGTACGAAAAGCGCTTCAAGGCGTACAAGGCTGTCGGCTACACCGTTCAGCAATCTTCGGATCAAGATGCTCAACGTGATTTGAGATTCGCTACGATCGAACGAATTGCGGTTCAGGCCGCTATTGCTTATGAAGAATTTCGAGGCTGCAAGGTCGAAAGTGTTGAGAGCGATACTCGCGGCTTTGACCTGATCTCGCGGCGGGCGTCCGATGATATTTCACGAGCCGTAGCCGAGACTCGATTCATCGAGGTAAAGGGGCGAGCGGCTGTTGGCGAGATCGCGCTTACTGCTAATGAGTACAAAACAGCCCAGCGCTTGAGCGATGACTACTGGCTGTATGTCGTGTTCAACTGTGGGTCGCAACCTCAGGTAAGCACGATTCAGAACCCTGCCCGCTTCGATTGGGAACCGTTGTCGAAGATTGATTGCTACCGAATCGGGGCGGAAGCGATTTTGAAGGATCACTAGGTGGTGAACGGGAAGAAGAAAAAAGGCGCCGGTTCGCGGATTGACACGGTAGGGGGCTGGCGTTCAAATCCCGAAGCCCCCTACCACAAAAGTCGCACTCAGTTAACAGTTTATTTAGTGTCCAATTAGTGACCAACTGCGCGCCGAAAGTTCACGCTGTGGACTCAGTGCCGGAAGCGAGAGTTGATAAATCCGTAGGGTTTTCAATTTTCCTGAGTAAGATGAGAGAAGGGAATCAATCGCTCCAGGCCCCCCTTCGGCACCATACCTCCAAGTTTTTCCTCGTAGAACCTCATATGTTTTTTCAGTGTCCAATGAGACGCGACTTGCGGCTGCAACCTTCGAATGCTCTGGATGCCTTCCAGCTCGCGAGTCATCTCAGCGTCATTGTCTGGACGGCGGAAAAAGTGCTCGGATTATGGTCCAATGAACTTGAACCCTCTCCAACCAATGCCTTCCTAAAACAGCAGCAAGTGTTACCTGAATATTCCTTACATAACTCCGCTATTCCCAGGCTGCCCTGTTGAATTTGCTCTTCTGTTTTGGAATCAGATTGTGATATTGTCCGCAACGCTTGGAGTAAGTAGCAGTTTCTGTCTCGCTTAGGACAACAGATCTCGGATCTGCGCAGGCCGGCGCTCTCAAACATCATCCGCCGGCCTAATCATCAAGGTTAGTCTTTTTCTTTACCGACCATTTCCTCGCTCTTTTACAAAATTTAAGCAGAGCGATAACTCGCTCACGATGAAACATTTTGTGAAGTTCTGACATAAGGCTTAAGCACACTCGTTGATCCCCGTTTTGTCAGGTCGGCCATCATGGCAGCCACAACGCAACGCTTCGCGCCTTGGGTCTCGATAAGAAGGAATCACTCAAGCTCGCGTTTGTTCCGGTCGATCGTAAGATGGCCATCAAGAAACGCTGGAACCAAATGCCCTAAACGAGTTGATGAAACGGTTGGACGAGATGACTGAAGAGCGAGTCGTGAGGATTGATGCCGACATTCCGGCGAAACTTAGAAAGAGCATGGTACCTGACAAGCTCTTCCATGAAGTCTCACTCTGAAGGCGTGAGGAGCACACTGATGGCGGGGACAATTGTTGAAGGACGCAACGTTGCTGAAAATCGCACGCTGACGCCTGACTTTTGCATCATTGGGTCAGGCGCGGCCGGTGGGGTATGCGCTCTGAAACTAGCGGAAGCAGGCTTCGACGTTCTCGTCCTCGAAGAGGGACCCAACATTCCGAAAGAGAAAGGGCCTGCTCCCGGGCAAGAACGAAAGATGCTCAACGAGCGCGAGGCCGAGATGTATAAGCTGCTCTACCAGGAAGGCGGGACACGTCTCAGCAAGAACGGTGCGATCAAGATTTTGCAAGGCCGTTGTCTCGGTGGCGGCACTGCCGTGAACTGGTCAGCTTGTTTACCGCCGAGGTTGGAGACGTTGGACGAATGGCAAAAGCGCGGACTTCCGTTTACTCGTCAAAATCTCGATCCATACCTGCGCGAAGTAGTGAACTACCTTCCTGTTGTTCGCAACGACAAGTACAACACATCTGCACGAAAGTTCATGCTCGGTTGTAGGCACCACGATATTCCCCACGAGAACCTACCGAACAACACAAACAACTGTCGCGAATGCGGCAGTTGCGGTGTTGGCTGTCCGTACGATCGAAAGATGAGCGGCTTTGTGAAGTGGCTGCCCGACGCTGTAACACTCGGCGCTAATATTTATACCGACACGAAAGTCGATCGTCTGGTTAGCAATGGCGACCAAATTCGCGAAGTGCAGGCGCACTTTATCGATCACAAGACGCGCCCGACGAAACGCAAGCTCACCGTGAAACCCACAAAGGGCGTGGTACTGGCAGCAGGCGCTGTCGGCACTCCCGGTATCCTCATGCGTTCAGGCCTCAATCTCGATAAACGAGTCGGAAAGTTTACCCACATTCATCCGGTAACGATCACCATTGGCAAGTATCCGGAAAAGACACTGCCCGCATATGGTGTGCCGGACAATATGTGGACGCCGAAGTTTGCATCTGGTCCAACCGGCTACTTGATCGAAACTGGATCATTCTTTCCTGTACTTTCAGCTTCCGCAACGTTACAGCATGGCGACGAGCTGCATCGGATCATGCGCGATTACTATCCGACGGGCGCCATCTCCTACGCCCATCACACCACCGGATTCGACGAGGAAGAGAAGTACGGAACAGTAGAACTGGATGACAACGGCGATCCTCAGCTGGACTACAAGATCCCTAGAGCCAATGTGAACCCGATGCGAGAAAGCCTGGTAATGATGGCGAGAATCCACCTGGCGGCGGGTGCGAGCTCAGTTTACGTAATGCGCAACCCACCGTTGGAGGTGAAGTCGGACGCTATGTTCGACGAGATCAGGCAGATTGATTTCACTAGAGCGCAGAACGCAAGTATCTTTACCGTTCACGTGATGGGCGGATGTCAGATGAACAAGAACGACAAGCGGCGTTGCGTCAACACCGATTTTAGGTTCCGAGAGAAGAGAAACCTTTGGGTGACGGACGCCTCGATCTTTCCGACCGCGCTTGGCGCCAACCCACAAGTGACGATCTACTCGCTGGCGCTCTGGGCGGCGCGCGAAATTTGCGAACAGCACCAGCGACCGTTCAAGTTCAATCACCAGCAGGGAGGTGAGTTGCCGTGGCCGGGATATTGAGTTCAGCCCTTAACGCGTCGGCGAATCCCAGGAAGCGTAGCGAAGTAACGCAGACGACGTTTGATTGTCTTAACAAAAAGACGGCGCTAATCGTCTTTGCGGTCGCAGAAGCAGTATTGGGCGAAGGTTTCTTGATCAAGGCACCTCGCTTTATTGAAACTGTCGACGATTACTTGAACTACCAACGACCGGCGCAGCGAGAGCAGTTCCTCTTCGCATTGCTGATCGCGGAGACGACTTTTGGCCTCACGATCGGTGGCACCTTCCAACATTTTTCGCACTTATCGCTCGCAGACCGGAGAAAGATTCTCGAAAAGCTTCGCTCCAGCAGTCAGAGTCTGCGCCGGAACATCTACGCTGCGTTTGTTAACGTTTCTGCTTCCACCTTCTACGCAAGCGATCTGACATGGCCTGACTTAGGTTACGCAGGTGTGAGCGTGGACCACCCGGAGATCCTGAACCAGCCACCGCCAATCCCGTGGCGCCCGGATGATCCACGACCGATTGAGGAATAAGAGAGCTAATGAGATCGCTCCGCGTTCAATCGGACGCCATGTCTGGAAATGTGGAAAGCGCAATGTCAGTAATAAAGGAAATTCAGATCAAAACCGAAAGGCTTCTGAGCCTAATCTCGCAAGCAGGCCTCGGTGGCATTCTGATCAATTCGCAACCTAACTTTTCCTGGATGACGGCGGGAGGAAGGAATGCCACTGATCTGAGCCGTGAAGCGGGCGTCGGTTCGCTTTTTCTGCGCCGCGACGGAAAACGTTTCGTCCTCGCTAACAAAATCGAAATGGAACGATTACTGACCGAAGAACTCGCGGGGCAGGGTTATGAGCCAGTGGATTTCGCGTGGGAAGAAGAGAAGGGAAATCCAAATCTAATCGCGCATGTGGCGCGATCGTTGACGACGGAAAGCTTACCTATAGGCAGTGATCTTATTTCAGGCGAAACCCTTCAACTGATTGATAACGACATAGCTCGATCGCGATATCAACTGACCGAGGCTGAGATCGAACGGTTCAAGTCGCTGGGTAAGGATGCGGGTCAGGCTATCGGAACTGTGGCACGCCAGGTGGAACCCGGGATGACGGAAAGGGAAGTAGCACGGCGTGCGATTGATGCTCTGTCAGCGGTGGGTGCATTTCCCGTTGTCACGCTGGTTGCGGCGGATGATCGTTTAAGACGTTTCCGGCATCCCGTGCCGACTGATCTGCAGTGGAAGAAGGTCGTGATGATCGTCGTCTGCGCACGAAGAGCTGGCCTGGTTGCCTCGCTGACCCGCATTGTCTGCGATGGCGCGATACCGGAAGATCTGGACATTCGTACCCGTGGCAGTGCGTTTGTAAATGCAGCGTTGTTTGATGGCACCCGGCCCGGAATGACAGGTCGCGAGCTCTATCAATTGGCGGCAGGCGCTTACAGTGAGATTGGTTTCCCAGGTGAGGAACATCTCCATCATCAGGGCGGGGCTGCCGGTTATCGGACACGCGATTGGGTCGCGCATCCGCTGAGCACAGAGAGAGTTCAAGACGCACAGGCCTTCGCCTGGAATCCGTCAATCACCGGATCAAAAGTTGAAGAGACGTGTATTGCTTTTGAGGATCGGATTGAAATAATTACGACATCACCGGATTGGCCGGCGATTCCGATTGAAGTTGAAGGCCGGGCTTACGTTTTGCCGGGCGTTCTGTCGCTGTGACGACGGCGCAAGGATGTCACGCCCAACAGCCGGAGATCTCGACCCAAGCAAAGCCTCAATTCTAAGGGATAGAACGATCCACGAATTCACACGAACTATCACGAAAAAGTTAGTGCTGGTTATTGATGAAGCCACGGTTATCGCCGTCCTCCACCACGCTGTTGGCGACGCGATGAAAGTGGGCCAAATAATAGGGTAAATCCAATTCGTCATCAGCGAAGTCAGAGGGTTTGAGCTTTCTGAAATCTGCCGGCGGGACCTTGGGCCATGGGGAAGCGGTTTGCGCGGGGACACTTGAGACGAAGAGAAGCGGCAATAAAAGTATTGAAAATGCGTTTGGATTTTCGTTGGGGAGTTCATATGCGCTCAAGCTCTGAGAGCCTTCTGACCCCGCGCTCACGCACGGGGCTACTAAATGCCGCCGCTTCGCGGCTGGTTGAATGGTTTCACTCGATGACGCAGGAAATCTTGTCACGAAAACAAGACTTTGTCGGTTTGCTTCGCAGATGAGTTTGAACACTTCACCGGGCTAAAGCCACGGTGCTAATGATATCGCTCCGCGCGGCTGAACGTCTGCGTTTTGGTTGCGGCCCAGGCCGCGCTATGTAATCTGCGGATACTTCACTTTCCCGGTACCTGTGCAATCAGTCGCACGTACACCTCAAACTGTCCTAAGTAATATGTTCGAATAAGTTCTTTCTCGAGCGCCTCCAACGTTGCCGCTTTCGCGGGCTCTAATAGTTTTGCTTCCTGCAGCCGCGCGCGCAGTTGCCGGAAGACTTTTTCTTTCAACCAGTAGGCATGGTCATGGCGCTCGCCAATCGACGATGCGAAAGCCAACTTGTCTGTCTCCGGTGTGGTGAGCCCGCGCCGCCAGGCTGCGCGGTAAACTGTCAAAGCCTCTTGCCACGATTGGCTGGCCAGTTGGGTTAACCTTGCATTCAAGCCTTTCCAGCCTTCACGGTGCGTATCGATCAGCGAGGTCACGTCCGGATGGGGTTGACTCGCGCTCTTGTAATCCAACAACGACACACGCAAATCAATCTTGCGATCGCCTTGGTAGTCGTACTCAACCGTATCAAGAAACCCATTGTTGTCGGTGTCGGTGTACTTAACTACCTCACCTACTGCAAGCGCCCGTGGCTTTGGTGAAGGCGTCTTGACGCCGCCGTGAAATTCACCGTTCTTGTCGACTAACCACGCGCCCCACTCAGCGCCTGCGAGGTGCAGTTTTCGATCGAAGACCCCCATATAGAGTTTTCCGCCGCCTGAATTGTCTTCATCAAATTCACCGCGATCGCCGAGCGAGTCTGCCTGCGGATGGCCCGCGATTCCCGGTCGTTCGTTTTCAGCGACCATATCCTCTTGTGCATAGTTGCTGCGCCGCCAGCGCCTGGTCGAGTACAGATCGATCTCTTTGGGGCCGCCAAAGCCATGCATCGGATAGTACATTTCCACGCGTTCCCAGCGGTGGTCATCATCATCTTCGTCAAAAACGAAATACATGCTGGTCCAACCCGCGGAAAAGAACGAATCGTAACTGCGCGCGTGAGGCATATACATCAACTCGTCGATCTGTCGCCAGTTGTTCCACTGGAAACAGCCGTCGAATTTTGGATTGCCTTTGAGCGCCGGATACTTTTGCACGAAGGAACGGTAAGGCACACCTGGTCCGCCCGAGCCACGAAGAGACATGTCGTAGTCCGTCTCATTACCTCTTGTCGAATCATTGTCGACGTCGAAAGTAACGAAGGCCTCGTTTAAAACGCCGGATAGTTTCGCTACGCCCTGGTCGAGCTCAGGGACAGGATCAAGCCAGCGCATCGCCATCTCGCTGACGCCATCACCATCGAAGTCATAAAACGCAAATGGATTCTCCCAATTCAGTCGCGGGTCGGGCAGAGATTGCGGTGGACGATGAACCTTAAGGAATACCGCGTTGCCGTTGTAATCGGGTAACCAGTTTGTCGTTCCGGTATAGCCCCAATTGTCGTTGCCAAAATCGAACTTCTCCCAATCCAGCCAGCCAAGCACGCCGTCTTTCTCGACGTCGATGAAAAGCATCCAGTGAGAACCACTGGCGCTCCATTTGTCTTTGGACCACTCGGGAGATTGCGTGACCCAGGCTTGCAGATCAGGTTTGCCGTCGCGGTCGTTATCAGCCCACTTAACGTTTAGGTCGTTGGGACCGTCATAAAGTCCGTCACCGTTTTTATCTGCTTGCAACACGTCTGCCAGCTGATCTCCGCGTGTGTCGGTTGGCAGCAGGTCGCCATTCTCATCCAGCCAGCGCACCCGTTTTCCATTCCACCAGCGCTCGATGATGTCAGGCTTACCGTCTTTGTCGATATCGATGCGCACAATTTCGTCCGAGGGAGTGTTCGACTTAAGGCTTGTTTTTCGAAGTTGCGCTGCGTTCTGCTGAGCAGACGACAATTGCGTTGCGATGGCGCTAAAAGAAATAGCGGCGGTGAATAGGAAAAGGAGAAGGCGTGGCAAGCGCACAGGTTGGCACCTCGCTAGGTATTAAGTTCGATACAGAACAGAAGCGCGGTAGCGCCGGATGCCGGAGTTAACTTTGGTAAATATGTAAAGCAGAGCAATACGCTTGATGCTGAACATTACTCTAGCATCCGGCGCTACCGCGCTCGGTTCTGTAACCACACTTTATACATGAAACCGGCGCAACATCCACGCAAATAAGATTGGTTTGAAATGGTAAGCAGCTGAAATATGGTCAACTCAGGATTGGGCAAATTGGTCGAGCGCTGCGAAACAACCATCGAGTGATTTTGATCTTGATGGGTTGCTCTCGACATGCTAAGACGTGCAGCGAAATAAAAACAAAGGCGACAGGTTCGATTGAATTCACTCAGGACTTACCCTAGTTAGAGGTTGGGAAGGGTGGCTTAGCCCCCGCTCGGAGCGCCAACGGCGCGAGCGCTTTGGCGAGAAATACAACGGAATGTTTTCATGAATCGTACGTTGGAGAGTGACAAAGAAAATCGCGCCGTTGGCGCTCCGGGCGGGGGCAAGCCCTCCTTCCCAACCTGAAATCTTGCGAGAGCCGCCCTCATAGATGAAACCGTCAAAGTCTCCAACGACCGAAAAGCAGGTAAGTCGACGAAGTTTCTTGAAGTCTACTTCGTCTGCCGTTGTGGCAGGCGTGCTAATTCATCAACTGAATGTAAATGCCTCGAGCGGGGATACTCTAACCGAGTCTTTAGCCGCTCAAGCGCAGCCTGCAACCAAGCTGGTCCACAGCCAGCGTCTCTTGACCGGTTGGGATTATCGTCGCGGAGGCTTGGGAGGGGTGTGGGAAGTTTGGCGAAAGGCTAATGACGACGCCAACACCTGGACGCCAGTTGAGCTGCCTCACTGTTTCAACGCGCTCGATGCTGTCGACCCGGATGCGCCTTATTACCAGGGACCGGGCTGGTATCGCACCCGGCTCAAACTCGCGAACCCCTATCCAAGCGGCCGTACGCTGCTCCACTTCGAAGGCGCCGGCCAAAAAACCGAAATCTTCATCTTCAACAGCAAAATAGGAACGCATGTCGGCGGCTACGATGAATTCACATTTGATATCACTGATGCCGCAGCCGCGGCCTTGAAGAACGAAGCTAACAAAGGGCTGGTTCCGGTTGCAGTCCATTGCGACAGCTCGCGCGACCTGGAGATGATTCCCTCGAATCTCAGCGACTTCAATCTTTATGGCGGTTTGTATCGCTACCTAAATCTGGTTTACGTACCGGCAATTTCTTTGGAACGTGTGCATGTTGACACAATGCTCACGCCACAGGGAAAGGCGACGGTCGTCATTCGGGCCCGACTGTACAACCCTGGCGATCTAAAGGAGGAACTTGAATTTGAGATCCGGGTTACTGATCCGGCTGAGAAAGTTGTTCACAACAAATCATACAAACTCGCGTCGTGGTCAGACGCGCGCGAGTTGAGCAGTTTCACAATTGAAAAGCCGACTCTTTGGTCGCCTCGTTCACCGGCTCTTTATCGGATCGTCGTTTCTCTGAAGAGTCCACACTGCGCGATGGAGGTGATCGAGCGATTTGGATTGCGACAGTTTGAGTTTATTAAGAACGGCCCATTCAAACTCAACGGTGAGCGCTTGCTTATCCGTGGTACGCAGCGTCATGAAGACCACGCCGGCGTTGCGGCCGCGATGACAGAAGACATAATTCGTCAGGAGATGCGGCTGGTGAAAGAGCTCGGTGCAAACTTTATTCGTCTGGGCCATCATCAACAGTCACGCATCGTACTCGATTTGTGTGATGAGTTAGGACTTCTGGTCTGGGAAGAGATTCCGTGGTGTCGTGGCGGGCTCGGTGGCGATCGCTACAAGGAGCAAGCGCGCCGGATGTTGCGAAACATGATCGACCAGCACCGAAATCACCCTTCCGTGATCATCTGGGGATTAGGTAACGAGAACGACTGGCCTGGGGATTTTGAAGAATTCAACAAGGACGAGATCCGCGCGTTCATGATCGAATTAAACGATCTTTCGCACAGTCTGGATCCATCGCGAAAGACTGCGATCCGTCGTTGCGATTTCTGTAAAGACGTAATCGACGTCTACTCGCCGTCGATCTGGGCGGGTTGGTACGGCGGACGCTACACCGAATACAAGAGCCGTTCGGAAACCGAGATGAAAAAGGTAAACCACTTCCTGCATATGGAGTGGGGCGGCGACAGCCACGCGGGGCGTCACACGGAAAACACGGAAAAAGTACTCGCGGCATTTGTCGCTGGGCAGGCGCCCGATGAGCGCGGCCTCGATTACTTGTTAACGGGCGGCGTCAGCAAGGCTTCAAGCGATGGTGATTGGTCTGAAACTTACATTTGCAACCTCTTCGATTGGCATCTCAAAGAACAAGAGACGATGGAGTGGCTTCCGGGCACGGCGCAGTGGATCTTCAAAGACTTTGCTACCACGCTCCGTCCAGGTAATCCCGTACCGAGAGTGAATCAGAAAGGCCTGGTTGAGCGAGACCTCAAGCTTAAGGAAGGCTATTTTGTTTTCCAATCCTATTGGACGGAAAAACCAATGGTGCATATCTACGGCCATTCGTGGCCGGTCCGGTGGGGTGAAAAGAATGAATCCAAACTAGTGAAAGTCTATTCAAACTGTCCGATGGTTGAGCTATTTGTGAACGGAAAATCAGCCGGAGTGAAAAAGCGAAATAGCCAGGATTTTCCTGCGGCCGGGTTGCGTTGGTTAGTGCCCTTTAACGAGGGAGAGAATCGAGTGAAAGCTGTGGGGCGTACGAATGCTGCGGAGGTGTTGGATGAAATCACTCTTAGTTATCAAACGGCGAAGTGGGCCAAGCCTGCGCAACTTACGCTTATGGAAACCGCGCGGAACGGCGACACAATCACCATCGAGGCAAAGATGCAGGACCAGAATGGCGTCTTTTGTTTGGACGCGCGAAACGTTGTGCGGTTTGGTCTGGTAGGAAACGGAAAGTTGATTGACAACGGCGGCACCGCGAGAAGCGCACGCAAAGTAGAGCTCGCGAATGGTCGCGCGGAGATAAGTTTGCAGCGTAAAGGCGAAGTTGTTGTAAGTGTGTCTTCCGAGGGGGTGGCGACAGCGTTTCTGAAGATCTAATCTACGAACCCGGAGGGTTCGAAGAAAGTAGCCGGTGGTCGCAGCGAAGCGAAGACCACCGGAGACCAATGGTGTGTTTTTGCGTGCACCCCGGCGGGGTGCCAGATTTCTTCCACCCCTCCAGGGTGCTGTTCATTTTGATATCGCGATCCGGTGGTCTTCGCTACGCTGCGACCACCGGCTACTTTCTGACAGCCCTCCAGGCTGAGACAGCAACGTAGATCATGAAACGACGAACCTTTTTTCTGCTATCGGCATTTGGAACTTTTGGGCGAGGCTCGAAGAAGGTAACCTCCAGATTTCGGTAGGCTGTAAGATTGTAGGGGCGTCCCTCCGTGGGCGCCCCATGCGGTGATTAAGGTCTGGGTGATCTCTAAGAGGTGGCTTGGTAAAGAAGGGGCGGCCACGGAGTGCCGCCCCTACAATGTATTCCACGTTCTCCTGCAGGTTGGAGCAAAATTTGGAGTCATGAAAACAATCCGTTGGGGCATCATCGGTTGCGGCAATGTTACAGAAGTTAAGAGTGGGCCGGGATTTCATAAAGCCGAACACTCATCATTGGTGGCAGTGATGCGTCGCAACGGAGCGCTGGCAAAGGATTACGCCGAGCGTCACCACGTTCCTCGTTGGTACGACGATGCGTCCGCCTTGATTAACGATCCGCAGGTCGATGCTATTTACATCGCCACCCCGCCTTCATCTCACAAGCAATACGCAGTCATGACGGCCCAGGCAGGCAAACCCGTTTACGTCGAGAAGCCTATGGCCCTGAACTTCGGTGAGTGCGAGGAGATGATCCAAACCTGTCGCAGCGCCGCCGTGCCTTTGCTGGTGGCTTACTATCGGCGGGCGCTGCCGCGCTTCCTTAAG
>DASQKG010000546.1:0-7016 GCA_035630655.1 Pyrinomonadaceae bacterium
TTTGCCTCTCAACAGGGGTATCGCTGGACTACTCGGCTGAAAACCGTTCATGTTTTGTCCGGGAGATATAACCATGGCCCACCGTCTGCACAAACTTTTTCAATTGTGGTTAGTCGTCATTTGCCTATTCAGTTTCCAGTCGTCGTTTCCGGCGCAGGAGGCAAGCACCCCCGCAGCCAGGGATGCACTTGGCGCGCTCCGCTACCGCTACATAGGACCTGTGGGCAACCGCGTGACCTGCGTCGTTGGCATACCCGGCCAGCCGAATATCTATTACGTGGGCGCCGCCTCCGGAGGAATCTGGAAAACCATCGATGGTGGCAGTCATTGGGAACCAATTTTTGACGACCAAGCGGTATCATCAATTGGCTCGTTAGCGATCTCGCCCGCAGAGCCAAACGTGGTCTGGGCCGGCACCGGCGAGTCACACATTCGCAGTCACATCTCCGTCGGCGCGGGCATCTATAAATCCGTCGACGCGGGCAAAACATGGAAGTTGATGGGACTGGAGAAAACCGGCCGCATCGCGCGCGTCGTTATAGATCCGAGAAACACTGACACTGTGTTAGTCGCTTCGATGGGCCACAGCTACGGGCCGCAGCAGGAGCGGGGGATTTTCCGTACAACTGACGGCGGTAAAAACTGGGAACGCGTTTTATTCATCGACCCAAACACGGGCGCGTCCGATCTGCTGATGGACCCGTCCAATCCTCGCGTGCTCTATGCGGGGATGTGGCCACTGGAGATTCGCACCTGGGGACGCGAGAGTGGTGGACCAGGGAGCGGCCTTCACAAATCAACCGATGGCGGACTCACCTGGAGAAAACTCACCGGCCGCGGATTGCCGACGCGCACGACCGGCAAAGCCACACTGGCTATCGCGCCTTCGAATCCAAATCGCGTTTACGCATTGATTGAAACCGGCGACGGTGTGCCGGTTAACGGCAAGGAAACAGACCGCGGCAAACTCTGGCGCTCGGAAGATGGCGGCGAAACGTGGCGGTTGATCAGTTACGACCGCACCCTCGGCGGCCGCACGCATTATTACTTCCGCATGATGGTTGCGCCTGACAACGAAAACGAAACCTACTACCTGACAGCCGGGTTTGCGGTTTCGCTTGATGGGGGTGAAACCTTGCGTACGGGAGGGGGCTTCGGCAGCAGTCCCGGCGGCGACAACCACCACATGTGGATCGACCCGACCAACCCGAACCGCATGGCCATTGCCAATGATGGCGGCGTGTCGATCTCAGTTACGCGTGGAAAGAGCTGGAATCGAATCCAACTTCCCATTGCGCAGATGTATCACGTCACCGTCGACAATCGCATTCCCTATTACGTCTATGGCAACGAACAGGATGATCCGTCTTATCGTGGACCAAGCCGCACCGCAGGCGGCGGTAGCATCCCGCGTAGCGCGTGGCACGCGGTGGCGGGCGGAGAAAGCGGTTGGGCCACCCCTGATCCGGTTGACCCAAACATCATCTGGTCCAGCGCTTCAGGCTCGGGCAGCGTCGGCGGTATCGTCGAGCGTTACGATCTGCGAAACGGCCAGGCGCGCAACGTCGAGGTCTGGCCGGATCAAACCAACGGCTCGCCCGCTGCTGATCTCAAGTACCGCTTCATCTGGACCTTCCCGCTCACGATCTCGCCGCACGATCACAAGAAGTTGTATGTCGGCAGTCAGTATGTTCATCAGACCACGGACGATGGCCAGAGTTGGCAAGTGATCAGTCCGGATCTCACCACCAACGACAAAAGTAGACAGGGGTTCTCCGGCGGATTGACCGGAGACAACATCGGAGTTGAATACTTCTCCACGCTGTTTGCGATTGCCGAGTCGCCGAAAGAGAAAGGACTGATCTGGACCGGCAGCAACGATGGACTGGTCCATCTCACGCGCGATGGCGGAAAGAATTGGACTAATGTTACGAAAAACCTACCGGCGTTGCCTCCTCTTGGGACCATCGGCAACATTGAGGCGTCGCGTTATGACGCGGGCGCGGCGTATCTCACAGTCGATTTACATCAGGTCAACAATCGCGACCCGTTCATTTACAAGACGAAAGACTACGGCAAGACCTGGAAACGAATCACCGACGGGATTCCGCATTCGATGTTGAGCTACGCGCATTGCGTGCGCGAAGATCCGACCCGACAGGGCTTGCTCTATGTCGGCACCGAGAATGGGCTGTATGTTTCGTGGGACGATGGCGAGAGGTGGGAGCCATTGCAGTCGAACTTGCCGCGGGTTCCGGTTTATTGGTTGGTTATCCAGGAGCATTTCAACGATCTGGTGGTTGGCACCTACGGCCGCGGCTATTGGATTCTCGATGACCTGACGCCGGTCCAGCAGATGTCTGACACGGTGCGCAATGCAAATGCGCACCTCTTTCCGCCGCGGGCGACTTATCGCTTTCGGCCCGGCACCGTGCCGGTCAGCATGTCTGACGATCCTACCGCGGGCCAGAATCCACCCTATGGTGCGGCCATCAACTACTACTTGAAAACCGCCCCTAGCGGCGATGTGCGGATCAAGATCGAAAACTCCAAGGGTGAAACGGTGCGCACGCTGACGGGCACAAAGAACGCCGGCATCAATCGAGTGACCTGGGACCTTCGTAGTGAACCAACCAGAGAAGTGAGAATGCGAACCAGCCCGGCTTACGCGCCTGAGATCACTGTCGGCGCTGACGGCACACGCCCGGCCCTGGGCGCGGGGCGCATGTCCGTACTACTGCCGCCGGGAAACTATACCGTCAGGCTTACAGTTGGACCACTCGAAGCCAGTCAATCGCTGGTCGTGCGCAAGGATCCAAATTCATCGGGCACGGAAGCTGACATTGAAACGCAGATGGCGATGCTGTTTGATTTGCGCGGCGACGTGGACAAAGCGGGCGAGATGGTCAATCAGATTGAAATCATCCGCGGCCAACTCAACAACGTCACATCGTTGCTCGGCGTCGGCAGCAGCAGTCGGGGTGGATCAGCTGCGAGGGATGGCGCTCGTTCCGGCGCCCCAGACTTATCCGCGATCCAGTCAGCTGCTGATTCACTCGACAAGCGACTCATCGAGATCGAGGAGGAGCTCATCCAGCGCAAGCTCACGGGTCAGGGCCAGGACACCGTTCGTTGGCCGCCAAAGCTGATCAGCAAGCTCAACTATCTGGGCAGCGGGCTCGCCGGCTCCGATTTTCCACCGACCACGCAACAACGCGAAGTGCACGCAGCTTTCAAGGCACAACTATCCGCGCTTCGCAGTAAGCTTGACGACGTAATCAACAAAGATCTCGACGCCTTCAACAAACTCCTTCGTGACCGCGGCGTCGGGAATGTAATCTCGCGAATGCCATAACCTGCGACATGCGGCTTGCCGCCGCACAGTGCGGAAAGGTTCAGCCTTTCCGCAGGGCTGCCAACCACATTCCTTTTCTGAGGCTTGTGAATAACGCTTCGTCTGGCATCAATCCTCCAACGCACATCGGGAAAGCTACGTAACATGATGCCTTGAATGGGTACGCGTTAAGCGCAGATGGCGCACGCTTTTCCCTCACGCGCGATGCCTCGAGGCCCTGTCATCTTGCAAGAGTGTGCCAGCACCATGTCGATGTACCATTCTGCCTGCCTTTGATCAACATATCACCGCCTAATCAGGTCTTTCGCTTGAAGTGTCGTGCTCGTGGGCATGGTTATTGCGACAACATAACTGACTACCCAACAGTCTGCGTACTGAAACCCTAACTCGCACACCGAGTAGTTCGACCAGTCCGTCCTGCGAACTGGAACCGACACACCTTAGAGGAGAGCTTTATGAACAGAATCAAAGTATGGCCGCACATGACGATCCTGGCAGTGGTCGTCGCGCTCGTCGCCGGCATCGGCGCTGCCTTTTGGATGAAACACGAGCAGACGGCATCTGCTGAGGAACTGCCCTACGCGGCTCGCATACAACGGGTGGAGGGCGAAGTCGCTTTCAGCGATGGTCTTCCCGACACCCAAAACACGGATGCCGGCGCGGCGAATCAGGAGTGGGTAGCCGCTAGTGCGAATCAACCCTTCTCAGTCGGTGATCGGATCTACACCCGCGACAACTCGCGTACTTCGCTCGCGTTTAGCGGACGTAATTTCGCGCGGCTCGATCCAAACACATCGCTCGACGTAGTCTCGCTTAGCGATCGCCGCACTCAGCTTGCACTCCGCGACGGTTCAGCCATGTTCGACGTCGGCTATTTACAACCCGATGAATTGTTTGAAGTAGCCACACCCAACGGCGCGGTGAGTTTTGACCAACCCGGACTATACAACGTCGGTTTCGACAACAATGGTGGTGTGCTCGTATCCGTATTGAGCGGACTGGCGCAAGTGTTTTCCCAGGGGGGTTCTGCCAATATCGGCAAAGGCGAAATGCTTACGCTCGCGGGCCAGATGGCGTCTGAGCTCGTGTTGTCGCGCTTAAACGGCGAAGATGCGGGTCGTCAGGTCGACGATTATTACCGGTATCAATATCCCAATTCTTATGACGGTCGTTACAACGACTACAACGCTTATCTTAGTGACCCCAACTATTACGATCCATACCGGCGCAACGCTGGTTACCAGTATGCGAATTCAAGCATTCCGGGCGTGAACGACCTCGACGCCTATGGTGACTGGCAGAATGTTGACGGCTACGGCAATGCCTGGCGACCGCGCGTCGATTCAGGCTGGGTACCCTATCAGCAGGGTCAGTGGACCAACGATTATCCTTATGGGCCAACCTGGGTTTCGAGTGAACCCTGGGGCTATGCGCCCTACCACTACGGACGTTGGGCTAACGTCGGTAACCAGTGGTACTGGATTCCCGATGCCAGGGACACCAGGCCCGCATACGCTCCCGCACTGGTTGCCTTTGTTCCCACAGACGACTCGAACCAGATCGGCTGGGTCCCGCTTGGCCCAGGCGACAGTTACGCGCCGCGTTACTACGACGCAAACTGGCAGCCGCGGTACTTGACGCGTGACAATCTGTCTCCCGCGCAGCTCATTAATCTCGGCATACCGGGTGCGGTTAGCGTTGTCCAGCTTGATGCATTCGGCCGCCACCTCGATTCGCGCAACTTTCGCCGCATCGATCAGCAGCGCTTGACCGCAAATAGAGCGACGCTCGATCCTTTAACACTTACACCGCTGAGAAATGCGGTCATTAACTCGGCCTGGGGACGTGGCAAAATCAGTCTACCTCCGGGCATTGCGAAGAAACTCAATGACACACACGTCTATATCGGCAGGGATGTAAGTGATTCGAAGTTCAGGAAGAACCTGGCGAAGTCGATGCGTGTGGACCGCGTTTCAGACGATGCGCGGAACCGGAAGTCGAAGGTTAAGGACAATAGAGAAGCGAAGGATGATCGCCGGGAAGCCAGGCAGCTGGAGAAGCAGCAGCAAGATATAACTCGCGAACAGGTCAAAACTGACCGCGCCGAGGTGCGAAGTCAGGACAAGGCCGAACGTAAAGCCGCGCAACAGCCGCAGGGCGACCGCGTGAGCAATCCGGCGAAGTCAGAAGCAAAGCCGAACCAGCAGCCGCAGGGTACTTCAAAACCCGGGAAAAAACAGAACCCACCAGCCCATCCCAACGGACATGGTGAAGGGGGTGGCAGAGGAAAAGGTAAAGGCAAGCCGTAACCTGTGGGGGCGTCACTTCGTGGGCGCCCCTTCGTTCTCAAACTTGTAGGGGCGGCACTCCGTGGCCGCCCCTTTCGTCCGCAATGAGGATCTAACTTCTGTAGGAGGTCCCTGAGCGCCCCTTCGTTTCGTCGCACCTTTGTCGCACCGAAGGGGCGCCCACGGAGTGACGCCCTACAACGCTATTGTAGAGGCCAGAAGATCGGCACCAGCCAAATCACAATCGCGAAAACCGCGAGCGTAAGTATCGAGCCCACCTTAACGAAGTCGAGAAAACGATAACGTCCCGGCGTATAGATAAGGACGCAAGCCGGCTCAAGCGGAGTAAGGAAAGAACAAGAGGCCGCGTAGGTAATGGTGACAGCAAAGGTTCGCGGGTTGAGTCCCAAAAGCAGTGCCGTTTTGACAGCAATCGGTAACATCACCAAGGCGGCAGCCTGATTCGACATCGGCTGCGTAAGCGCCACGGTCATCAGGAAGAACCCTGAGAGTACCGCGAGTGGTCCATAGTGGCCGGTGGCGCGCACGATCAGATCCGCCAGGTACTGGTCGGCATGCGTTCCTTCCATGGCCGTGCCAAAACTCATCATGCAGGCGATCAGCACAATCAACCGCCATTCAATCATTTCGTAAAGCTCCCGCGGCCGCACAGCCCGGCAGCCCAATAAGACGAGGACACCGCTCAGCACTGCCACGGGTAGAGGCACCAGATGAGTGATTGAAAGCGCCAGGAACAGACCGAAGGCGACCAGGGCCCATGGTTTCTTCTCCGGGCGTGCCTGGCGCTGGGAAATTTCCTCGAGCAATAGGATCTGCGTGTCGGCAGCTAATTGCTCCGCGTGTTCGCGCCTGCCTTGCAACAGTAACACGTCTCCAAAACGTAACCTGACCTTACTCATTTTCGAAAGCAGATTTATGCCATGACGATTAATGGCCAGCACGATCAACTGGTAACGTTGCAGGAACTTGAGACGCTTCAGGTTTCGACCAGTGAAGTCTGAGCCGCGCGGGATCATCGCTTCAAACAATTCAACTTTCGTGTCTTCGCTCTCAAGCAGAGTGTCGCTTAGCTCGAAGTCGGCCTTGATCTCTATGCCGGCCTCGCTCTTCACACGGAGGATGTCGTCCACTCGACCCTGCACGAGCAGGAGGTCGCCCTCCTTGATCTCCTCATCAGGGTTCGGGGCGATTCGATCGCGCTTCGCGCCGCGCAGGATTCCCACCACCGTCAAGTCCAGCTCGTCGCTCAGTGGCGCATCGGCAAGACGCTTGCCGACGAGTCGAGAACCTTGGAGGACCAGAACCTCCGACATGTACTGTCTGACGTGGTATTGCTCGGTCAGCGAATCCGC
>DASQKG010000547.1:0-20607 GCA_035630655.1 Pyrinomonadaceae bacterium
TATGGAGTTTCGCGTGCCATGTTTGAAGTCCTCCGTAGATTCCGATGAGTGGCTCAGGCTGCTGCGCGGCAAGATGCGATCCTGCCGAGCAGTCCAACTAGTTTCTGGCGTCCGCGGTCTTTTGACCGATGCGGAAAATCACAAATTCGGCGGGCTTGATCGCGGCCACGCCGATCTCGCAAATCAAACGCCCATTGTCGAGGTCGTTCTGCGTCATCGTGCTGCGATCGCAGCGGACAAAGTAGGCTTCCTGCACGGTGGTGCCGAGCAGGGCCCCAGACTTCCACTCGTTGTAGAGAAAACCGGAAACCGTATCGCGAATATTGGCCCAGAGCCTCTCGCCGTTCGGCTCGAACACGGCCCATTGCGTGCCACGGTCGATTGAAGCCTCGAGGTAGTTAAAGTAGCGGCGAATATTCACGTACTTCCATTCCGGATCCGAGCTGGCGGTGCGGGCGCCCCAAACTCTGTAGCCGCGACCGCTGAAAAACCGCAGGCAATTGACCCCGATCGGATTCAAGACCTCTTGCTCGGCAAAATTAATGTCAGTTTCGAACCGGAGCGCGGCGCGAACAACTTCATTCGCCGGGGCCTTGAACACTCCCCGCTCGATGTCGTTGCGAGCGTAGATGCCGCAGACGAAACCTGACGGCGGCAGCATCAGCTCGCGCGGAATGCTCTCGTCGCCCGGACGGGCCTGCGGATTTGAGATCACAATCCAGGGGTAATACATTGCCGCATACTTCGAATCGATTCGGCCCCGCTCGCTGCGGGCCCCGGAAACGAGCTGGTCCTTCGGGGTGTCGAGCACCGCGATCCGATACGAGCGTCGTCTTTCAGCGTGGGCGATCAACGCTCCCTGGATGCCCTGATAGTCGGCATAACTCGAATAGCCCGGCGCCGCAACGATCGAGATGTCGTCCAGTCTCTCCAACTCCTTCAGCGCAGCTTCATAGGTTCCCGAAGTCTCAGTGTCTCCCTGAATCGGTTGGAGACCATCGGTGCCGCCAGTGAGGGAAATATTGTTTGTGTCCCCGGCGGGGAACAGACTCGCGCGAAGAGCGAGAGAATCCACATCGTCTCCGATGCGCACGGCAAACATGTTCTCCAATTGATCGGCCCTGCGGCTTGGCTTCTCTGCGAGCACGTTTCCGATCCAACGCGGATGGAGCTTGTCGAACGCCATTTCCTCGTAGAAGATCGCACGTCCATCCTTGTCTTCAGCGGCGACTGTGATAGTTATGAGTTCAGATCCATCTGAATGCTCGTCGTTGGAAGGTGTAGTTCCGAAGTTGAGCGTTCCGGTCGAGTTGGCGTACACACCATCCTTCTTGACGAAGTAAACAATCTCGGTGCCCGCCGCGCCCTTAGCCTCAGCAGTCGGCACTGCAAAGCCGAGGAGCGAATGAACCGACTTCGTCGGATCGGCAGCCTCTACCACTTGCAGCATGGCCGCAACGCCAGTCGCAACTGTGCTGAAGACCAGGTCGCCATCGGCATTCAGTGAGGCGCGGGCCTTGTTGCCGGGTGCGAGCATGGCGTCGATTTCGTCTGCCGTCACCCTGAGTAAATCACCAACGTTATTGTTTGGATTGTCGCTTCCTTTCACAGTAGTGTCGGCGAGGAAGCCCAACTCCGCGTTCGCAAATACTGTGACTAGCGCCTGCTTTCCTCGGCGATCGCTCCCGATGACCAGCTTATTCGCACCGCCCTCGGGTGCTTTCGACAGGCGGGCAAATCCGCCGCGCAATGCCTCGTTAATTGCCGCGACGAAATCGGCTCTTGGCATCGCGGCAGTAGGAAGTGCTATCTCCTGTTCGATCCCATCAATGCTGACCTTCAACGTGGTATTCGCATCGTCGAGGTCGACATTTGCACCGAGGGCCGGCGAGCCGGAGGGTGGGATTGCCTCCACCGAAGCGCCGCGAAACGTGAGATCCACGGTAGACCCGTCAACTACCAAACGCAGCACTCCGTCATTCGGCAAAGAGAAGGGCGCTTTGCCGCCCGTTAGACGGGCTGCTGCTGCCGGCTTCTTTCCGCCGATTTGCACCATCGTTCCTTCCGGGGCCCGCTCGATTACCCTTCTGGTGGCGGGCGTGGAGAGTTGACGCAGGTGCATCACGCCGTTACCGGCGTCGCCGCTGTAACGCGCCACGAACCTGGCCTTCGCGGAGTCCGCCAGGGCAGCTCCGACGATTACATTCGAGGCCGCGGTTCCCTCGGCACTGCCGGGTACGTAGACGCGAGAGACGTAGAGGCGAGAACCGCCTTCGTTGAAGTAGGCGCGAACAGCGTGCGCCAGATAGTTTGTCGAGAAAGTCAGATCATTGAGCCCGCCATAGATTCTCTCGAAATCACCGAAGCTGGTGATGAGTTCGGGCGTTCCACCGATCGGTCCTTTGCGGCACGGGCCCACGAAACCGGTGGTGCTCGTGCTCACGCCTTCGATTGATTTTGATCTGAAGCTGGTCTCCTCGACGTAGACACCAGGCGCTAAGTATTCAGGCACGGTAGTACTCCTTTCGTTGCGACAGGTTCATTGCAGAATTCTCAAAAGTCTTTCAAGGTATCGGCACTTCCAACGTCAATGGCAACATTCGACCGGAAGCCAGCTTCGCGTCAGTTGCCGCGGTCTTCAGCGTCGCGCGTCGCGCTTCGAGATCGTCGGGATCGGGAATACCGCTGGCATTGGGATCGACAAACGCCGCGATGGTCACATCGATTTCATTCGTAGTTACGGCCCCGGCGCCTTCGCCAAACGTAGTCACAGGAATTCCTGGAACCGCCACCAGCGCTTCGCCACGTTGATCCGTCAGACCGCGTCCCAGCGGCTTTTCGTCGCCCGCAGTTCCATTCTTTCTGGTCACGCGTATTAGCGAACCCTTGAGAGGTTCCCTGGTCCCGAGCTTGAGCACAGTCGCTCGAATCACGGCCCAACCGGGTCCGGTCTGCGCGATCGAAGAAGGGAAGAGTTCGACACTGATAAACTGGAAAAGGGAATCTGCGGCAGCATGGTGCTGCGGATCCGGATCTCGCGGAAGCTTGAGTGCGTGCCGCCGGGGCAGGTATTTGTGCGACGGATCTGCAACGCTGACTTCGAACGCCAGGTTTCCCAACGCAGGACTTGCGGGCGGGTTTTCGAAGGCAGCGACGTGGGCCTCCAATCCTAATGCGTTGGCAATCACGTAGTGCCCACTCAGATTTCGCACGAACTTCAAGCCCGCGGCCTCGACGGAGAGTGGCGCTCTGATTTTCAACTTGGTGGTGGCGTCAACAAACCGAATGGCCCCCAACACGCGTTGCTCGAC
Source organism: Pyrinomonadaceae bacterium (assembly GCA_035630655.1). GTDB lineage: Bacteria > Acidobacteriota > Blastocatellia > Pyrinomonadales > Pyrinomonadaceae > PSRF01. The sequence continues at coordinate 3,312 of DASQKG010000547.1, forward strand.
CTGTTCCAGTCTCATGCCGGCACCTCTCGATCCATATAGGAGAAGCGCGTGGCGACAGCCGGGCGCGAGCTATCTGAGACGTCCGCGTCGATGCGCACGACGCGCGCGATGTAGGACACGCTCAGGTGATAGGGAGGATCGACTGCGTCCCAAATGCGCATCACGTCTTCATTGCTCAGCTCCGCAGGAATCAACTGGATGACATCCGCCGTGGTCCAGCCGGCCTCCGGAGAAAGCGAAGAATTGTCCAGCACAGGACGCTGATATAACTGACGCATGGCCCAGCAAAGGATCGTGTGTTCCGCCAGCGCGTTGTTTGCCCACACGGTCATCAGGTAGTGCAGATCGACGGCCAGGGGCGACATCGCGTCGGATGGCGCGTTAACCCAGGGAGTGTTTCGCAAGTGCTCGTTCATCGTCACGCGGTAAAGGTAGAGAGTTAGCGACGTTCCGAAGCTGCTTGGGTCGGCGAGTTCACCGCTGGAGACGAGTCGAAAAGCGCAGGAGTTGGAGGTGCGCAACTCCGGTGGGTAGGAATTCTCCAGATACCTCCTCAGTGACTCGCCAACGGAATGAATCGCGAAATGATTAGCCATATCGTGCCGACGAATAGAGAGCAGTGGCGCGGTGTCTTTTCATTTTTGGCCTTGCGTACTCGAAATGAACTCGAATACGAGGGATCAAATCGGCGTGGCGAAGTTATCTTGCGACGTCGCCCACGAAAGCTGAATTGCGGCGTCGAAGAGAGCTGACTACGTGTCGAATCATGGAACTTCGCACAATTTTTCAACCGGTACGATAATCATCTGGTCCAACTCACTCACTTCAACGACGGCGAAGTTCGAAGACTCAGTTCCGCCCGCTGATATATCTACCACTCGACCGCTGAGAAAATCTTCGCCGTGCAGCAGGTTGAGAATAATCAAAGGGTCAGGCAGATAGATATCGGAGATCTTGATTCGGACGTAATGGTTTAGTAGATCCACAGCCTTCGTTCGGTCGAAGTTTAGTGTTCTTCAAGTTCTTGCGGAGCAACAGTCATGCCGCAGAAACTACCGATGGATTTGAGCGAACGTTTTCCTGACGACAGTCTGGTAATTTTCGCGAAGCGTGGGCACAAACTTCAGTCTGTGGTTTGCGACGGCCCACAGACTAAAGTCTGTGCCACCAGGTTTGTGACATTCCGGATCGCATCTTTCGGAAATTGCTTGCCGGTCACCGGAAGGAGACTTCCGCTTTGACTGTTACTTGTCGTTCGAGTGGTGAAGGTTGTATTTACGAATCTTGCTATAGAGAGTTCGAGGTGTGATTCGGAGGCGCTTCGCAGTTTCCGATTGTCTGGCAGTGGTGTTCTTCAGCGCCGAGGCCAGCAGGAGACGCTCGCAGTATTCCACAGACTCCGAGAGTCCCCATTGGTAGCGATCGATCAGTCGGCTGAGGTTACTGTCGATCTTTCCGTTAGCGCTATCGTCGGGAGGCCGATTGTCTTCGGCAGTCTGCAGGGTTGGTTCGCTTGGTTGACCCGAGAGGGAACGCCAAATCTCGGGAGCAAGATCGCTCAGGCGAAGCGGCTCGCTCGAGTCTTTGTTGACGAGAACTTGTCGCACTATGTTTTCGATCTGCCGTGCGTTGCCCGGAAGCTCCACTTGCGAGAGGGCTTCGACAACCTCGGAATGCACCAGCAAGGTGCTGTGTTTGACCAGCGACCGATACTTTCTCAAAAAGTGTTCGATCAACGGGCGAACGTCTTCGGGTCGCCGGCGAATTGGAGGAACGTGGATCGACAGGATGTCCAAACGATGGAAAAGATCCGCACGAAACTTACCCTGCTGCACCATCTCCTTGAGGTTTCGATTTGTGGCGGCGATTACCCGAGTCGCAACCGGCACTTCGCGATCCTCGCCCACGCCGAGCACCCGGCCTTCCTGCAAAACGCGCAGCAGCTTGGCCTGTAAGAGGAGATCGAGATCGCCGATCTCATCAAGAAAAAGCACGCCTTCGTTTGCGAAGCGAAAGAGGCCCTTGCGATCCCTCTCAGCGCCCGTGAAGGCCCCTTTCTTATGTCCAAAGAGCTCGCTCTCGACCAGCCATGGGCTGATAGCGCTGCAATTTAGCGTGACAAAAGGACCGTTACAGCGCTTGGCGTCCAATTGCCAGAGCGCTTTGACCAGCAGGTCTTTTCCGGTACCAGTTTCTCCTGTGATGAGAACGGGAATATCACTGAGGGGACTTACTCGCTGTAGCCATTGAAAGACCGAGATCATCGCGTGGCTCTCTCCCACAAGGCCCAGTTGATTCATCTTGAGCTTCAGGGTTGTTTCCTCCCGTTGCCTGTCAGCTTCCAGGGTAAACAGATGGGAAAACAGATGACTAAGCTCATCGCGAAATTGCAAACCAGCACTATCAAAAAGAGCGATTGCTCCAGATAACAGCAGTCTGCACTTTTGGCCGAGCGGAAATTGATCAAAGCGGTCACCATAGCAGATGATCTTGAAACTCATCTCCCTCAATTGTTCTATCGTCTTGAGAATGGAACAATCATCAGCCAGGCTTGCCTCTACTGAGATAAGCGCGAGCCTGAGCCCAGAAGAGAACCGAAGTTCTTCAACCGCCGCGAGGTCGTTCACGTAAATTGGCCGGGCGCCATAATCGTTAGTAACGTTATCGATGACATCGAGGGTAGAAGCGCGAGTTGTCGAAGCCCCGAAGATGCAGACTACGATACTTCTGTTTTCAGATGGCTCAGAATCCCTTTCGGGGCCTACCGAAGTCCAAGGTGGAGAGGATGCTTGCAGCATTACGATTAAGCTCGCTTCGGCTAGAGTTCCGGCTGCTTGCGTAATTCAATACGGCTCTTGAGGTTGTGTGAAGTAACAGTGCAATCTGAAATCCCACTGCCAAAAAGAGGCCAATCGACAAGTCCGAGGATGCGAGGTTAAGGGACAATATGCCAAAGTGCTTACGCAAGTCAATAGTGAGTCCGGGACGCGAGTCTGGACGGTGTTATCAACTTAACCTCATGAAAAGATTGTAGCCAGAAAAGGCGCCCACCGGCTCGCGCCCAGACTTTGACAGTGCGCCGGACGGTATTGGATCTGCTCACTTCGGCGCGCTCCAGCTACGCCCCGCCCCGCCAAATCTGGACCACTTTGCTTGATGAAGCCAGGGCACTGCTCGTCTCCGCCCTGATTAGCTATTCGGTTACGACTACGCCATTCAATCAGCAATGGTCTATACCGGTGGAATTCGGTAGTTAGGTGCGTTTGATTGCCCTATCCGTGAGCGCGTTTGCGGGCGGGCCAAAGTGCCGTACAACGTTGCGGTTTGTATTTCCAGCGTGATCGGTTCCGCGACGGAAGGCGTCGCTCCATTAAGCGTGCTTTTGAAAGAGATCTTTGGCGCAGTTTGAGCGCTGGAAATACCGACGACCATTAACGTCATCAACGTCACGAGAATTAACGCCAGGTTTGTCTTCATTATTTTCACCTCAGGATTTTCAGTCAGATCGTCTTCATTGGAGGACACGTGTTCAGTTCTGGAATGAATCGTCATTTACCTTCGCTTAATTTCATCAAGGCCTCGATTACCACTCGCAGACGATCAAGGTTAAGGATAATTATGGTGGGGATTACAATCAGAACTAACGTTCCTAGTACGACGCCGGTTTTGGCCCACAGTCGCCGCGCATTCAGCGCTGGAGCGGGTGTTGACTTGAGCGCCATCCAGCCGAAGATCACAGCCAACAATGCCTTCTCCAACCCAGCCAGGTTTATGAAACAAGCAAGTCCGAGGACCAGTGAAATAGTGGCATAAGCGTACTTCTGGCCCAATATGATGGGAGCCTGAGTTTCACGATTGGTTTCACTCATCTTATAACTCTCCTTCGAGTCGGAGTTCGCAATTGATTGTGAACGGGTTCTCCCTGAGATAAACGAAAGCAGCAATCACAAGGAGCACAGGTACGAATTTGAATAAGAAGCTGAAATCTCGGTCTGGTATGAGTTCGAGGAGACGGTAGCCCAGCAGCAGGGCGCCCAGGAACATGAACGACGGCAAAACCGCGGAAGCATTCGAACGCGGGGCATCAGGCAATCTGCGTTCGATCTTCTGCCACAGATTCTCAGTCGGCAGCCGCCGCTCCTGGGTGTCAAGCAGGCTCGAGAGTTCTTGCAATTGTCCAAGCTCCCGACGACAATCGGCGCAACTCGCTAAATGAGTCCCGATCTGTTCAGGCGACAACTCCGGGTGATAGCCATCGGCGACCGCCATCGCTGCCATGGATACGCTTTCGCAATTCAACTCACTCATAGTTCAACCTTCAATGCCGTAAACGAATAACCTGCCAGTCTGTCGCGCAATTTTTTTCGCGCATGGTAGAGCCGGCTCATGATTGTTCCCTGAGGAACTTCCAACCTTTCAGCCAGTTCCTGATACGAGAGTCCGTCCAGGTGCCGTAACGTAATTAATTCTCGGTCCTCTGTGGGTAATTCCAGCATGGCCTGTTCTAGTAGCATCAACTCCTCGGGTCGAATGTTTGCTACCGGCGCCAATATCTCCATTTCATTCGAACTGCTCATCTCTCTTTTCTTACGACCGTGGGCCAGCTTGTAACAACGATTTCGAAGAATCACATAGAACCATGGGTAAAAGCGCCGACTGAGATCGAGATGGTCAAGCGACTGAAAAGCATCGATGAATGCCTCTTGAACTGCGTCCAGCGCGTCCTCGTGGTTGCCCAGGATTGCTGTGCCATGACCAATGGCCTCGGCTTGGTAGCGCTCGACGATGTGACGAAACGCCTCATTGTCGCCCGCTCTGCATCTTTCAATCGCCGCGTAATCATCCATCGTTCATCTCTCACCTAACGTATCCCCGTAGTCGCTAAATTATTCAAAACAATGCGCGAACGTGTTCAAACCTTGGCGGACGAATTGTTAGACCGCGTGATGTACGACGGCGAAATGGATTTAATCAAGGATTATGCCCTGCCACTGGCGATGGTCTTTCTGCTCACTGGGAGTGATCGGGTCGGCCAACCGGGATGAGTCAGTCTTCGAAAACGCGGATGAGTTGGACATTACACGAGAGCCAAACAAGCATCTGGCTTTTGGGCAAGGCATTCACTTTTGCCTGGGGGCGCCACTCGCTCGATTGGAAGGAGAGATTGCTATCAACACGCTCTTGCGGCGAGTGCCGGATCTGCGCCTGAGCGGTACGACCGAATCTTTACGCTGGCGGCCCAGCATGATTTTGCGTGGACTCGAGTCGTTACCGGTGTCGTTTGGAGTCCTGGTACGTTGAAGTGTTGAACCACCTCTAATGAACAGTTTTTCCTGCTGGCGGAGTTCAAGGTTACTTGAAAATACGTTGGCCCCTTCTTGCCTGTGACGTTCCGCAGCAACGGCATGCACTCCACGCTTCGCGCCCTTTGTAATCAATCTATCCCTACACCGCCGGCGAGTTACATAGTCAATCCTCGAGCATCCTCTGGTGCCCCATCGGACAGCGCCCTCGAATCGAGTCGTGCCAATCAAAACCATCTTCGTCATCGAAAACGTTCCACCGAGCCCAGTGTTCACCGCAGTAACAAGCGCGGCAGCCGGGGCAGTAAAAGGAAGCGATTTCTAAATCGAACTCGTACAACGTGTGAGCGTCGCCCGTGACGATGATCGTGCGAAGGCGCTCGAAGCTCTCCGGGGCAACTTTGTAGGTAGAGCGGCTGGAAAAGCTGTCGCGTGTCACCTCGCCTGCGGAGGCCGGCCCGAAGAGATGCAAGACCCCTGCTGCCTGACCGCAGCTGGCGCAGGCGAAGCTATGCTGCGCGACTGGAGCCGGCGTAGGGGAAGTCATGTCGGGGGTCATCATTAGTGATTCTCGGTCAACTCCATCTCGGGAAGCGTCAATTTTTGTCTGTGCCTGTGCAGTAACTGCTTGGAGCAACGCTACGAGAGTGAGAACGACTGTTCGGGCTTTCATTCTTCCTCCTGATGAACGGCCAGAATGCGCGCAAGATATATTTGAGAAACAGCAGATGTAAAGCAAAATTTCCTGGCCGAGCAGGCTGGAATTTGCTAAGCGGGGAAATTTGGCTCAAGGTCCCTCGAGCCGAAAGCCGAAGACGATGCTGATCGCGCCTCGGCGATGCAGACGATCATGAGGGCGGCTTTGATGGTTCCTCAAACTGAATCGCGGCTCTAAACGCCAAAGTTTTTAGTTGAACGCGACGGCTAATGTGTTGTGGCGGATAATGAAGCCAGCAGGAACAAGGTGATCAGCAGCATTATAAGCAGACAACTTTCAACAAACTTTCTCTGTATCCTAAACATGATTCCACCTCCGAATCTGCACGTTCTAGTAAATCTTAATAAGGTCGCTCAATTAATACCGCGCTGCTTCATCGCTCCGTACCGCCAAAAATAATTGCTGCTATAACGAATCCTCCAAAAACGAACGAAGCACCGGCAACCAGCTTCAAGTTCCGAGTTGCGTAGGGAACACCCCGTCTTATCCAATCTTGAAAAGATCTTCTGACGCCACGATGCCACCCGCGTCGGGCGGCCCAATCTCTTTACTCGCGGCAACCTCACTAGCGTAAAGCATCTTGAGGAATGGCGGCGCAATCACTGTCGTGGCCACAGCCATGAACAAGACGACGCCGTAAAGTTCCGCCCCAATCACTGCAAGGCTTAATCCAATCTGGGCCACAATGATTCCCACTTCGCCTCGCGGCACCATTCCCATACCCACTTGGCCTGCGCGTCTCATTCCGAGGTTGAAGGCGCCCAAACCGCACCCTAACAACTTGGTCACAATCGCGACCAAAGTTACGAGCACGCAAAGCAGGATCACGGATGACGAACGAAAGACACTGAGACTAAGCTGCATTCCGATGTTGACGAGAAAGAAGGGGACCAGGAATTCCGTCACCCCACTCATCTGCCGATGCATCTTTGGATTGTCTTCGGCTGCTTCCGCGAGGGCCATCCCGGCGAGGAAGGCACCGATGATCGCGGCAACTCCGATGTAAGATGCCGCCACCGAGAGACCCAGACACAAGACCAGTCCGAAGATAAAGATCCCCTGTCCGCTGCGCATGCGTTCAACGCTTGGCGCGACGCGAGTCACGACAGGCGCACCAACGAGAGCGACAAAGGCTGTGAACCCGATCGCGAGGCCGGCTGTCGTAAGAATCTCCAGGTAATTAACCGTACCCGCAGCCATACTGGAAACTATCGCAAGGACTAACAGGCCGAGGATATCGTCGATGACTGCAGCTCCGAGAATGATGCGAGCGGTAGGCGCATCGAGTAGTCCCATCCCCGATAGTACCCGTGCCGTAATTCCGACAGATGTCGCGACCATTGCCGTGCCCACGAAGAGCGCTTCAATGGTGGTGCTGCCCCAGGCCCGCATGAGGAGCCAACCGCCAAGCATTGGAGCAACGACACCCAGCACGGCGACAACTGCCGCCTGCTTTCCAACTTTGAAGATAGCCGCAGGTTTGGTTTCAAGCCCGACAGTAAAAAGGAGAAAGATGACGCCGATTTCAGCCAGCAGACTAGTGATCTCTGACGGAGCGGCCCAACCGAGAAGACTCGGTCCGATCATGACTCCGGCCAATATTTCGCCTGCGACCGCTGGTTGACGGAGTCGCTCGAATAACTCGGCCATCAGCTTGGCCGCGACAAGCATTATGAAGAGAGTCAAAAGGACGCTCGTATGATCGCCCGTCGCAGTTGCCAGAAAATAGTTCATCCTTCACCCGTAGCAAACGAAGTTCTACGTCCTCAACGCCCGTTCGCTCTCAATACCTCCTCCTTCAAGCGCTTATCACCACCGAAAATGTTTCGGGAGGCCTATCTGTCATCACTGGAGTCGGAACCGGCCCGCGGCACACCCGACGGCATCGTTGGCTGCGCCGTCAGGGTCTCGTTGCGTCGGTATTCAGCAAGCCCTCGACGCAAGAGCAGTCGAACCACTCCGGCTCTAGTCTGGCCCAGCGCCTTCGCGAGGTCCTCGATTTCGTTAAAAGTTGCTGGCGGCACCTTTGCTCCGACGTTTACTCCAAAGTCGCCACGTTTATACTTTCGTTTTTCCGCTGTTTCCATCACCCATCTTTCTCTAGCTAAAGCATACGTGAATGGCGTCTTGCGACAACCCAATACTCGCCGCAGTTCATTGGCCCTGACCGCGGCGAGCAGGGTTGGCTCTCCCACTTCTAGCCTCACACCCTGGGGTTTATCCAGTGTTGGCCAAAAGTGAGGGGAGTTCAAAATATCAAGTGGTCGACCCTCCGCCCGCAGAGTCCGACACTTTGATACTTGTCTTCTGCCTGTGCTTTTCACCACGGCGGCCTGAATAGATAACGAGCCAGAAAATTCCTCCGATAACCACGATCGCTATTAATATGAAGATTGCAGTGTTACTCATTGAATTGCTCCTCGTTCGCCTGAGAGTCCAGGCGCGCTAGTCCCTTGGATTGGGACGTGTGACTCCGCACCGCAGAATTCAAGTAGCGCGGAGATCCGAGACAGTCTTATCGGGCGTGTTTTTAGACTAAACGAGGCGGGGCCCGGCCAGGAGGTCGTGGCACCGATGCAGACGTGAAGAGCGGAATTGGAAAACCATGTACAGCAGGAACTCGGGAGTCGTTTGAAAGTACAAACTCAGCCTTTGGCGTCGTGGCAAAAGGTTGAGTCTGAGGTTCCGTGGCCGCCCGATTCTGCTTTTGGCCCATCATCGGCACGCGAAAGCAGTCAGATTCAGCCGAAGCCGGGAGGTGGGATGCTCTATCGCTTTGATTTTCTCGCGGGTTTTGGGCGTCGCGCTCCGTTACGACAGGCAAGGGAAGGAAACTGGGTCCCACATTGTTGGAGACGCACAAACAAATGAGGGCCGGCAAAACCAAAACGGCGCGAGCCTTGGAGAATCTCGAAATGATCGACTGAAGGGCCATCTATGATCATGAAGAGTTTACCAGAATAGGGGTGTTCGTTGAAGTCAATTCAGCTCATGCCAGTGATTTCTTTCCCATTCTGTGATTTCGATTTGGGCTCAGAGCTGCCGTCCTTCCACAGTTGCTCCCAGCACACTCGTGGCTTTTCTGAATGATGACTTCATCGTGGTTGCTTTTGATCCTTGGTCGTAAGTCGAACAAGTCCCACCCGTGCAGCCTTGCGGAATCAAATACCACGTGACGCAGACGAGCCTTCCGCACCTCCGGGAATACCGTGCCGCCAAGGTCCATCGAGTACCTGGTCGGTTTGGGTCTCGCGAAATGATTGCGCTATGTAACAGTTCCAACAAACCGGTAGGTACGTTTTCACCACCATCGAGCAGTTCTCGACAGGAACTCCAGGCCGCCCGACCAACTCGCCTTCTTCGGTTTGAAGAGCTGGTTTGTGATCCATCCACTGAAGTTCCTCAGCCGGTTTGCCACAGTAGACGCAACTCCTTCCGCGATACCATCTCATTAGCAAGCCGCTAACTAAGGATTCCCCGGGCGCTACGTCGAGATTAGCAAGGCACTCCTGTCCACACTGGTTTTTAAGTGGCCAGCGCGAGCAGCTTTCGAGTCGAATATCAGGGCGGCCCACCATCGAAGTTAACGACGCGTGTAGCGTGTCAACTTCCACGATTGCAGGTTTCCACGTCTCCGGACAAGCTATTGTCCTGGCGCCGCGATATTTGGAATACACTCTAACCAGCCAACGAATGCCGAAGTAGAGGGCCGCAGCGAATATCATTGTTACTATGAAGTATGCTGCGGTGTTCATGTTTAACCTCTGTTCTTCGGACTCAAACGATGGCTGGTTTTGAGCGATCCTCCTCGATCTCACGAATCCTGGCGCGAAGCCAATCCTTAACTCTCCGCTCGAGTTTTGCCTCGTTATCTTCGAGCTCCAATTCCTCGATAGTCTCGCCAGCCTCATTCAAAGCAATGAAATGACAAGGTATAACTTCGCTCTGGTGCTCGGAGGTGACAAAGTCGATCAAATGACATTCGTTGCACGGGTGGGTATGTTTGGGGTCGGCGAAGTTGACGCAGATCGGGGAGTCTTGAAAGGCGGATTTCGGCTGCCACGGAGTGCGGACTGACCGTCCATACCCGCCCTGTTCGATGAAGTTCAATTCATCTTTAAGGATTTCTAGAATGTCGCGATCGTCTTTGGCCATAACAGCACTCCAATATCCCTGACCTCTTTTAGCAGCGCCCGCCGCTGCAACCAATTCCGTGTTTCCCTGTTGATCTATAAGGAGCAAGGCCCATGCCGCTGAGCACCTCTTGCTATAGCTGGAATTTCTCAAACTTTGAAATGATTTCTGGGGAAACTCGCGCAGCATCATGCGAGAAACTGCTCAGCGGGATGGTTTGGTGCTGACACGTCACCTTAGAAGTTGACGCGCAAGCCAAACTGAATTTGCCGCGGGTCTGAAGCAGCGGTTGGACGTCCGAAGGTTGGAAGGGGCGTGGCGCCCGTCCCAAATACGTTGTTGGGGACTTGAAAATTCGCTCGGTTGAAAACGTTGAATCCTTCCGCGATGGCCTCGAGCCTGACGCGTTCCGTAAGCTGGAACTTGCGACTCAAGCGCAAGTCCAGCGTAGTGGATCCAAATCCACGGCCTGCATTGCGGCCGACACCTAAAGGGCGGTCGTTGAAGTTCGTATCAAGATTACGATCATTTCCTGTGAGGATATTGAACGGAAGCACTGAGCCGTAGTTGAAAATATAACTTAATTGAAAACCCTTCAGAGCTCGGCGGAGTCTCTCTGCACGGCCAGAACCGGGCGCTTCCAGCGAGCCGCTAACGGTCAGGCGATGACGTTGGTCGTTATCGGAGGGCCCGAGCTCATCGCGTAGATCAAAATTATTCTGCGGCGAGCTGAAGAAGAAATTGCCGGCTGTGTCAGTCGATCTTGAGAGTGTGTAAGAAACGCGGAGATTTGACCAACTCGAAGCGCGCTTGTTGAGTGTGATCACCAACGCGTCGTAAGAAGAATCTCCCGAACTTTCATACCTGGCGATGTTTCCATACTGCGAATCGGGCCGGCCAAGATTAGGAATTCCAGCGGAGGCCGCCAACCTCGGAACGTTGATGTTGCGTGACAAGATCAAATGGCGGGCGCGCAAATGGATGTAACCCACAGAAATTGCGGCCTCGCCCGGTAGCTCCCGATCGATCTGGATGTTTGCCTGTTGGCTATAGCCATTCTCGATGTCCGGATCGATGCGGGTGATGTTCGGCTTTGTTGCGAGATTGGACGGCATCGCGGTTAACACATTCGGAAACAACGGCGCTCCCGTCTGGGTGGGTGAAAACTGCACGACCAGATATTTCGACCCGTCGCGCTGTAAAGCGTTTGATGTGGCGCGCAGCGGGATGCGATCGTAGTAGATGCCAAAGCTCGCCCGCAAGACCATCTTGCGCCCCGCGGGTGAATAGGCAATGCCAATACGCGGCGCAAAATTGTTCGTGTCGGTATTGATCGGACGGAGTAGAAACTGCGCGTCGTAACGCAAACCGGCGTTGATGGTTAGACCAGAGCGGGGCTTCCACTCGTCCTGGATGAACAATCCAAGATTCGGATTTAACTGAAACTGGTCCGGCGCACCAAAGGCCTGCTGAAAACTGCTGTACGAATTATTCAGAAAACTGCTGAGCGAAGAGAAAGTATAGACACCCTGAATCGCTCCCGGGAAGTCGACACGGACGCGGTCGTAGAGCAGGTTTATGCCGCCTTTCACAGAATGCGCCCCGCGGTGTGTGGAGACGTTATCGACAACTTCATACAGATCAATGGCGCGCGCCAAAGGTGAGACGGTCGCGGTGCCAAAATTGGCTACGCCAGAGATGTTGACTGCCGGGCCAGTTTTGTCTGTGACCGGCGCCGCCAAACGGTTTCTCGTGTGCTGAATACGTAATTCGTTGACTGTGCGTGAAGACAACATCGTGACATTGCCCGCGGCAATTGTGTGATCGCGGTTATCAAGATCGGTGCCGCGGCTGACAGCATTTAGTCCACCAACACTCCGCGAATTTACTGCGGTAATGTTGTAGAGACTATAACGGGCGAAAAGAAGATTCGATGCGTTTACTTGATGATCTACCCGCACAAAAAAGTTCGTCGCGTCGAAACCACCCGGTACCAAGCCGGTTTGAATGTGTGGACCACGATAGCCGATCTGGTCCAGTCGCGTGTTTATGGCCGCCACGTTAGATGGCGAGATGGTAATTACGCTGGAATCATTGCGGCGCGTCTGCTCGAAATTCGAAAACAAGAACGAGCGGTCGCGTTGCAGAGGCCCACCAATGCTTGCGCCGTACTGCGCCTGCGTCAGTGGATCTTTGAGAGGAGCGATTGGATTCCTGGCATCGAAACGTTGATTACGCATGAAGCCGTAAAAACGTCCGCGCCAGTCGTTGGTGCCGGATCGGGTAAGAATATTGACGACGCCGGCGGATGCTCTTCCGAATTCAGCAATTCCGCCCGAAGTGACTACCTGAAACTCGCGAATCACATCCTGGCTGTAAAATGTGCCCGCCAGATCAGCGGCGTCGTCATTGGCTGACAATCCGTCAACCAGAAAACTATTGTTCATATTGCGTTGCCCGGCGACGGATATCCCGGCGCCTGGGACGGCTGAAGTTTCGGCAAAGCGTTGATTACTGCCCGTGTTGGTTCGCGAAACTCCCGGCACCAGCAACGCCAGGTCGAGGTAGTTGCGGCCATTCAAAGGTAAGTTGTCTATCTCGCGGGGCAGTATCGTTTCTGCCACCTGCGTGCGGGCAGCCTCGATGGTGGGCACGTCCGCGCTGACACTAACGTCTTCGGTCACGCCCGCGACGCTTAACTTTATCGGGAAATCCAATGCCTGGCCCACGGTGAGCGTCAGTGGCTTATTCAGCGCGGCGAAGCCGGGGCACTCGGCCACCAGTTGATACTCACCGACTGGCAGATAGGAGAGTTTGTAGTCTCCATTCTCATTAGTAATGACAGTTTCTTTCCGCCGTGTCTCCGTGTGAACCACAGTGACCATCGCGCCACAAACACAAGCTCCGTCCGAATCCACTACCCGTCCACTGAGTGTCGCCGAAGTAACGGTCTGCTGCGCGAAGGCCGGCGGTAACTGAGTTGCGAAAGCAAATAACAAAACTAGGAAAAGAACATTGGCCACGCGTTTTCTGGTGAACGTTAACCCTGGAATGACTTTGTTGCGCTTCATAGCGTTGCCTTAGATCGCGGGCCATGTTCAGCTACCGCTTCCGGTTCTGATACCGCTTCGCGGGCCCTTCTTAATTGCCAGCAGACTATTCGGCCGCGATCCACTCCACGGTTGCCGGGAACAACTTTTTCTCAGGGTCGATCGTTACTATGTATGCACCCATTGACCCGATGCGCCGGTTTGGTCCAAACGTAAGTTTGGGCATAAGGCCGGTATCGAATTCGTAAAGCCCCTCGAGAGTGGTCACCAGCTTCTCGCGGCTCAAGTTTTTGCCAGAGCGTTCTAATCCGTAAACCAGTATCTTGGCGGCGGCGAGTGCGGAAGCCTGGGCCGCCGCATGTCGCGAAGCAAGTTTGTTATTCTGCAGCAACGTGCTGTACTCCGAAGCGCCGGCCGCCGAAACGTCGACCGGAAGTGTCGGAAAGGCCAGAAAGATTTTATCTTTCATCCTGGCAGGAATTGACTCGGTAATTTCTCTTCCTGCCAGGCCCCCTAAGATGTAGATCGCCGGCGTCCACTGCGCCGTTTCAGACTCTTTGAACAGGGCCTGTGCGTCAGCGCTGGAACCGAGAAAGAAAACAGTATCAACGCCGCGTTGTTTTAGTTCGATCACATATTGGTTCGCGTTGAAGGTCTCGCGCGGGTAATAGATTCCTCTCACCGGATTCCAACCAAGCTTCTTTCCCTGTTCTTCGATGCTGGAAGCGATCTGTCTGGTAAAGTCGGCGTCGGGACACAAGATGGCCACTCGCGACGTTTTCGGATCCGTCTTCTTCGCCGAGAAGTTGACCAGTGTCTTCGCTTGTTCTTTGAGACCCGGCAGCAGATAAAAAACGTAGCGGTTAAGCGGCAACCCTCTTTGCGGAAGTAAAGTTGACGGACCGATAAACGGGACTTCTTTATCCTGGCTCAGTGCTGCCACGTCTTTGTCAGCACCGGCTATCAGGCCGCTCACGATGGCGAACACCTGCTGATCTTCGACCAGGTTTTTCATGTTTGCTAAAGTGGCCGAAGAATCTCCATACATTACCCGCAGCTCGATCTTGCGGTTGTAGATGCCGCCGCGGTTATTAATCTCGCGGAAATACGCCTGCAGAACGTCGCCCATTGATTGGCCCAGTTCCGTGAGGGCTGACTTGCCGGGCAAGAGGGTTCCCAGGACGATGCTGGTTTCACTCAGGCCAGGATCCGAATCCGTCTCAATGCGTTTGAGATAAGCGATCAGGTCTGCCATATCTTGTTGCGGCATTCTGTAGGTGGGCATCGCTACGGATAGTTTGTTCCCAGCCGGATCAGCGCCGGAAGTCATTGTGCGAATAAACGAACTCTCGGAAAAAGCTGGATGCTTGCGTTTGCCGTCATCAACGTGGCCATAAGGCTTGGTCAGGAACGACCAGGTCATGTTGCCGGCAGTCACACCGCCCTCGGTCGTCCCTTCTCCCCTGGCCCCGTGGCATCCGGCGCAGGGAACGGTTGAGGCGGGCACATCGACCTCGCCAACAAAAGCTGTGATCTCTTTTCCGGATGCACTTTCACCTCGCAGATAAAAGGCCCTGCCGCGCTTTTCTTCAACCGTCAGTGGTCGTTGCGGCTGGCTGGTTGGCGCCTGATACAACTTGGATAACGAGTCAGCCTGGGCCAGCATCGGCGTTGTCGAAAGCGTACTCAGAATCAGGAGACCGGCGATAACGCTGAGTAGAGCGAGGATTAGTTTCCGTGGTTGGGTCATTATTTTCTCACTAACTGCAACACGATGTTTCAGCGCCGCATTACCTATCTGTCATTAATCACATCTTCGACAATCTTGATGAGCTCCACGGGCTTGGCCAGCCCCATGGCCTTCTTCCAAAGTCCTTTGGGTTCATTGCCGATGATTATGATGGTCGAATGATCGTCCTTGCTCTCGACATACTGACCGAGCTTGTAGAGTGCCCAATCAACGTTCTCCTTTTTGCCGGTCAGAAAGATCCAGCCGGGCCGAGCATGAAATCTCCGGCTATAGTCTTTAAGCCTTGGCGGCGTATCGACTTCCGGATCGACGCTAAGCGAAACGATAAACGCGTCTTTCCCTAAACGCTCACCAAGAGCCTCCTGCACTTTTTCCAGGTTTCGATTCATCGGTGGACAAACGCTGGTACAGGTGCCAAAGAATGTGTTGATTATGACAACCTTGTCTTTCAGCACGTCGCTGTAAAAGCGCATTTTCTGACCGTCCTGATTAATCAACTCCACATCCGAAAAATATTTCATCGCCGGTGAAGCCGTTTCCTTCGGACTCTGCAATGAAGCGGGAGGCGAAGGCGCGGGCCGTGCAGCAGGCGACGGATTTTGAGCAAAGCAGGGAAGAGCCGAAACCAGGATGATCGGCAGGACCAGAATGGCGTGCGTTAGGAATTTTGTTTTGCTCACTGTCCTGGCTCCTTCGTAACTGGCCTATTAGAATCCTCCGCTTTTCCATCCATCACCTTCTGTATCAGTCCCACTATCTGCGATGGAGCGGCAAGCCCATAAGTACGGATCCAAACGCCCTTGAGATCATTGCCGACAATAAGCGCCGGCGAGTGTTCTTCTCTGCTAGACACCGCAGCGCCCAGAGCTTCGAGCAGCTTGTTCATCTCTTCCTTGTTGGCGGTAACAAATGTCCAACCAGGTCCCGCTTTGAACTTGGCGCCCCATGCCTTCAAACGCTCCGGCGTGTCCGTTACCGGATCCACGCTGATAGAAATGAAGTGAACGTCCTTGCCAACCTTGTCGCCCATCTGTCTCTGCACGCGTTGGAAGGTTGCGGCCAGCGGTGGGCAGATGGTCGTGCAATTTGTGAAGATGAAATTGATCGCGATTGTCTTGCCTTTAACCAGATCGGTGTAGAACTGAAGCCGGTTCCCATCCTGGTCTAATACGTCGACATCGGGAATGACCATCTTTCTAATGGAACCGGTGGTGTCCGAGACTGCGGCCGTCATCGGCGCGGCTTCATTTACCGACGCGCTGGCGGCAGTTGCAGTGGAATGGGCGCTGACGTGCGTGGCGGCCGGCGTTTCGGCCTGTTCACGCCTGAGGGCCATTTTGCACTTGGGACATTTACCGCGCTTATGCGACTTAACCTCAGGATGCATCGGGCAGGAGTAGGACACTCGGGTCTTCGAGGCTTTATTTTCTGACCGCTCCGGAGTCGCCTGGCCGTGCGCGGAAACTGCGGGCCAGCCGCATACCGCCACTGTTAACGAAATTGCCAACAATAGGGTCCTGCAAAATTTCGATTTGTGCCCGTGCCCTGGTCTTGTTTTCACATTTTCAGTTTTAATCATTGCCTCGATCTCCTATTTTAAAAAGAACTGGTCCACCAATCGCTTTCAGGTTGTGTTTCTGACTAGCTTCTTCCCCAACACGCAAGCTAAAGCTTGTACTCTAAACGCCTGGTTTCGAGGGAACTTGTCACGGCTTGCCACCAGCGCTTCGTTGAACCGATGCCGAGACTGGGGCGATTTTCCCTTCGACTGCCTGAAGGGTAGCGTACGGTAAGTCGCGAAACTGCACTCGCATGGAAGCCGACTCCACAAACACCATATAGAAACCCTGCGGGACATTGAGTGTGATTTCGTAAACGCCGTCGCCCAGCGATTTCGCCAGGTCGCGTCGCTGCACCGTGCCGGGTGCGAATGTCAACACCCGCACATCTTCCAAACCGGACTTGGGCTGGTCGGTTTTGGTGTCGATCAGTTTGAAACGAAGCGGGAAATCCTGACCAGCCGTGAATTTCGTTTCCTTGATTAGGTGCTCGATGCGCAGCGCAACTTTTCGCTCTTCTTTCATCAGCGGGTTGATCCCGGCCACCGCTTCGAAGCAATGAGTGACCCGCGGCGAATCAGCGAGCATTGCCACATCGTACTTGCCGGTCGCCGGCAGCTTGATCGTGGTGGTGTAAATCCCGGCCTGCGTTTCACGCAAGCTGCGATCGACAATCAACACACCCTTTGGCTCACGTTTATAATTCTGGAAGTCGCCCATCGGCGCGGCCATACCTTCGGTGTAGTAATAGAGGACCTTGTCTCCGGGATTTGCCACGATCA
>DASQKG010000548.1:0-7202 GCA_035630655.1 Pyrinomonadaceae bacterium
TTCCGTCGTCGCGCTTAACGACGGCTCACTAGCCGCGCACTGGTTAGTTAAAAGTGGCTCAGGGACTTACGCGTACAATGTGAATATTTCGCGATCGAACGATGGCGGCGAGACTTGGAGCAAACCAATTGTTCCGCATCGTGACAACACCCAGACTGAACACGGGTTTGTCTCACTGATTCCGTTGCCAGACGGTCGCCTGGGCGCAGTATGGCTCGACGGTCGAAACATGAAGAATATGAAAGAGGGCGATGACCATGCGCCTGCTTCGGAGAGCATGACGCTACGGTACGCAGCCATAGATGCGGACGGCAAACTTAGCGACGAGGCGCAACTGGATGAACGGGTCTGCGAGTGTTGCCAAACCTCTGCGGCACTTACAGACGAGGGACCCATCGCGGTCTACCGGGACCGTTCTCAGTCAGAAGTCCGGGATATTCATTTCGTCCGACAAATCAACGGCGGTTGGGGTTCACCTCAACCAGTGCACGAGGACAACTGGGAGATCAGCGGTTGCCCTGTTAATGGTCCATCTGTCAATGCGGCCGGCCGGCGAGTGGTCGTGGGATGGTTCACGAGCGCCGGCGATACACCACGGGTGAAGGTAGCTTTTTCCGAAGACGCCGGTGCAACGTTCGGTAACCCAATTCAGATGGACGACGGTGAAACGGTGGGACGCGTTGATGCCTTACTGCTTCAAGACGGATCTGCGCTGGTGTGCTGGTTGTCGGGGAATGCAGAAGGTGGGGCCATCAAAGTGCGGCGCGTACGAGCGGACGGCACTCTTGGTCCCCCAGCGGTTATCGCCAAAACCGACATCTCGCGGTCGAGTGGCTTTCCACGAATGGCACGGCTCGGTGATGAAGTGCATTTTGCCTGGACGGAATTCGGCAAACCTTCGCGAGTACGCACGGCTTTAGCAGATATTAGCCTTTATAAATGAGCGGCGGCTCAGTGCTTGGGCAGCGAATCGCGGTCGTGCTATATTGAGCCTCCCCCAAAATTAGCAGTGAGCAACTAGGCAGCATTCGACTATGCATAAGCGGTTGGTAGCAAACACCGTCCTCAGCATCGCATTGCTCTTTAGCCAGGGAGGAATCCTCCTGGTCGCCGCTCTCTGCCCGCATCTCCAGTCCGGAGTGGCTTCGTGTGAGACGAAACTTGATGAATCCGCAATGTCCCATGAAGACATGGGGCACATGGGCCATATGGAAATGGAGCAAGAGCCTGCATCGCACCCGGATGCCGACGTTGCCATTTTAGGTCAGCCGATCAATCCGTGCTCACACTGCGCAGTTCATTCGCGTACGAGTCCGAACACTGCTTCGCTGAGACAGGCAGAAGCAGCCAAGCGTTCAGTCGATCTGAATATTCCGGTCCAGTTTTCCAGAGTTGCCCCATTTGCAGCGTCTCCCGTGGCAGTCTTAACCACAAGGGCTCATGGTCCGCCAGGCGATCCAACTCCCAGGCATATCCTCATTAACATCTTCCGCATTTAGTACCCACCCACAATCACATTCGTGATCGCGACTCGGGCGTCAGCCTGTGTTGTCTCCTATTTATTCATAACACCTGTGTCTAGAACATCGTCGGCGTTCGCTTTGCCGAACCATTTGAGGGAGAACCATGAACCGGCCTAGTAATTTCCATATTGCGCTACGAACATTGAGCGCACTTGCCTTGATGTTTGCGCTCACGACCACCGTACTGCCGCAACACGAAGGGCACGTCATGCCGAAGCCCGCGGCGAAACCGAAGCCGAAGGCTGCGCCGAAGAAGAGAAGAACAGCTCCTCGTACCAGACGAACGCCGACGAGGAGAGCAACTACGCCCAGACCTTCACCCTCACCGAGCCCGCATGTAATGACGCCAGGCATGCAGATGCCGGCAGCGTCACCGTCACCAAGTCCGGGCCATGTAATGACACCCGGCATGCAAATGCCGACAGCTTCGCCGTCGCCAAGTCCGGGGCATGTAATGACGCCCGGTATGCGGATGCCGACACAACCACAGGAAATTGTAAGACCACGTCGGGAGGTCATCCCGGCCAGCCCGATTCTGAGGCTGGAAGATCTGGAGGCGATGGCCGTTCAAGGAAATCCAACGCTGGCGCAAGCTGAAGCCGCTATCCGCGCTGCCGAAGGACGGAGACGTCAGGCGGGCATGTTTCCTAATCCCATCGCAGGTTACTTCCTGGAAGAATTTGCCTTCCGCTCACCGGGCGAGACCATGGAGCACGGTGCCTTCATCGAGCAGACTATTCCGCTTGGAGGGAAGCTTAGTAAGGCGCGACGCGTGTTTGCTCGCGAAAAGGATCAGGTCATTATCCTTGCTGAGGCGCAACGTCTGCGCGTTACCAACTCAATTCGCGTCCTTTATTACGAAACGCTCGGAGCGCAGAGACTGGTCGAGTTACGTGACGATCTCTCGCAGTTGGCGCGCGAAGCCGTCGAAATTACCAAGGAACTCTCCAACGTGGGCCAAGCCGACCGTCCCGATCAACTCGAGATAGAGATCGAGGCGGAGCGTTCCGAAATAGATTTCCTGCGGGCCCAGAACGACTGGCTACGTTCTTGGCGGACACTCGCAGCAATGGTGGGAGATCCCCAGCTGGTCCCTGCGCGGCTTGCAGACAGTCCCGAAGAGGATCTTGCGTCACTTAACGAAGCGCAATTGCAGGAGACACTGCTCAGCCAGAGTCCGGACATAAGGGTAGCTCAGGCAGGTGTCGAACGCGCCCGCGCCGTGCTCGCGCGCGCTCGTGCCGAACGAGTTCCCGATCTGTTTCTGCGCGGCGGTCTTGGCTACAACTATGAAAGGTTTGAACCCGTCGTGCCGTCGATCGCAGGCCGACGCAAAGGTGCTGAAGGGCGTCTTGAAGTGGGCGTTACCGTTCCCATCTTCAATCGCAACCAGGGAGGCATTGCCGCTGCCGAAGCGGAACTAGAGATCGCCGAGCGGGATCTGCAGCGGTTGCAATTGGTTTTGCGCTCGCGCTTCGCTTCGAGTTTCCGCGAATACCGCAATGCTCAGCAAATGGTCGAACGATATCGTACTCAGGTGGTACCCCGTGCCCGGCAGGGTTATCAGATGTATCTCTCCAGCTTCCGCCAGATGGCGGCGGCCTATCCGCAGGTTCTTATTGCACAACGCACGTTATTCCAGGTCGAAGTCGAATACGCCAGGGCCCTGATCCAATTGCGCCAGAGCGCTGTTGGGTTGCGCGGTTTTCTGCTCGAGGGCGGATTGGATCCGCTCACACGACCGGGAGAGAGAACCGAAGGATTCAAGTTGAGAGCGCCCAACGAAGCGACCGGGGATTCCGATATCAGGTGAGCTGAATCAACACAAGAAGAGCAGATTTCCAAATTCAGAGGAGCCAGGAAAATGAGTGACAGCAGACGAAATTTCTTAAAGAAGTCCGGGCTGGTTGGCGCAGGATTGCTGGCAACTACTCAGCTCGCGTCCGGCCAACACGAGGGCCACGTTCCGACTCAGCCGCAACCGCAGCCCCAGCCGCGAAAGAATGTCGGCCGAGTTACGAATGGCGAAAATGTTTTAGTGCAAACGCCTGACGTACCAAAGCTTCCGTGGACCATGGAAGGCGGTGTCAAAGTCTTTCGGCTGACGGCCGAGGTCGTTAAGACGAAAATTAATCCTATGAAAGAGATGTACGGCTGGGGTTACAACGGCAGCGTTCCTGGTCCGACTATCGAAGTGAATGAAGGAGACCGTGTTCGGATTCACTTTGAGAACAGATTGCCCGAAGCTACCACGGTGCACTGGCACGGCTTGGAAGTTCCGCTTCAGATGGATGGCGTGCCTTTTATCAGCCAACCTCTGGTCGAACCAGGCGGCACGTTCACTTACGAATACACGCTTCATCAGAACGGCACGTTCTTCTACCACTCGCACATGCCGATGCAGGAGATGATGGGCATGATTGGTTTCTTCATCATCCATCCAAAGGAAGCGTACACGCCTCACTGTCACAAAGACTTCGGACTAATTCTGCAAGAGTGGGCGCTTTTGCCAAACAACCCTGTGCCGAACTCGCTGGCAATGGAGTTTAACTGGCTGACACTAAACGGCAAGGCAGGGCCGGCAGCGACGCCGATGCTTGTGAAGCAGGGGGAGCGGGTGCGGATTCGGATGGTTAATCTCGGTATGGACCACCATCCGATGCACATCCATGGTAACCAGTTTTACGTTACCGGAACGGAGGGCGGGCGCATCCCGGAGTCGCGTTGGTTTCGCGAAAACACGGTGCTCGTCGGTGTGGCCCAAGCGCGCAATATAGAGTTTGACGCCGTTTATGCGGGCGAGTGGATGCTTCATTGCCATCTGCCGCACCACATGATGAACCAGATGGTGTCGATGGTTGGGCCGATGGGTATGGCTGGACATGGCGTGCAGACCGGCAAAGGAATGGAGGAAGGGATGGGCATCGTCAGACAAGGACATGCGTTGTCAGAGGATCTCGCTCCTGGCTTCGGTCGCGGTATGGGCGATAGCACGGAAAAGGAAAGGAACACGTCGAACCTCTTAGGGCCGAGCCCCCACCTGCAGCAGAACAGTTTGAAAGAGACCGATAAGAAGAGAGTACCCGGATATCCGCAGGACATGGTCATGATCATGGACAAAGAAGTCGCTAAGCCGGAAACCTATGGACTTCCACCGGGATGGACCGCCTCGATGATGGGCATGATGACGCTGGTTCGAGTGTTGCCGCCGGATATGTATGAGGAAGTCCAAAGAAGAATTAGAGAGGGAATTGCGGAACCGCCTACAGGCACGCCGGCACAGTCTCCGCACAAACACTAATGGTGAGCCACCTTCAAGAGCGACAGATGAACGATTCGACCAGAGGCCACAGCAGCTTACACATACAGCTCCTGCGCGTGTCCTTTATGGGGCTGCTGCTGACGTTCCTGTCAGTTACTGGTTTGGCGCACGCAAAGCTTGAGCGCTCAAAGCCCAAAGACAACTCCACGCTGCAGCAAGCGCCGAAGCTCGTTGAGCTTTGGTTCAGCGAAGAACTGGAAGCTGGCCTCAATACCATTGAGGTGAAGGATCAAGCCGGCCAGCGCGTCGATCGGGGTGGAGTAGTGTTGGCCGAAGGGAACAAGAAAGCGCAAGTGGAGCTTGGAGAACTCGCTCCCGGTGTTTATACCGTAACTTGGAAAGCACTTTCGGCCGATCAACATGCTATGCGTGGGAGCTTCACTTTCACAGTAGCTGCGCCCAGTGGAGGATCGGGAACAGTCGCTCCGGACTCTCTTCAATCTCCTGCGACTACGCCAATGGCCGGGCACAGTCAGGAGCAAATGCCACCGCCGGCGATTAGCGAGGTGGAGGCTTCAGCGGACCGCATTTCATGGAGCCAGAGTCTAGTAAGGTGGTTGACCTATCTCGCCATGATGTTGCTGTTCGGTGGCTTTGCTTTTCGATCGCTGGTTCTCGTGCCCGCTTTACGCAGAGGGCTTGACGGTGAAGATCGCATCGAGGCAGTCAGGATCGGCACCCGTCGTATCGTAAAGGTGTTATGCGTAAGCATTTTTTTATTGGCAGTTACCTCTGTTGTCGCTCTCGGCTTGCAAGCGTCCGACGTCTTTGACAAATCGTTCGGTGCTTCACTATCACCGGCTGTTCTCGCACAAGTCCTCAAAACTGGTTACGGATCTTCGTGGATTCTGCAGGCCACATCTCTCATTGTCATAGCCTTCATCCTGCTGCTGCTGTCTAGGCAACTAAGGCGAAATCCCGAAACCGAGGGTTCGGGTTTATGGTGGGCAGGGTTGCTTGCCGGCGGTGCGTTGCTGGTAGCGCCGAGCTGGACCGGCCACGCGATGCTTTCGGTGAAACACTTTCGCCTTGCAGTAATCACTGACTGGCTCCATTTGCTGGCGGGAGGCTTCTGGGTCGGCGGACTATTTCATCTTGCCCTGACGTGGCCCAGGCTGAGGTCGAGAATTCCCAAACATTTGCTCCCTGCTGCCTTGCACCATCTGATTCGGTTATTCACCCGCACAGCGATGCCGAGCGTTGTGTTGCTCGTGCTTGCGGGGCTTTACAACACGTGGGCACACGTCCCGGGCCTGAGGGCGCTTTGGGTTACACCCTATGGACAGGCTTTGTCAGTGAAACTGCCGCTCGTGCTGTTCATGCTCTTGCTCGGTGCAATCAACAATTATCACTTCGGCAAACGTGCATCTCGCATTTTGAAGCTGAAAGAGGGTTCAAATGCGGATGCAGCCGCGCGACTGGAGCGCGGTTTCTATCGTTCCGTTAGGTTCGAAGCCTCGTTGGGCCTGGTCGTGTTGCTGGTTACCGCCGTGCTCGTCTTTCTGACACCGGCGAGAAACCATCCAGCCATGGAGAACGCTGAGATTGGAAAGGCGCTTATGCAGGGACGGTGAATCTATGGGAGTTCGAAAATACAGTTGCATCGGGAAAATGAAACAACGTCTACAACACCAGCAGGAGGACAAGATTTATGAGACACAAATCGGCAGCGCGTCTTAATGCATTGATGGTTGGCCTGGTTGCAGCGACTCTGGCTGTAACTGTTGGTTTCAAAAAATTGGAGGCGGCCCAAGATCCCACCGAGGCTGTCCGTGAATTACTTGCGAGGAGCACCACCGCTTTTGAGCGTGGCGACATGGCAGCCATGGAAAAGACCTGGGCCAACGACGAATCCGTTACGGTGTTTGAAAGCGGACACGCTAACTATGGCTGGACAGATTACCGTGATCACCATCTCGGTCCTGAGATGAAAGAGATGAAGAACACGAAGTACACACTCTCGGACATGAAGGTCAAAGTCTCAGGGAACTCCGCATGGGCCACATTCAAGTATGCGATTTCTGCGGATATCGGATCACGACACGTTGATGGTGCAGGACTGGGCACGGCGGTACTTGAAAAACGTGGCGAGGATTGGCGGATTGTCCATTGGCACTCAAGCGCGCCGCGTCGTGCCCCGACACCGGCCGCGAGCCCTGCAAAGAATTGAGATTACTTGAACGCGACTGAGAGAGTTTCGAATTGGCCCCCAAGGCATTTGATATTTGATCCACACAGGAGGAATTGAAATGCGACGAACCACAGGTTTTCTGATTTTGTTGGCTTTAGGTATTTTCGGCGCAGCTTGTAGCACCGCTGAGAATTCAAACATCAACACGAACACGACGGCTACCGCG
>DASQKG010000549.1:0-3033 GCA_035630655.1 Pyrinomonadaceae bacterium
ATCGACAATGGCGAGACGCTGACCCAGATAAGCACCGGTCGTCGTTCCGTTCGCGGGGGTATTTCCCTCAGATTTTAAAAACAAAGATTGCACGCAGCGGAACTTCCCCATCCTTCAGTTCCGGCTTGGCTCCGGTTGCAATTGTCCCAGGTTGTCCAAAATCTCGGAAAAGTCCAAAAACATGGATAGGCCCAGCACCCAAGCGCTCGGTTCAGGAAAACGTTTCACGTTAAGCCCGGGCGCTCTATGTGGCTTTCTACTAAGAGAACGTGCTCTGGAACAACTGTCGGGCGGTGCCTTGAGAAGAAGCCGCCGGGTCTTCCCCGAAGGCGTCCCTCGGAACATACCTTGCATTTTTTACTTCGTGATTGAGTGTGTCTATTGAGAAGAAGCTGAATTGAAGAGATCGGTTTTCACAACTGGAACGTGGTTAGTGCTGGCTGGCACCGCACTGCTTCTGACGGCAGGCATCCTGAACTTTGCCCAGCGCCTCAAGCACGAAACACCGTCATGGGATGGAGTCAGTTGGGTCGATGCCCAGCAGGGGATCATCGCCAGGACCGTAGAGCGAGGCTCGTCCGGGGACCGGAGTCAAATCCTTCCCGGCGATCGTTTGATCGCCATCAGTCTGGACAACAGAAAATATGAAGAGGTAGTCAACTCCCGACTGGTTCAGATGTACCTGGATCGGGCCCACCCGGGCGGAAACATCCATTACCTAATCGAACGACCATCCTACCCGCCCGAAAGTCGTTACTATTACGCCGATCTCGACAACCTCGATTCAATTCACAAATGGACGCCGCGCGACCTTTATATCAATCTAATCGGGCTCGTCTATCTGTTCGTTGGGTTCTTCGTACTCTTTAAGCAAGGCGGCCGCGCGCCGTTCGCTCTACATTTTGCTTCCCTGTGCTTAGCGGCGTTCGTCTTCCAGTCGTATACACCGGTCGGCACCTATCGGGACTTGGATCTCGCGATTGCTTTTCTCAAGAACGCAGCGTTTATTCTGTTTCCTCCACTGTTCCTGCATTTCTGTTTGGTCTATCCCGAACGTCAACAACTCTTCAATGAGAAACGATGGCGCGCAGCGCTGCTTTACGCGCCGGCAATCCTGCTGCTTATTTTTGCAACGTTTGTTTTTCTCAATGGCGTCATCGCCCCGATAGCGGCGCCGCTCGTCAGAATTCCCAACCCTTCTGATTCGCTGGTCGCGCTCTTTTATAGGTTGAGCTTCTTCCATTTTCTGGCGATGTTGATTGCCAGTGTGGTTTTCCTGGTACGGACATGGATCAAAGCGAAGAGTGCAGTTGTGCGACAGCAGATGAAGTGGGTTGTGTGGGGCTCTCTGTTGGCCGTTGCCCCATTTACACTTCTTTATGGTATCGGCTTTCTCCTGGGTAGACAGGCCGACCCGTGGCTGACAGATGCTGCGGTGTTGCCACTGATCCTGATCCCCTTAGCGTTTGGTTACTCGGTTGTTCGCTATCGCTTGATGGACGTTGAGCTGGTCGTGCGGCGCGTGTTTGTTTACGTGCTGACGACTCTGGCGATCGCCTTGATGGTAGGCACGGTCGTTTACTTTGCCGGGCTGTATGCGCTGGGCGCCGATCAATCGAACTCCGGTCAACTGACCCTTCAAGTAATCGTAGCGATAGTCGCGATGGCCGCCATCGTCATGATTGCCGCGCCGGTGAAAGCTTTCCTGCAGGAGCAGATCGACAGGTTCTTCTACGGCGAGCGCTACGACATGCGCAACAGCCTGCTCGACTTCGGTCGCACACTTTCGGCAACCACGGCGCTTGATCCGCTGCTTGATTCGCTCGTCAATCGTCTTCAGGAAGTGATGAACGTCAGTCGGGTGGCGATTTTCATCGAGGACCGGCATTCACACGCTGGTTATCGAGTCGCCAGGGCGGCGGGATTGTCGGCGGAAATGGTTGTACCCCCCGATTTTCGGGAAATGATTCGCGTGCGTTCCGCGGATACGGGCGTCGTACGCACCGACGATCTGGATCTGATTCCGGAAACGACCGGCTTCGTCAGGCGCGCGCTTCATTATTACGTTCCCTGCGTTGTGCGAGGCCGCATGGTGGCGGTCATTGGGCTTGGGCGCTCGGCCGACGGCGCGCTGTTGTCGTCGGAAGATGTGGACATTCTCCTGACTGTCTCCGGATACGTGGCGGTAGCCATCGAAAACAGTTTGCTTTATCAGGAGCAACAGGAGCGGGCCGGTGAATTGAAGCTCCTCAAGGAGTTTAACGAGTCAATCATTGAGTCGATCAATATCGGACTTCTGGCGGTAGATCTTGAAGGGCGTGTAACTCGGATGAATTCCGCGCTCGAAGAGATCCTCGATCTCAGTCGTGATGAAGCGAATGGGAAACGCGTCGAGGATCTGTTTTCAGAAGACTTTGCCGACACGCTGCGACAGGTGCTGGGCAACGATCGTTGGCAGCTCAAAGAAACGCGCCACATCTACAAGATTCACACTGCTACTCAAGCCGGACGTACTCTCGTGCTGAACATTGCAATCGCCCCGCTGCAGGATTCGCTTGAGCAAACCGGTGCGCTGGTTGTGCTTGAAGACGTCACTTCGAAGATTCGTCTCGAAGAACAACTCCAGCAACGTGAGAAGCTCTCTTCAATCGGTTTGCTGGCCGCCGGCGTGGCCCACGAGGTCAACACTCCACTGACCGGCGTCTCCTCATACACGCAGATGCTTATCGGTATGCTGCCGGAGACGGATCCCAAGCACGCGTTGTTGCAGAAGGTGCGACACCAGGCCGAGCGGGCGACGAACATCGTTAACAACCTGCTCAATTTCTCGCGCACCGGCAACGCCACCGAGTTTAGTGATCTTGACATCAGCCGCGTCCTCGATGACACGCTGCAATTGCTCGAGCCGCAGTTACGCGGAAACCAGATTCGCATAATTCGCGACTACGACCCTGATGCGCCACTCGTGTTTGGAAACGCAGGTAAACTTCAGCAGGTGTTTACAAACCTTTTGCTGAATGCACGGGACGCGAT
>DASQKG010000550.1:0-3441 GCA_035630655.1 Pyrinomonadaceae bacterium
TCGGATTCGCACTGGAACCAGTTTGCCCTTCACCCCTAACGGATCAATCGCCAAGGCCGCATTCCGTTCGGCGGTTGCATACTCGGAATTCAAGTATTCCGGTGATAGCACGGCAATTATTTGCTTTGATTTATCGATCGCAGTACTCATCTGCTCAATGAAACTGCTACCGGGGTTGAAATCCCAAGCCTGAATGATGCAGGTAAAACGTTGCTTCTTTAACTCCCAGGCGATCCACTTAGCCCAGTCCTCGTCAACTTTGGTGTAGCTGATGAAAAAGTCAACTTTAGCCATCCTTCACTCCTTATGTATTCGTCGACTTGTCACGTTCGGCGGCGTGATTAGCGGCCCCGGCGTCTACTCAGATGTACCAGGGAGCGACAAATCCCCGGGAGGCCGCCGTGAGAGAGAGAAATACAACCGGTCTGCGTCACCGTTTTATTGCCGAGATGTGGTTCGCAGTAGGCACCATTTCTGTGACCACCGACATTAGGTAGCACATCGGCGCATCGTCGGGATTGTATGTACCGGCTCTGATCAGGGTGAATCCCTGGCACCTCGGATTCCTGTCGCAGTCTGCCTTACACTGTGCCGCAGTGGTTCCGCGGTAGTAAGTCAATCGTTCTCCCTTTAGAGAAGCACTTTCATTCGTCGGTCCCCATTTTTCAACTCGTGGTGTAGGTGTCGGTGTTACCGGTGGCCTCGCATTAGTGTTCGCGTTGGAATTACTGTTCACGTTTGAATTGGATTCATCATTTACTGTGTCGCCTCCACCCGCTAGCGCTACCGATACGTCGGCATAGAACGAAGCCTGTCTGGAGCCCACCATGCACTTTAATGCCGCACCTATCTTCCACTCCAGATTGTCCTTCATTCCGTTAGCTCCCTGATTTAATCCCCACGCTTTATGATCGGACCCATTGTTGTTGACGACTCCAGCGTCGCCGCCAAAGCAGTTTGCGTCAGGAACATAGCTGGCGATGATCACCGATACATCACCATATCTTTCCGACAAGCGTTGAGCATTCATCGACTTGCACTGAAACAGGAGATCGAGTTTGAAATTGAGGTTGCCTTGCAGCCTTCCGACTGTCTGGTCTTTAGCCCAGGAGTAATGAGTCGCCCGATTAGTAGATCCAGCGCGGGGATCGCCGTCAAAGCAATCGGTGGACGAAGTCACATTAGCGTTCACGTTCGTATTAGTGTTACGAGGTGCTTCATCGTCATTTCCGAACCAAATAAAAGCCATGATGGTTCCCGCGATAAGGATGAGCCCGACAAAAGCAGCAATCCCGAGCGCCAGCCAGGGTTTCCTGCTTCGTCCCTGATTTTGCTGCGCTGGCTGTTTTGGTGAATACAGCGGTAAAGGCTGGGGAGATACTATCGTCGAAATGTGAGGTGGTCTTGGACCACCTGGGTTCGTCGTGGGATTCAATATTGCCGTAGGAGCCGGCACAGTGATACGAGGGGCGGTTACGCTAGGAGTTTCGTCCTCCGCGTCTGGGGCCGAAAGGACGGTTCCATCCATCAGGCAGAAAGTCAGGTTATCTTCAAACGTTCGCTTGCAAACAGGACAAGTTTTCATCGGCACCTCAACAGATGATGATAGTTAATAGACCTTACTGAGAAACCAGCGGCATAAGGCGCCTCGACCGCAAGGCGACAACCGCTGATCGGAAGACCCGGTTGCAATCCTCTCTACGTAAACCCGCCTCGCCGTTGAGCCAGTCGCAGCTCGACAGCGCCCTAAGAGATCTTCAAAAACTATGGGCTTTTGATCATGTTGCTGCGTAAACCAAGCGGTACCAGAATCTCCGGAATTTCAGAGCCTCGCGTGGCAAGCGCCCTTTTGATTTCCGCCTCATGCTCCGCGTATTTAGCAAGCAGTCGATTTGTGTACGCTCTGAACCGAACGTTTTGACTCTCATCGTGCTCGCGCTTTAGATCCTTTTGGATTTCGCTGATCTGCTGCAGGCGCGGTTCAGCGATAGCTTTGAGAAAGGCGGCCTGCCCAGTGGCAATACGGATCTCGTAGCTGCTATCTCCTGTAAGGGGCGCCGGCTTGATGGTCGAGATGAAGTTACGAATCGCGTTGTGCACGGTGTTGTTGTAGGCACTGGCGTGAGTCGTGCGCTTGCATACCAAGCGGGTCATAGCCGGCTGAATCGACGCGGGAAGCTTGGCAATCCGCGCGGCGCTCCACTTTACCTTTATCGGTTGTGCCGTACGTGCGGCGAGATCATCCAGCTTGCGCTGTAGCGCCACATTCTGAGATTGGATCGTTTTTGGCATAAACGCGGTCAGTGGTTTGCTCATACCGCCTGGTTGCGATTTGAAATTAAAATCGAAGTTAAGTTCCTCGTCACCGCAGCTCGAGTTTGGAAAGGTCTTTTTTAACGTCTTACGAAACTGGACGTAAGAATGAATGCCGCTCTGAGCGCCGTCAGGTCCGCCCTCTATGCTCTTGCCCTTTCCAGCTTTGAGGGCTTTCCACATGTTCTTGAATCCGTTCTTGAATCCGCCGCATAGCATGCTAAGCCTCCAGAGCTTATGGGTGACGTTCCCTTCCATTTCATCGCCGGCCTTGAGGTCCATCTTCCATTCACGAGCTCTTTTTAACGCGCCCTTATCCAGAATAGTCGCGTGGTACTCGGCCCAGCCTTCGTTGAATGCAAAACCCAGGTTCGAATGCTCGCGCGGGTGGTGATGACGAATGTAGCGGAACCATTGGAGGTCCCCGTTAAAGTGGTCCACATCACCGTCCGCGGCGTGACGAATGCGATGACCAAATTCATGAAACATCGCATTCGTCTCAAAAAAGTCGCCGGGCCAGTGGATATCGTCGGTGCCCGTCCAGGGAACCCCAGCTTCCAAAATCTCCGGTACCCGGATTCCTACCAGCCCGTCGTTGCCTGGCACTCGGTCGTCACCAGTGAGCTCGGTGAACGTCGTGTATTGCATTTGCGCGTAAGCGAACAGCAGCGGATAGAGCTTCTCGTCCGAGTCGAACAGCATCTCACCAAAATCGAGAGTCCCTTTCTTGTCCTCCCGGGTTTCAGTTATGCCGAAGTGAGTGAAGCCCCATACGTTCCGCACATCAACGCGATTCTTCTCATTGAGGATAAACTTGATGTAGACATCAGGATGATCGCAACCACCGCAGACTGTCCAGGAGTCTTCTCCATGGCCCGAAAGATCATACCTCCCGTCCTGATCAGTGCGGCCTTTTTTCAGTACCTCGTCCACATCGATGTCTCTGTCCATCAGTTGAACCCGAACGCGGGCCAAAGGCTTCTTCGCGCCACCATCCCGGTACATCAAACGCCCCTTGCCGCGCACGTTGTAGTCCGCGATAGCAATGTTGGGAAGTCCGAGGCAGATCACTAATGCAATTAAAGACTTCCATCTATTGTTCACACTGTCCTCCTTTGGTGAAGTCCG